>NZ_VPBE01000046.1:0-10057 GCF_013418895.1 Acinetobacter sp. YH12116 | reverse complement strand
TTCAAACCTGAAATAGCACCATATTTAGCCCACACCTCGCTACGAATACGACCAAGTAAAACAGCTTGTTTCTCAAGCTGTTTGTACTTTTGCACATTCAAGTTTTTACAATGGTGGATGCGTGTTAATTTCACAAAGTCATGCCTAGGTTAAGGGATTGGATAATCAATAGATATGGATGCTAATATACCAAGACACTCACCTAAAATACAAAAGATAATCATTTAAATCTCTAATAAATACCCACCTTGCCACTACTGAATCGACATAGACAAAATGAGAACTTATGCAAATATTTGTCTATATTTTTAGTTATAGTTAATTACTCTCGTAAAACAGCTGACGAAGTCCGAGATAGAATCATTGCGTCAAAACAAACGTGATGCTTATGCACTTATGATGAAAATGAATTAATTATTATTTAATTAAGTTAAAAGACTGCTATATAGCGGTCTTTTTTGTTTTTGAGCTCTACAAATTTTAATGAGTACATATAGTTACTTTTATAAAAATGATAATAAAGGGTAGAGGAGGTCATCTAAGAATTTAAAGCACAAGACTTATTTAACATTGATGACAGAAAAAGTGAGTTGTTGGGAACTTAAAGAAGAGGTGGTACTTATAATGGTTACTAAAATACAAATACTTAAAATATTAAATATATAAAACAATATATTACAAATATATATGATGCGTAGTGTACGCATCATACATAAAGCGTTCTATTTTGATATAATTGATCCAATCAACCCATTGTTAGGTTTCATTTAAATTCCATGAGTCTTACTGAAATTAAAGTTCGCCAAGCTCATTGTAAGGAAAAAACCAGTTTTTTATCCGATGAAGATGGGCTTAGCCTGAAGATTGAGCCGAGTGGAAGAAAATCTTGGTGCTATCGCTATACAGATCCACAAACTAAAAAACGTCGACGCATTCAGTTAGGTCGTTATCCTGATTTATCGCTGAAAAAGGCACGACAAGTCAGAGATGACTTTAAAGACAATGATTTCTGTTTTGAACAAGATACTGCCTCTAATGTCATCACCTTTGGTAAGGTCGGGGAGGAGTGGTTACAGTTCAAACTGAAAAATGCCTTCAACGATCTACCCCGCTGTGGTGTACTACAGTTAGCAGAAAGATGCTTACAGCAAGATATTTATCCAGACCTTCAGGATCTACCTTTTCAAAACATCAAGCGTTATGACCTGGTTTCAGTAATCAAAAAAATAGAGGGACGCCAAGTAAAAGAACCTGTCAAGAAAGCTTGTAGTTATTTGAACCAAATTTATGACTACGCTGTAGCGATGGGTTATTGTGAATTCAACATCGCGCATGGTTTAAATAAAATCGCCATTAACAGTAAAATCAAGAAAAATTATCCGTATTTGAAAGCGGAGGATATATCTGATTTTAAGTATAAATTACAAAAATTGGATGCCCATCCGATTATTAAAAAAGCACTGCTGTTCAAATTACATACTGGCGTGCGAGGGGCTGAATTGTTATTGGCTGAGCCTCATCATTTTGATTTAAATGAAAAAGTCTGGAAAATACCTGCCTTGCATATTAAACAGTTTCGACGAAAAGTCATATTAGGCCATGAGATTCCCGACTTCTTAGTTCCACTTTCAGATCAGGCTTTAGATATTTTAAAAGACGTCATGCAATGGTCATACGGTGAAAAGTACATTTTTGCTAGCCCACGGAAACATAATCAACCGATTCATTTTAATACATTAAATATGGCTATACGTAAGATGGGCTATGGAAAACATCAATTATCCTCTCATGGACTACGTTCCACTTTTAGTACCATTTTGAATGACTCAGGTTTGTTCCAGGATAACTGGATTGAGGCACAACTTTCACATATTGATAAGAACCGTACCCGTGCCAGCTATAATCACGCTGACTATTTAGCCCAGCGGACTGAAATGATGCAGTGGTGGGGTGATTATTTAAGTACTGCTAAGTGAAAATCGTACTTTTATACATAGACTTAAAACATTATGGGGTTTCAAATGGATAGTAAACAATATACTTGCCGTGTTACATGGTCAGCAGAATATAATGAGTATGTTGGGTTGTTCGAACCACAAGCACTAGCCATTTGTTGTAATTCAGCTTTAAGCGCCCTTAATTCTTTCATGCGTTTATTCACTAGTGCAAGTTGCTGATCAATTAATGCATTAACGCTAGAGCAGCTTTCTTCTGGCTTATTTTTTAATTCGATAAGACGTTTAATATCATTGAGTGATATATCTAGGCTGCGACAATGCTTTACGAATTCCAATTGTTTAAGTGCTTTGCTATCATACAGCCTGAAATTACCTTCTGAACGATTTGGATTTAACAGAAATCCTTCTCTTTCATAATATCTAATCGTTTGTATTGAACAGCCCGATTTTTTTGACAATTCGCCTATTTTCATCAATTTCCCCCAGACATTTGACTCTATAGTTACTATAGAGTCTATAGTATAAGTATGCAACGAAAAGGATATATAAAAAATGACTGAGAAATATTTAAACAATACGAATATCGTTAATTTTGAACACAAAGATATCCAATCCTTGATCGATCAACGTAGGTGGAAAAACTTGGATAACTTCAACAAAATTGGTGCCGCTTATCAGTTTGTAAAAGATGAGATTTTCTTTGGTTATAATGAAAGCGATGATATTGCAGCAAGCGATGTGCTAGCAGATGGTTATGGACAATGTAATACTAAGGGTAATCTGTTAATGGCACTATTGCGTGGACTAGGCATTCAATGCCGATTTCATGGGTTTACCATAGACCAGCAACTACAAAAAGGTGCTATCCCAAGCTATGTATTTTGGTTAGCACCTAAATACATCATTCATAGTTGGGTAGAAGTTTACTTTGAAGGGCGTTGGATAAACTTAGAGGGCTTTATATTGGATGAGCAATACTTAAGCTCTCTACAGGAGAAATTTGACCAAGTAAAAGATGATTTTTGTGGTTATGGTGTTGCAACAAAGTGCTTTTCATCACCAGATACAGATTGGCGTGGAGAAAATACCTATATTCAAAAAGAAGGTATTCATGATGACTTTGGGCTTTATGATTCCCCTGATGAGTTCTATCTCGAAAAAGGGACTAACTTGTCGGGGTTCAAACGCTGGATATATCAACGCTTGATACGTCACTTGATTAATATGAATGTATCAAAACTAAGAAATAGAAAAGTACTAGAGGTACAAAATGCACAACCATAATCATAGTCATCAACATGGTAAAGATGACCGTATTGGTTGGGCATTTTTCCTTAATGTGACATTCACTATTATCGAATTTATAGGTGGTTGGCTCACTAACAGTACGGCGATAATGGCAGATGCAGTTCACGATCTTGGTGATAGTCTTTCAATAGGTTTTGCGTGGATTTTAAGTCGTTTTTCAGATAAAGAAGCATCAGATAAGTTTAGTTATGGTTATCGTAGACTTACTCTCTTTGGCGCATTGATAAACAGTATTGTTTTAATCATTGGCTCAATTTGGATTTTATTTGAAGCAATTCCAAAGCTGTCCAATCCTGAAATGCCTGTAGTCGAGGGGATGTTAGGGCTAGCGATACTCGGCGTTGCCGTTAACGGATATGCTGTATTAAAATTAAAAGCGGGTGAAACATTAAATGAGAAAGTGCTGACATGGCACCTTCTTGAAGATGTACTTGGATGGGTTGCCGTTCTTATAGTCTCTATCGTACTGTTGTTCGCTGAACTGCCGATATTAGATCCCCTTTTATCAATAGGGTTCACGCTGTTCATCTTGTTTAATGTTTTCAAAAACCTGAAATCAACACTCGTTTTATTTCTTCAAGCTGCACCCGATAAAGAGACTCAAAAGCGTATTAAACTATCACTAATGGAATTTCCTGAAGTTAATGGTATCCACCACATGCACTTTTGGTCACTAGATGGTGAAAGTCACGTTTTAACAGCGCACCTTGAGCTGAGTGACAACTTTGACGTTAAAGAATTAATTAGGCTTAAACAAGAAGTTGCAGCTAAATTATCTTCCTATCATTTATCGCATACAACGATAGAGTTTGAGTTTTTAAATGAAAATTGTCGGGATGAAGCGCAGTAAGCTTTATCAATAAAATGTTGGGCATACAATATTAAAAGCAGCTTAATTAGGCATAACCTAGTAATTAAGCTGCTTTTTTTGATTTTAAATTTCGTCGGATTGCTGTTTGCTACTCTCAGAGCCATGCGCCCATTGATATAAAATAGGCAATACAAACAAAGTTAAAATTGTAGAAGATACAATACCGCCGATAACAACTGTTGCTAGTGGTCGTTGTACTTCTGCACCAATTCCAGTGTTTAACGCCATTGGAATAAAACCTAAACTTGCGACCAGTGCCGTCATTAAAATAGGTCTTAAACGAATGATGTGCTGAGTTTCCATCATTGTCTTGGCTTGATGCGGATCAGTCTAAAGCATTCTCAGGAATAGAGGAGCTCGTTGCTGATGTTGTCGCTGATATGATTAGCAATAATGAAAAAGTTCCTACACCACTCTCCGGGAAAATATAGTAGGCAGTTTGTTGTCCTTGTTCTCAGTGGTTCAACAAAAACTAGCCCTCGAAGCCGCAGAACGTGGCGTGGACATAAATTGTTTAGTATCAGTAAAAAGAGCGATGTAATTTTAGTACGAGTGAGTGATAGAGCAGGAACCTATGCTTCATATATTCAGTAAATGGTATGTTTTTGAATTAATAGGTATTTTTAAATAAAGCTTTCTTTGATTTAGTGCTTTTTATTTAATAAATTAATTTTAAAAACAACTTAGGCTAATTGATAAACACTATCTGGAAAGATTAAAAGAAAATATTTTTTAATTTCTGCTAATTCATTTAAGGCAGGTTCCCTTTCAAGCAGTTGAAATGTCCAAATAAGTACAGCCTGATGATTATCATAGCAAGTATTTACTCCAAGAAAATTAGCCATTCCATAACTTCTATTGATGTTCATTTCTTTAATTAATTGATTTCCTAAGTCACGAGCTTGCTGGCTGATCAATAACTCATTTGGTAACACGGCGGTCATCTCCACAAAATAATCTAATGCAGGTTCAATCCTTATATTTAAAAAGTTATAATTTAGTTGAAATGGATAAAATATACTTTCTATAAGTTGTAATAACCTGCTGTAGGTTAATTTTAGCAAAGTATTACTCAGTCAACAACTTCAAATAACCCACAGCAAGTTATTTTTTGTAAATTAATTTAAATATGATTACTTGTAAGTTATCTAGCCTCATGGGCGATAGAAAAATTTTAAAATTAAGTGAAGTGGTGCATGCAACAGGTATCAATCGCAACACGCTCACAAGTATGTATTATGACCGTGCTGTACGTATTGAATTACCAGTCGCCGATAAGTTGTGTAAGTACTTTAACTGTACGATGAATGATTTGTTTGAGTTTAAGGAAGAAGTTGAAGAAAAAGATTAACTTAATACTTCGTTTGATAAGTTTTTCGAAGAAAAAGACTAGCCAATACTTAGTTTGATAAGTTTTTCTCTGCAGATCTAATATTGAATTTTATAAAATATCATTACAAACAGAGGTGGTTCCACTTGTTTGAACAACTAAAAGCGTATTTATAAGTGATATTCCGCTCTAGTTAAGCCACCTTGTTTTGTTGGGGTAGCTGATCATAGTAAAACTCATTTGGTGTCATTTTGTCTAGACTCGAATGAGGTCGTTTCAGATTATAAAACTCAAAATATGCACTCAATTGCTTTTTCGCATCTGTGACACTGCTATAAGCTTTGAGATACACCTCTTCATATTTAACGCTCCGCCATAATCGTTCAACCATCACATTATCTACCCATCGACCTTTACCATCCATACTGATTTGAATGCCATTTGATTTCAATACATCAATAAATGCATCACTGGTGAACTGACTGCCTTGGTCTGTATTCAATATTTCAGGTGATCCATATTTTTCAATCGCTTCATTTAAAGCCGAAATACAAAAATCCACCTCCATACTAATCGATACCCTATGCGCAAGTACCTTGCGGCTATGCCAATCAATCACAGCACATAAATAAACAAAGCCTTTTGCCATAGGGATATACGTTATATCAGTAGACCACACTTGATTACTGCGCTGAATAGCCAATCCTTTGAGCAGATATGGATATTTACGGTGAGCTTGATTAGCCTGGCTTAAATTTGGTTTGCAATATAACGCCTGAATACCCATTTTCTTCATTAAAGTACGTGTATGACGTCGTCCTATATGATGCCCTTGACGATTCAACAAATCACGCATCATACGACTGCCTGCAAAAGGATATTGCATATGTAATTCATCAATACATCGCATCAGCTTCAGATCTGATGAGCTAACAGGTTTTGGGCGATAATAATAACAACCACGAGAGACTTTCAGTAACTTAGCTTGTTTAGATACTGAAATCTGAAGTGAGTGATCGATTAACTTTTGTGGTTGAAGCGGCCCAGTTTCTTCAACACACCTTCTAAAAAATCAATTTCTAATGCCTGCTCACCGATTTTTGCATGTAACTTTTTAAGATCAATGGGAGGTTCTGATGGAGCTTTTGATTGATCGAAAGCTTGTGAGGAAGCTGAGATCAATTGATTTTTCCAGTCAATAATTTGGTTTTGATGAACATCAAACTCAGAACTCAATTCAGCAAGTGTTTTTTCTGCTTTGATCGCAGCAAGTGCTACCTTAGCCTTAAAGTCGTTTGAATGATTTCTTCTTGGTCTACGTGCCATAAAATACTCCATATATTGATGTTTATAACATCATTTGAGGAGCAGAGTATCACTTATAGGAGTTGTTCAAATTTCCGGATCCATCTCTAAGTGAGGAGGAAATGACTCTTACTATTCAGATGTTGTTTCAAGCTTTTTTTGATTGATAGAGTTTTATGTATTAAACTCTATATTGAAAGTAAATATATTGTAAAAATAGTATGTTATTTACTAATTGATTAAATTATTTACACTTATTCTGTATAATGCTCTATGAATTCATTACTTATTTTTTTAAATTAAAAATCATATGCAAAGCTTAAATGATGAAGAGTGTCGCCAAGTTGAAAGTGTAAAACAGCTTTTACAAAAAAATTTTAAAGATAAGCTTTATGCTATTTATTTATATGGTTCGTATGTTGATGGTGGTTTAAAACATAAAAGTGATCTTGATATTTTAGTTATTATTGAACGTGAAATTACCGATCAGGAAAGAAAACAATTAGCGCAGAATTTTCTAAATATATCTGTTCCGATTGGTCATGCTACAGCGCGTGCCTTAGAAATTACGATATTAGAAAAAGGGAGTATTACCAATAAAAATCATCCATATACATATCAGCTACAATATGGCGAGTGGTTGAGAGAAGAATTACTCAAAGGTGAATTACTTTATAGTCAATCTGATCCAGATATTAGTATTTTACTTAAAACTGCCCAATTACATAACATTACTATCTTTGGACCTGATATTTGCGATTGGTTAAATCCAATTAGCTATGAACAATTAATATTTGCCATGCAAAAAACTTATCCACAAATTATTGCTCATTGGAAAGACGATCAGGATGAATGTAATCAAATTTTAGCGCTATGCCGTATAGCTTATACATTAGATCATAAAACAATAGTTGCCAAGGATGTTGCTGCGACATGGTTTTTAGAATTCTTAAGTCAGATAGATCAAGACATTTTGCAACTCATAATAGATGAATATATTGGGCAAGGTCATGAGCAATGTTGGTTAGTTTTACATGATCAGCTTGCTAAAATTGTTAAAGAATTACAGCATAAAATTGAACCACTACTTTTTAACTGATGTGGAAGTAATGGATATGCTTCTTAGATTATTACCTCACTATATCTCTAAATACCGAAGAGACTTGATATTGCAAAGGGGGGCGTGGTTGGAGTTGCATGAAGATTTTAAATAAAAGCGGAGGAACTAGGGTAAAAGTTGCCAAAAAGTTTCTTCTGAAATGACTTTTATATTATGACGTTTAAGCAAAGCGGAGGTAACTCCATTGCCATAGATCTTATTCCCATTAAATTGACCATCGTAAATCATTGAACTACCACATGAAGGGCTATTTTCTTTAAGCACTACCAGAGTAGCTTTTAATAATTGAACTTTTTTTAAAGTTCTATATGCCCCTTCAATATAGATTGAAGTCACATCCTTTCCTGATTTTTCAATTACACAGGCTTTTCCATCTAAGACATCATCGCCATTACCTCCCGAAATCTCGGCAGGTTCGCGTGGTGTTGATAAACCGCCAAGAATCTCTGGACATACCATAGTAGCTTTTCCATCTTTGACTAATTTTTCGATTTTTTCGTTTAAGCTATGCGTCCCGTTATAACGTACCTTTAAGCCAGCCAGACAAGAACTTACTAAAATCATATTTCCTCTATGAAAAAGATATGTATCGATTTGCTATTTAGCCAGTACCTATTATTTTTTAAAATTAATAGGTTAGTGCTATGGATAAAACAAGAATTTAAATATGATCAATGCAAAGTGAGTTATTTTTTTTCTAACCCACAAAGCTTATAGATTAGTTTGATCCTTTTTGTTTAGAAAATTTATCAACAGTGATGTGTGCTGAATTAGCAGGAGACTTTCACTTGGGAGATTCTAGGCAGCTAACCGATAAAAGTCTTCTGCCATTTGATTTGGTGTCTTAAAATCCAAGCCTTTTTGAATTCTTCCCTGATTATAAAATAACTCTATATATTTTGTAATATCCGCTTTGGCTTCTTCCCTTGTTTTGTAGTTGCGATGATGGACTAGTTCATTTTTGAGTATGCCCCAGAAACTCTCTATCGGTGCATTATCAAAGCAGTCGCCTTTTTTGCTCATTGAACCCTGAAAATCAAATTTCTCAAGTAAGTTTCGATATTCATTACTGCAATATTGGCTGCCTCTATCTGAATGTACAATGAGATCTTTAGCAGGTTTCTGATTGCGAATAGCCATATTCAATGCATCACAAACAAGCTTGGCTGTCATGCGCTCATTTAAGCTATAGCCAACAACCTGTTTCGTGTAAAGATCTTTGACAGCTGCCAAGTACAACCAGCCCTCAGCCGTCCAAATGTAGGTAATGTCACTCGACCACGCAAGATTAGGCTTCGTCATTGAAAACTGTTGCTTGAGTAAATTGTCATAAATAGAACGGTTGTGATCACTGTTCGTGGTTCTTTTGAAACGCTTATGGCGCTTACAATACAACTGATTTGATTTTTTTATTTGGCGCACAGCATACGTACTTATTTTGATACCTTGTGCTTGTAAATGCTTGGTTAATCGAACATAGCCATAGCTTTGTTTGGTTTCTTCATGGGCTATTTTGACCAAAATTGTCTGCTGATTTCGCTGAATTGATCTTTTACTCATGCCTCGCTTTAGCCAATCATAAAAGCGAGAAACGGATACACGAAGTAATCGAGCCATTAAAATAATCGGAAATAAGTGGCTTTGCGATTTCATATAGGCGTACCTCACTGACTTTCTTTGGCAAAGTACGCTGCTGCCTTTTTTAAAAATTCACGTTCCATTTCAGCTGTTTTGAGCTGTTGTTTAAGCTTCTTATTTTCTTCGAGTAAGGCGTTTAGATCGGGCGAATACTGTTTTGTGCCTGCTAAAGTTCCAGCCTTTGCTTTGTTATTCCAGTTCGAAAGGGTTTGCATTGAAATGCCAAGTTGTCTAGCGGATTCCGATACATTACCTTGGTTCTCTTCAATGGCTTTTATGGCTTCAGCTTTAAATTCTGCGGTGTAAGTCTTCTGTTTCTTGCTCATGGTAAACTCCTAATGAGTATGTATAGTTTACCAAGTTAAACCCTCCTGTTTTTTAAGCACACATCAATCGAGTGGGAGTGACGGGCACTGGCTGGCAATGTCTAGCAACGGCAGGCATTTCGGCTGAGGGTAAAAGAACTTTCCGCTAAGCGATAGACTGTATG
Organism: Acinetobacter sp. YH12116; assembly: GCF_013418895.1. Taxonomy (NCBI): domain Bacteria; kingdom Pseudomonadati; phylum Pseudomonadota; class Gammaproteobacteria; order Moraxellales; family Moraxellaceae; genus Acinetobacter; species Acinetobacter sp. YH12116. Next base: position 37 of record NZ_VPBE01000046.1, on the reverse strand, counting down.
TAAACACAGTATTGCAAGGACGCGGAACATGCCTCAT
>NZ_VPBE01000045.1:0-10313 GCF_013418895.1 Acinetobacter sp. YH12116 | reverse complement strand
GTGCTGCAATGCGCAAGCTTATACATCTGTGTTATGGCGTTTTAAAACATCAGACTGCCTATCAAAGAGATTATTTATTGGTCGAATAATCTCAAAACCTGATTGACTACCAAGACGGTATCTCAGGACTAAAAGGCTTTCCTGATGCCATTAACAGCGTATACCCGCGAACCCATATCCAGATGTGCATTATCCACATGCTGCGCAACAGCTTGAAATACGTGTCATGGAAAGATTACAAGGCGGTCACTCAGGATTTAAAAGCCGTTTTATCAATCACCCACTGAAGAGGCAGCCTTGATGGCCCTGGATCAATTTGCCCAAACATGGGATGACAAGTACCCACAGATCAGCAAAAGCTGGCGTACGCACTGGGAGAATCTGAATACCTTCTTTGCTTATCCAGCCGAGATACGCAAAGCCATCTACACTACCAACGCAATCGAGTCATTAAACAGCGTAATACGCCAAGCGATCAAAAAACGTAAAGTCTTTCCAACGGATGATTCTGTACGTAAAGTGATTTACCTGGCAATTGATGCAGCATCTAAAAAGTGGAATATGCGCGATTCGCGACTGGCGTTTAGCCATGAGCCGCTTTATTATTGAATTCGGTGACCGCTTAAGCAATCACCTTTAAATTGATGAAAAGCAATTACACAAAATTATTTACAGGCTCCATCACTCTAAAATAGAGTTGCAATTTTTATTCTGCTTTATAAAAGCATGGTACGCGGATTCAATTTATAGGGCTTATATGTCGATTGTAATCTTCTATTATGCTTTTTATCTCTAAACAAACTTGTATCTTTTATGTCCAAGCTCAATCATTTTTGCCAATCTATTTATTGATCATTCACCGATATGAACATTATCTTATCGCTCCAACACCTCATTAGGTAAAACAAACTCTAACTTAATATCGTATGCAGTCACTGTCCGTGTACACTTTGGTTTATCTAGTCGGTAATCCCCCCTAAAAATAAAAGGATCTAAAAGTAGAATTTTCTCTTAAGATACGAGCAGGAGATTCTGCATGAAAACATCTAAATTTACTGACAGCCAGATCATGTCCATTTTAAAACAGGCGGAGTCTGGCACACCTGTAGCCACCCTTTGTCGTGAACATGGCATGAGTAATGCCACGTTTTATAAATGGCGTGCCAAATATGGTGGTATGGATACATCATTAATGGCTCGACTGAAAGAGCTAGAAGCCGAAAATACCAGACTTAAAAAGATGTATGCGGAAGAGCGATTAAAGGCCGAAATCATCCAGGAAGCGATGGCAAAAAAGTGGTAAAGCCATCTTGCCGGCGTAAGATGGCACAACAGGCAGTTGCCCAGCATGCCATTAGTATTCGTTTGGCCTGTAAAGCATTTGGCATTAGTGAAACCTGCTACCGCTATCAAGCCAAACTCAGCGATGACAATGCACTCATTGCTGAACAGCTCATTGAACTCACTGAGGAAAATTCCGATTGGGGCTTTGGTTTGTGCTTCTCGTATTTACGGCATGTTGAGAGTTGCTGCTGGAATCACAAGCGGGTTTACCGCATTTACTGTGAGTTGGCACTGAATCTGCGTATTAAACCGAGAAGAAGACTAAAACGGCACGCGCCTGAACCATTGAAAGAACCAATCCGAGAAAATCAGGTCTGGTCATTAGATTTTATGCATGATCAGCTGATCGATGGTCGAAAGTTCCGATTATTAAATGTGATTGATGACTACCGTCGAGAAGGCTTAGCGATTGAAGCAGGATTCTCATTACCTACAATCCGAGTTATTCGTACGTTGAATCAGTTGCTGGAGTGGCGAGAAAAGCCGTTAGTTATTCGGTGTGACAATGGCCCGGAGTTTATCAGTCATGAATTTGTACGCTGGGCAACTGAACAAGGTATTCGTATTGAATATATTCAACCAGGTAAGCCACAGCAGAATGCGTATATTGAACGTTATAATCGGACTATACGTTATAGCTGGCTAAGCAAGCATCTATTTGACACACTGGAAGAAGTACAAGATTATGCAACGAGTTGGCTGTGGCATTACAACTATGAAAGACCACACCAAGCAAACAAAGGAAAGCCACCTCTCATGGCTGCTTAACCTCTACTTTTAACTTCGGTTATTTATGGGAGGATTACCAGTCCTTTACATTTTTCATGACGGTCTAATTTATTGTTTTTTTTAAATCAAATTAATAAGAAATAAAAATCTCCTCTTAAAAGAGCGGTCGTACATTCTATTATTCTTCACCATCAAACTGCCAGAATACAATCCCCCAATCACTTTTAAAATCAGGAAAGATATCTCCCTGTTTAAAATATTGACGTGAATTTTCTTTGGCAAATGTATACCAGTAGCCACTGCATGGGGATAAGAACAAGCAAGAAATTGCAAAATTAAGCGTGGCACACACAGCATAAGGCCACTGATATTTCTACTTGTTGAAATAAAAATGTGGCAAAAATGTGGCAAATAAAAAAGCCACTTACATAAGTGGCTGATTTATAAAATAAATTCTGGTGGAGGTGGCGTCAATTGAACTCAAAACCTAACCTATTCATTCTAAAGCCATTTTATTGAATAAAAAAATTCATTGACCCAATTTTGACCCAAATTAGATTTAGTGCATTGAATTCACTTTAAAATCTTGTTCAAATCCGAATTCAGGATTTGAAGTGGCATACTGATTATACCAACATCGATCACACTATAAAATGATATACTATAACATATCATTTCTTTGATTTTCTTTTTTGATGTATCATTCTTTTAGATATATTCAGGGACAAGGTAATGTTTGAAATTATTGATGATTTAAAAAAGAAATTAGATCAGCATCGCCCCCTATCACCTGCAATAGTAAAAAATTTACAAGAAGACCTTATTGTACGATGGACTTATCATTCCAATGCTATTGAAGGCAATACACTTACTCTATTAGAAACCAAAGTTGTGTTAGAAGGCATAACTGTCGGTGGAAAAGCTTTACGAGAGCACTTCGAAGCAATTAACCATAGAAATGCCATTTATTACGTTGAAGACATTATTAGAAAGGAAGAACCTTTTTCTGAATGGCAAATTCGCAATATCCATCAACTCATTTTAAAGAATATTGACGATGATAATGCTGGCCGATATCGCCAGCAAAACGTATTGATTTCAGGTGCTACAACTACACCACCGGACTATACATTGCTCAATGACAAAATGACTCAGCTAGTCGATTGGTACAATTCAGAGGCACATAAGCTTCATCCCATTGAACTTGCAGCTAAAGTACATGCAGATTTTGTAGGCATCCATCCATTCATTGATGGCAATGGACGTACATCACGTCTATTGATGAATCTCGAATTGCTTAAAGCTGGTTATCCACCTTGTGTAATAACAGTTGAAAATCGATTAGCCTACTATGAAGCCCTAGATCAGTGGATGGCTTATGGAAAAACTGAAGCATTTATCCAGTTGGTTTCTAAAGCGGTGATCGAAGGATTTAAACCGTATCAGGTGGTTTTAGGTCTTTAACTTACAATTATATTTACTCCATAAGTGTCCATATAAAATGAACATTCCATAAGTAATCTCATATGGACATCATCGAATAAAATAAACGACAGATTCTTTTCCTCTATTTAGGGCATCAATAGTGAGATTGTCTCCTTTGGGATTATGTAAATCACCAATAATGTATATTTCTGGTCATTGGAAATAAAGACGCAGGTTTTGTTGCATATGGCCTATCTAGCCAGTCATTTGTGCAGGGGCCTCTATCTGTTTCACGAAGCTAAAGCCCTCTTTTCCAATTTCTGCTTAATTTGGGGTACGGCTCATATACAAAAAAACAACATAACTATTGAAAATTTTAAAAAATGTGATATAGTTTGCACCTGCTTTTTTATACACGAGCATTTCTCTATAAAAAAGCGTCTATAAAAAAGCAATGTATTCATAGCGATTGCTTTTTGATTATCTAATTTAATAGTTTTAGGTCGTTATATGAAAAATTTTCTTACTACTGCATTATTGGCTTCTGCTGGTTTAATTTTAGCTGGACAGGCAAATGCGGCTACCACTTCAAAAACGGCAACTGCTGACTTTAAAGTGAAAATTGAAGTGCTTTCTACTTGTGCAATCAATGCCACTGATATTGATTTTGGTAGTGTAAACAGTGCTGTGGCTGCAAATGATAAAACAGGAACATTAAATGTTACTTGTACAAGCCAAACACCATATAAAGTGGGTTTAGCAGGCAGTGGGAAAATGACACATGAGACAGATACTTCATCTAGCATCGCATATCAGTTATTCCAAAATGCGAGTGACAAAAGCCAGTGGGATAATAATAGTAATCTATACTCTGGTGTAGGTTCAGGTAGCGTACAGGCTATTCCTGTTGTTGCAAAAGTATCTGGTTCAACGAATGTTCGAGCAGGTAAATATATCGACACGGTTACCGCTACAGTAACGTATTAATTTTTGCTATCGTAAGGATATTCTTCACGAATAAGGGTATCGGCATGAAAAATACGTCGCGTTGGTCAAATGTACTGCGTAAGTGTAGCTTAGGTATATTGGCAACGAGTATTTTTTTGACACAGGCGCATGCTGCCAGTTTGCAGGTTGCGCCTATTTTATTGGAATTTTCGCCTCAAGAAAAAGTCAAAGAACTTTGGTTAACCAATACTGGGGATGAAGCCATCCAAGGTCAAGTTCGGGTAAATGCTTGGACGCAAACCAATAATCAAGATATTTTAACCCCGTCTAAAGATCTGATCGCAAGCCCAATGGTATTGACGATTCCCGCAGGCCAAAGACAGTTGGTTCGTCTTATTCGTAGTACTGCAAGCAATAACTTATCTGAGCAAGCTTATCGTTTGATTGTTGATGAGCTACCGAACCCTCAAGCAGAAAAGCAAAGTGGTCTTCAGTTGTTGCTGAAATATTCAATTCCTGTATTTTTTAAGGCCTCAAGCGCTGATGTCATTCAACAAGGTGTAACCTCGCTCAATGGCATGACATTTAAATACAATGCGAACAAATTAACGGTTACTAATCTGTCTCCGCACTATAAACGTTTTAGCCAGTTTGCCTATGTTGATGCGCAGGGGAAAAAAACACCCATCCAAAAAGGACTCATGGGTTATGTGCTGAGTGGTCAAAGTATGCAATGGCCTATTCCTGCTACGATAAATGTCAAACCTAATGGAAAATTTGTAGCAGTTGTAAATATGGATGTTCGGGAACAAGAACTTCCTATATCTCCTTGATATTGTATGTCTTTAGGAGTTTCTTCATTTAACGTTCGAGTCGGTCATTTACTCTGTGCAGGGCTAATTATTGTTATTGCTCCTCACGTTTTTGCAGAGTCGGACTCCCCAGAGCAAGTAAGTGAAATCCAGCAAGACTTATACTTGGATGTCGAACTTAATCAGTCTGTTCAGCCACAAATTGGTCATTTCCTGCAACGAGGTCAACAGCTTTATATAGACCGTGCATCTTTAGATAGTTTTGCCATTCATGCGGATGCTCCGCAAATGCTCATTGATCAAGCGACTTATATTGCGCTTGATCAAATTAACGGGCTGAGCTATCAGTATGATGATTTGAATCAGAAAATATCAATACAAGTACCCGTTGAGTTGTTAAGCGGACAAAACCAATATGGTTATCAAGCTTTACCTGCCGCCAGTATTAACCCATTACAAGAAAAAAAGGGGTTGTTACTTAACTACACGGCATTTGCTCAACAAAATGATGATGTTTTTTCATTTAATGGTTGGAATGAGCTACGCTATTTTGGCTTATATGATGGCGTTTTAAGTCTGTCAGGAAATTATGAGTATCGAGATCATGTCGCGACTGATGGTCAAATACTTGATACGTATTGGGAAAAAGATTTTCCAAATCAATTACTTCGATTGCGTTTAGGTGATGCTCAAAGTGATGCGCTTACATGGACACGTTCAACGCGTTTGAGCGGTTTGAGTATATCTAAAAACTTTGCATTACAGCCTTATACGGTAACCACGCCCTTAATGAGTTTTAAGGGGCAGGTGACTTTGCCCTCTCAAATTGATCTGATTATTAATGGGATCAAGCAATCTTCACAAAATGTGGTACCGGGGCAATTTGATATCCAAACCATCCCGAGTATTACGGGGGCTGGAAATGCCCAGATGGTCATTACCGACATCAATGGTCAGCAGCAAGTTCAAAGTTTTTCTTTGTATCGTGCCAATCATTTATTGGCACAGGGACTAAATGATTGGTCTTTGAACTTGGGTTATCCTAAGCTTAATTATGGTCTATCTTCTTTTGATTATGCGAATGATCCCGCTTTTAGTGGAAATTATCGTTATGGGCTAAGCAATACTTTCACAGTTGAAACGCATGCCGAGCTTACGGAACAATTGCAACAAGCAGGTTTAGGAACAGTTTATCAATTAGGCAAGCGCGCAGGGCAAATCAATGTTTCCTATGCTTATAGCCATACATCCGAGCAACAAGGTCAATTGTTGGGTTTTGGCTATAGCTGGAACTCCGCATTGCTCAGTCTAAACTATAATGGCCTACGTCAGTTCGGACAGTTTAATGATATTGCAAGCTTAAACGATGCAACATTTGCAAGCCAGTCCGATCAATTTTATATGGGACTAAATACTAAATTTGGACAATTTGGCGGTAGCTATATTCAGCAGGAATACATAGATCAAGCGAGTAATCGTTTTGTCTTGCTCAACTGGTCTTATATTTTACCGCGACGAATGAACTTGAGTTTGAGTTATAGCCGTGACTTGTTAAATAAAGAGAATAGTTATTATCTATCTTTAAATTTACCATGGGCAAAGCGTAATTCTGCGACACTTACCGCTCAGCGTAGCAATGACCAAAACCAAATGAGTCTGAATGTTTTACATTCTGTGGATCAAGACCAAGGTGGTTTAGGTTGGCAAGCTTTAGCCAACCATACTGAGCAATATTCACAATTTCAGGGGCAGTTGGATTATTTAGGACGTTATGGTTTGGCTCAATTTAATGTGCAACATACCGAATCTGATCAACAAAATAATACCAGTGCTTATGCTTCTGTGAGTGGTGGGTTGGTGATTTTAAAAGATACAGTATTAGCTAAACGTCTGGGCAATGGTTCATTTGCAGTTGTTTCAACAGATCAAGTTGCAGATGTACCTGTACGTTTAGAAAATCGTTTAATTGGTAAAACAAATCGGAAAGGTTATTTACTGCTTGATTATTTAAATCCATATCAGCATAACAGTGTGGCTGTAGATACTTTGGATTTACCGATCAATTTAAAAATTGAAACGACCCAGCAAGATGCAGTTCCTCGGCAGTCGAGTGGGGTATTTATTCGGTTCCCGATGTATCAGGTCAAATCAGTACAACTTCAAGTGGTCGATTTGCAAGGAAATAACCTTTCGGTAGGAACTTCTGTCTGGCAAGAAAAACCAAATGAGCAACTTCAACCGACGACTATTGTGGCGCATGATGGTATGGTGTATTTGGATAATGTAAAAAATAATACCCTATATATAGGTGATCAGCTCAAGCAGTGCAGAGTAAAGTTGCCAGATCTTGAAACTTTAAATGGTTATAGTGATTTGGGGCAAATCGTATGTCAGTAAACTACAGTCACTGGTTTAAAATGAACTATTCTAGCCAGTATTTTGCTTGTATTGGCTTGTTGCTCCTTAGTTGTGGGCTGATCTATTCGCCTGTGCATGCAGAAAGCTGCTGGATTGGGGGAGCAACTCTCAGTTTAGGTACTGCAAATGCTCAAGGCTCTTCTACTGCTTCAACGGACGTCACGGTGAGCTGTAACTCTAATTGGAGGCAGCCAGTCACATATAAAATGTGTTTAGCAATTGATAGTATATCTCCTTCGGGGAATGATCCTCGTAGTATGATTAGCTATAATCCTGAAACACTGCTCAATTATCATTTGTACTATGATGCTGCGCGAACGTACAAAATTCCAAGTTCAGACCGTAAAAATCAGGCACAGTGCCAGACTTTTCAAGTCGAGGCTGGGCAGGCGAATGCAAGTACTCAAATTAAAATATATGGACAAGTGCTCGCTGGGCAAGTGGTTCCTGCGAGAAGTTACACCACAAATAGTGTAAATCTGAAACTTTATTCTGCTTTTCGTTATGGTTCTGCAACACCTAGCAATGAAGAGGTTTTTGCAAATTCAAATACAGGAAATAATAACCTCATCGTTAACTCCAATTATGAAAATAGTTGTTTAATCCAATCGGCTACGGATATTGACTTTGGAGCTGTTGAGCAATTAAACACCCCATTATTTGGTTCAGGACTTATTCGTTTGGCTTGTCCAACAGGAACCAGTATGCAAGTTAGTTTGGATAATGGCGTAAATGCGCAAGGAAGCCAAAGACGAATGAGAAATGCAGTTGGAAGTTATATTCAGTACAATTTATATAAAGATGTTAGGCGTTCACAAATATGGCAGGCGAATGTTTTTTATCCTGTAGATAACCAGAGTGTTCCTGTGTATGCAGCTGTTCCAGCTCAAACGATCACAAGTATTGGGCAATACTCCGACACAATCACAGTCACTTTAACTTACTAAGTTGCTCATTATTCCTTTTCAGCTTAATAGGTAATGGTTGCGGTCACTTTGTCACTATATTGTCCTGCAGGAACATTAGCATTGGGGACTTTTCCCCAAATGGTAATATTTTGCGTTTGCCCAGTACCTTGTTGAGACAAACGATTGTCTGCAATATTGCCCCATTCTTTACTCATGGCAGCATCTTGGTATAGCTGATAAGGAATTTGTATAGAAATATCATTACTATGTTTTAAACTGCCATTGCTGTTTAACGCAATGTTATAGGGTGTTCCATTGGTACAATAAACATTTAAACTTCCTGTCGCTTGCACATTCTGTGCATTACGAGTCACTGTTCCAAAATCAATATCCGAAGTACTGCCTGTTCCAATATCGCAAATTTCTGTAACTTGCATTTTAACTTGAAATTGTGAGGATTGACGATCACTCATGGTATACGCTGAAACAGAAATGACGGCGAGAATTGCGAAAGAATATTTGAAAAGTTTCATGTATTAGCCCCTGTAAAAACGGACAGTTAACTTGCTAATTTTAGCGAGCGAAATTCCCGAGGGGATTTCATTTTTAAACCACTATGCGGGTAATTACGATTATAGTCTTCCATCTAAATAGGTAAATATTTCATGACTATTTTTTTCTGCATCTGAGATATCACTTAAATATACATAGTCCCGTTTAAAGGTTTTAATAAAGGTGAACCGTACCGGGTTTGTCGGAGACTTTTTTATTTAAGTTAGGCCACCTGACCTAACGGGTTAATCTTATCATAGTACATTGCTTCAAACTCAAAAGGCGATACATAACCCAGTGCACTGTGTACACGCTTTTTATTGAACCAATCTACCCAGTTTAGTGTCGCAAGTTGTACATCTGCTAAACCTTGCCAATCTGCTTTTAGATATTCAATCACCTCTGTTTTGTATAAGCCATTCACCGTTTCAGCCAGAGCATTATCGTATGAATCACCAGTCGTACCGACTGATGCTCGTAAATTTGCAGCTTCTAAACGATTGGTATAGCGAATAGAAAGATATTGAACACCTCTAATGGCTGCTCAACCTCTACTTTTAACTTCGGTTATTTATGGGAGGATTACCCTTTGAACATGGTAAAATCCGTCGTATTTCGATAAGAAATAAAAAGCCTCAACTAAACCTTATGATTCAGCAGCATACTAACGAAGTAACGGATTTTGTCTTATGTATGAAGATAAGATGAGTATTTTTGTTTAAGAAAGTATGACTTCTTAACCGCAGGTTAAAACTCAACCTAGGCATTTTTGCTTAATTGAAAGAATATGAAATATCTAGTTTTTTGTCAATAACACTTCAACTAGAATTTGAGATGGTGGCAGTTGAACTAATATTAAAATATCAATTATTTCAAAATCTTAATATTTGATTTTTATTATTTTTAACCCAATGTTACCCACCAACACAATAAGAGCAATCGGCTTTGTTGCACAAAGCTGTTCTTAAGGACTCCTTCGGCAATATAATTTCCAAATGAAGAAGCCTACACACAAAATCTACCGCACAACCAATTGGCCCGCATATAACAGAGCTCTCATTAATCGTGGGAATATTGCCATTTGGTTCGATCCAAAAACACAATGGTATGCAGAACCTCAAGGCAAACAAGGTCGAAGTCAAACCTACTCCGACATAGCGATTCAATGCTGTTTGAT
>NZ_VPBE01000044.1:0-10442 GCF_013418895.1 Acinetobacter sp. YH12116 | reverse complement strand
AATAATTCAAGTGAATTTGTTTGAAAGAAGAACTTTAAAAGCTTTATTTTCACCCGATAAAATACCCATAAAACAAGAGGAAGCTCAAATGAGCTTCCTCTTGTGAAAAATTGTGGGACAGCAATGACGTGAAGTCCGCTTTTTTAATATTTGCTGATTAGTGACCGTGTCCCGTGGTATCGCTATGGCTTTCATCCATGGCAGCGTGTTCCGCTTCGGTCATCTGATGCTGTTCTGCGCTGGCCGCCGCACGAGCTTCACGCGCTTCGCGGTCAGCCTGAGCTTTGGCCAAAGCCTCTTCAGACATGGCAGGCGCATTTTTAAACGCATGTTGCTGGGTGTTGTGTTTATTCTGCTGGCTTGGCATATAGTCCGGTTCATTGCTCACGGCAAGATAGAACAGGCCAAGAAATAACGCACCTAAAACCGAGAAAATAATAAGTGCTTTCCAACCCCAAGGAGATTTTTCTGGAGATGAGTGGTCGGTCATAACAAACTGCCCAATTGGATAAAAAGAAAACTGAATCTGTTGAAACTTTATAACATAATTATTTCAAAGTCCAAGCCAAGAAAATGCTTTCCTTGCGCCGAGGCGCGGCTCAATACTGTCGCCAGAACAGACAAGAGGCCCTAAAGGCCTCTTGAATACTACCAAGATGAATGGGTTTAAATTTGTTCGCCTTGCGCGACTTTATCTTTCAATAACTGCGGTGGGGCAAAACGCTCACCATAGCGTTGTTCCAGAGCTTGTGCTCGGTTTAACGCATCTTTTAGTCCATATTGATTCAGGAACTGCAGGGCACCACCTGTCCACGGGGCAAAACCAATCCCGAAAATCGAGCCGACGTTACCATCTACCACCGATTCCAGCACGCCTTCTTCCAGACAGCGCAAAGTATCCAGCGATTGGACAAACAGGAAGCGGTCAATCAGTTCCTGCTCATCGACAGTCTGCTCTTTTTTCCAGTAACTGAGGCCTTCCCAGAGCGATTTTTTGCCACCTTCAGGATAGTCATAGAACCCGGCGCCGGCTGCTTTACCTTTACGGTTAAACTGATGGATCATGGTTTCAATGACTTCATCTGCACCTGAGCGTGGGCGTTCTTTGCCTTCCGCCTGCAAGGCTTTGCGGGTTTCTGCCGCGACATGCTCGGATAAGGTCAGCGAGACTTCATCCTGAATCGCCAGCGGTCCAACAGGCATCCCGGCTTTGAGCGCGGCCATTTCAATTTTGGCCGGATGGATGCCCTCTGCCAGCATACGCAGACCTTCCTGCACAAAGGTACCAAACACACGGCTGGTAAAGAAACCACGACTGTCATTGACCACAATAGGCGTCTTGCCAATCTGCTGGACAAAGTCATAGGCCTTGGCCACGGTTTCACGATTGGTGTTCTGGCCTTTAATAATTTCAACCAGTTGCATCTTATCGACCGGACTAAAGAAATGCAGGCCAATAAAACGGCTTTGATCTTTCGCGGCTTGCGCCAGACCGCTAATGGGCAGGGTCGAGGTATTGGAGGCCATCACGCCATCGGCAGCCAGATAGCTTTCGGCTTCCTGGGTCACCTGTGCTTTTAATTGCTGATTTTCAAACACCGCTTCAATGATCAGGTCGCAGCTAGCCAGATCTGCCGCTGAGGCCGTTGGGGTAATGCGTGCCAGAATCTGGTCGCGTTTTTCCGCAGTCATCCGCCCTTGAGCAACTTTTTTATCCAGCAGTTTCTGGCTGTAGGCTTTGCCTTTTTCTGCATTTTCTATAGCAACATCTTTCAGGATAACCGCAATACCTTTAATGGCTGCAGCATAGGCAATTCCGGCACCCATCATTCCGGCACCTAAAATACCGACTTTTTTCGCCTGCCACTGCGGAATATTCTGTGGACGGCTGGCACCGGATTTAATGGCATTCAGGCCATGCCAGAAGGTACCAATCATATTTTTAGAGACTTGACCGGTTGCCAGATAGGTAAAATAACGTGATTCAATGGTCAGTGCGGTATCGACATCAACCTGTGCACCTTCGACCGCGGCCGACATAATTGCTTCCGGTGCTGGATAACAGCCTTTGGTCTTGTCACGTAAAATCGCCGGAGCAATCGCCAGCATCTGCGCCACCGCTGGATGTTTCGGATCACCGCCCGGAATTTTATAGCCTTTTACATCAAACGGTTGTTGTGATTTCGGATGTGCCTGAATCCAGTTGATGGCTTTTTGCAGCATTTCATCTGCTGAGTCGGCCGTGTCATGGATCAAGCCCAAAGACAGAGCTTTTTCTACCCCAAACTGTTTGCCTTCGATTAAAAATGGAAAAGCGGTTTGCAGGCCGAGCAGACGTACCATTCGCACGATGCCGCCGCCACCTGGTAGCAGGCCCAAAGTCACTTCCGGTAAACCGAATCTGGTTTTTGGGTCATTCAAGGCAATGCGGTGATGGCAGCCCAGCGCCAGTTCCCAGCCACCGCCAAGAGCTGTGCCATTTAAGGCAGCCACCACCGGAATACCACGCGTTTCGATATAACGCAGCTGGGCTTTCATGCCTTCCACCATCTGGAAAAAATCGCTGGCCTGTTCCGGTTGAGCCTGAATCAGTTCATCGAGATCACCGCCGGCAAAGAAGGTTTTTTTGGCCGAACGGAAGATAATTCCGGCAATCTGTTCATCGGCTTTGAGTTTTTCCACGGTTTCCGCCAAAGCTGCACGGAAATCTGCATTCATGGTGTTGGCGGACTGGTTTGGCGAGTCTAGCGTTAAGATTACAATATTGTCGGCGTTTTTTTCGAATTGAATAGCGCTCATGCGGCTCCTCCTTAAACCAGTTCAATAATGGTGGCAATACCCATACCGCCACCGACACATAAGGTGGCCAGACCACGTTTTTTGCCCTGACGTTCCAGCTCATCCAGCAGGGTGCCTAAAATCATGGCACCGGTGGCCCCGAGTGGATGACCCATGGCAATTGCACCGCCGTTGACATTGACTTTGGCCGGATCGACCTGCATCTCGTTAATAAACCGCATCACCACCGCCGCAAAAGCTTCATTGACTTCAAACAGGTCAATGTCCTCAATGCTTAAGCCAGCTTTGGCCAGAGCTTTACGGGATGCCGGTGCAGGACCGGTGAGCATGATGGTCGGGTCAGCACCAACCAGTGCTGTGGCCAGCACTTTGGCGCGTGGTTTCAAACCCTGTTCTTGCACGGCTTTTTCCGAGGCCAGTAACACCAGCGCGGCACCATCGACAATACCGGAGGAGTTACCAGCATGATGCACATGCTGAATTTTCTCGACTTCAGGATATTTTTGCAGGGCGATGGCATCAAAACCCATCTGTCCCATCATTTCAAAACTTGGATTGAGTTTGGCCAGGCCTTCCGCGGTGGTATTCGGCTTAATAAATTCATCTTTGGCTAGAATTACAACACCGGCTTTGTCCTTGACCGGCACAATTGAACGCTCAAAATGACCATTGGCCTGCGCAGCCGCGGCTTTCTTTTGTGACTGCTCGGCAAAGGCATCGACATCGGCGCGGCTATAGCCATCAATGCTGGCAATTAAATCGGCACCAATGCCTTGCGGGACAAATTCCGAGGCCATGTTGGTTTCCGGGTCCAGCGCCCACGGGCCACCATCCGAACCCATTGGTACGCGGGACATTGACTCCACTCCACCGGCGACGACCAGATCTTCCCAGCCAGAGCGGACTTTTTGCGCGGCCAAGTTCACGGCTTCTAGACCGGAGGCACAGAAACGGTTGATCTGCACACCTGCCACATCATTGTTCCAGCCGGCAGCAATCGCTGCTGTTTTGGCAATATCGGCACCCTGATCACCGACCGGTGTGACGCAGCCCAGCACAATATCATCGACCTGTGAAGTATCCAGCTGATGGCGCTGTTCTAATTCACGCAACAGGGTGGTGACCAGACTGATCGGTTTCACTTCATAGAGTGAACCATCTTTTTTTCCTTTTCCGCGTGGTGTGCGAATGGCATCAATAATATAAGCCTCGCTCATGTGCTATCCCTTTGATGAGTTTTAAATTGTTATGCTTTTTGAGTGTAATAATTAATTGATGAAGTGCAATGACGAGAACGGGCGAGGTCAGATGATGCTTTTCGCCAATAAAAAAAGCCCTCACTTGGCGGTGAGGGCGGAGAGGAAGATCAAACCTGAAAAGACGTTGTCTAAAAAATGTTTAGTGATAACCGTGTAACTGGCGATATAGCCCTGGTGTCACTCCAGTCCATTTTTTAAAGGCACGGTGGAAGGTACTGGTTTCACTAAAGCCGACCTGTTGCGCTACATCTTCTAGCGTCAGTTCCGGATTCAGCAACAGGTGAATCGCGGCATCACGACGTAAGGCATCTTTGACGCCCTGATAGCTTTTACCTTCGGCTGCCAGACGGCGGCGCAGGGTTTGCGGCGACAGATACAGCATTGAGGCAACATCATTCAAGGTTGGCATTTCTTCGCCAATCTGGCTCTTTAAGACATCACGAATTCGTGAAGTTAAAGAGTTGGTATTCTTGAATTTCACCAGTAACTGTGCCGGTGCCGCTTTCAGGAATTCTTCCAGGGTTTCTTCATTCTGGCGAATTGGCAAGTCCAGATAGTCGGCCGCAAAGGTAATTTCGGTACGCGGCATATCAAACTGCATCACTGGGGCGAAGAACAGCGCATCATATTCATCGGCATGGGCAGGGCGCTCATAACCAAAGTGGACACGTTCCAGCGGCAGACGGCGTTCAATTAACCACGATGCCAGACCATGCCAGATCATCAGCATACTTTCAGTAATAAAGTGGTCCGGGTCCATGCTCTTAGGAATTAACGGCACCAGACGGGCTTCGTGTTTGTCACGTTCCAGCGTCACCGACCATTCATCGCCAAACAGTTTATAGAACTGGGAGGACAGTTCTAAGGCATCACCCAAGGTTTTGGCATGGATGATCAGCTGGCACATGATGGCAAAAGTACCTAAGCGGCGGCCTTGAACATCAAAGCCGATGTGCTCGTCCTGAGTCACCATCCACAGCATTTTAATAAAACGGGTATATTGTTCTGGCGAGATTCGCGCTTTGGGCTGGCGTAACAGCTCGGCCTCAATACCCACGTGTGATAATAAGGTCTCGACGTCCATGCCTAGGCGTTTGACACCGGTTAGAGCCGCATTTACGAAGTGGATACTGATGGTATCGCGGCTCATATTAAAGCCTTCTGACTCTTTGTCTTTGGTAATCACGTATGTTTGACCTAAATGACATTAAAAATAAAGTTTTTGGCAATTTACTTGAGTTATTTTGCCATTTTACATATTAAATTGCCGAAATGATCAAGGTAAATGGCTGAACATGACATTGTGTTTATGCTTTTATATTTCTAAGATGATGAAAAAATCAACACAAATAGAGTAAAAACTCCAATGTCATACGCTTTAAACGGACTCAAAGTTTTAGATTTTTCCACCTTGTTACCCGGACCATTTGCCACGCTTTATCTGGCCGATTTAGGCGCAGAAGTGGTGCATATTGAATCACTGAACCGTCCCGATCTGGTCCGGCTATTTCCGCCCTATGCCAATGGCCAGGCGACTTCGCACAGTTACCTGAACCGCAATAAACAGTCGGTGACGCTGGATTTAAAAGACCCGGACAGCATTGCACAAATTAAAGCCAAAATTAAAGATTACGATATTGTGGTTGAGCAGTTTCGCCCTGGGGTAATGCAGCGTTTGGGGCTGGATTATGCCACATTGGCAGAAATTCATCCCGGACTGATTTATTGTTCCATTACCGGCTATGGACAAAGCGGTCCTTATCAGGCCAAGGCTGGACATGATATCAATTATTTAGCGCTTTCCGGTATTGCCGGGCATAGTGGCCGGGCACAGTCCGGGCCACCGCCAATGGGCATTCAGATTGCTGATGTTGCAGGTGGCTCACTACATGCGCTGGTCGGTATATTGGCCGCCGTCATTGAACGGCAAAGCAGCGGACAGGGACAATATATTGATATTTCCATGACTGACTGTGTGGCGGCCTTAAACAATATGGCTGCGGCAGCCAGCCTGGCCGGACAGGAACAGCAGCGTCCCGAAGCTGGCCATTTAAATGGCGCGATTTTTTATGACTATTATCGTACCTCAGATGGCCGCTATCTTTCGATCGGTGGTTTGGAGCCACAATTTATGCAAGGTCTGGCCGCGGTCCTGGAGTTGCCACTAATTGTGGAAAAAGGAAGTTCTTTTGATTCAGACGACCGGCAGGCGGTGAAACAGGCCATTGGCAATAAAATTCAATCCAAAAGCTGGGTAGAATGGCAGCAAATATTTGCCGAGCAGGATGTTTGTGTCGAACCGGTGCTGTATTTAGAAGAAGCGCTGCATTCACCACTGGCCCAGCAACGCGAATGGGTGGTTCAAGTGCCACTGGAACAGGACAGCCCAGACACTGAAGCGCAGTTGGCCTGCCCGATTAAATTCTCGCGCTCCAAAGCTCGTTATGATTTCCGTGGCCAAGGTTTGGGGCAGGGGAACTGGTAACGCGCCAGTCTATAAAAGAGGTTTATCAGCCAATATAAGATGTTTATCCAGACCCAAAAGTGAGGATAAACATCTTATGAAAAAAAATGCTAAATAACGCAAAAAATAATGAAAGATCCAGAAAGTAATAATGAATGGCTGCAAAGGCTTGCTTACAGCGCAAGTCCAGCTGACTTATCAATAAAATCGCTATGAAATATGTAAAAAACGCATTTTGTTGATAGATAAAATGTCGCTATCCTGTCGGTCGTTATAATGAAACTACTAGCTGTACGCCATGTATTTATATACTGATTTCGATCAGCAACTGATTAATGAACGTGTTGCGCAGTTCCGTGACCAGACGGAACGTTATTTAGCGGGCAAATTGACAGAAGATGAATATCGTCCACTTCGTCTCCAAAATGGTTTATATGTACAGCGCTATGCGCCAATGTTACGTATTGCCGTGCCTTATGGTTTAATGAGCTCGACCCAGCTGCGTAAAGTCGCTGCCTTGGCCAAGGCCTATGACCGTGGTTATGCCCACGTTTCAACACGTCAAAATATTCAGTTTAACTGGCCTGCACTAGAAAACGTGCCAGATATGCTGGCTGAACTGGCCACAGTTCAGATGCACGCGATTCAAACCTCAGGTAACTGTATCCGGAATACCACCACGGACCAGTATGCCGGTGTGGTCGCTGGTGAAATTGCCGATCCGCGTCCGACCTGTGAGCTGATCCGTCAATGGTCGACTTTCCATCCAGAATTTGCCTTCTTGCCACGTAAATTCAAGATTGCGGTATCTGCACTTGAAGAAATTGACCGTGCGGCAACTGCTTTCCATGATATTGGTGTGTATATTGTACGCAATGCAGCCGGCGAAATGGGCTATAAAATCATGGTTGGCGGTGGTTTGGGTCGTACCCCAATCATCGGTGCAGTGATTAAAGAATGGCTGCCACGTGAAGACTTAATTGCTTACTTGGAAGCAGTGCTGCGTGTCTATAACCTGCACGGCCGTCGTGATAACAAATATAAAGCACGTATCAAGATTCTGGTAAAAGCACTCACGCCAGAAGTATTTGCCGAGAAAGTTGAAGCTGAATTTGCACATACGGTGAAAACCTTAAAAGTCGATGCAGACACCCTGAAAAAAATGGATGAGAACTTTACGCCATTCGATTATCAGGACTATGCAGATGAGGACTTCACCGCGCTGTTTGCACAATATCCGAAGTTCAAGCAATGGTTTAACATCAATACCAATGCACACAAAGTGAAAGGCTACCGTATTGTCACCATTTCACTGAAACGTGCCGGTATTGCCCCGGGTGATGTCACCACGGAAGAAATGAACCTGATTGCCGACCTGGCTGATCAGTACACTTTCGGTGAATTACGTACTACACACGAGCAGAATATTGCGCTGGTAGATGTACCACAAAAAGACCTGTTTGCCTTATGGCAAACCCTGGATCAACACAATCTGGCGCGTGCGCACATTGGTTTCTTGACTGATATTATCTGCTGCCCAGGCGGTGATTTCTGCTCGCTGGCCAATGCCAAATCAATTCCAATTTCTGAAGCGATTTCACGCCGTTTTGATGATCTCGATACCATTTACAACCTGGGTAAACTGGATCTGAACATCTCCGGTTGTATGAATGCCTGTGGTCATCACCATGTCGGCAACATCGGGATTTTAGGTGTTGATAAAAAAGGCGCGGAATTCTACCAGATTACCCTGGGTGGTAATGCTGATCATGATGCCTCAATCGGTGACATCTTAGGGCCATCATTTGCTGCGGAAAAAGTGCCAGATGTGGTGGAAGAAATTTTAAATACTTATCTTGACCTGCGCCAGGAAGGTGAAGAGTTTATTGATACCTATCGCCGTGTTGGCATTCAACCATTTAAGGAGCGTGCATATGCTTAATACCGCACTACAAGTGCTCTCTAAAGATGGCACGATTGCAGACAATACTTACCAAATTATTGGTGAAGATGGCGTGTTACCACAAGGTGATGTGGTGTTGACTGTTGAGCAGCTCGATCAACTTGCTAATGTTTCAGGTAAAAAAGCATTGTACTTAACCGTAGATGCTTCGCCTGAAACCAATGAGTTTCCGTTAGATCAGCTCGATGCCATCTTTATTGAGTTTGCAGGCTTTAACGATGGTCGTGGTTATTCATTTGCAGCACTGCTTCGCCGTCAGGGTTTTGAAGGCGAACTCCGTGCCACAGGTGATGTATTTAAAGATGTACTGAACTATATGAAGCGTTCCGGTTTCGATACCTTCGTGATTAAAGAAGGTAAAGATATTCAGGAAGCGGCAGCCGGTCTGGGTGATTTTACCCATCCTTATCAGGCTTCGACGGCCGTGGCTCAGGCACGTTATCAAACGGGTGCTTAATTTCACCCGTTGCGAAAAACCTCCGGTCAGGAGGTTTTTTTGTTTTTATGCGATAGATTTAGATCAGCATCGCGACTGACTTTGCTTTAATTTGGTGCAAATACAACATTGTGGCACAATATGGTGCATTCTGTGAGCAGGCTGAATCATGGCTTGAATCCACAGAAGAAGCACCCAATCATCTTCGTTTTATGAATCTGATTTGGAAAAGTTTAACTATTAGCTTGAAGTGACTTGTCTGTATGCAACATTCTATTCGTATTGGTATTGCTGGTTATGGCAATTTAGGGCGTGGTGTGGAAACTGCCATTCAAAAGAATCCAGATTTACAGCTTGTGGGTATTTTTACTCGCCGTGCGCCTGAAACTGTTTCACCCTGCTTTACTGAAACCAAAGTTTTTCATATGGATGCATTGGTTGACTTCCAGAATCAGATTGATGTACTGATTTTATGTGGTGGATCGAAAGATGATTTGCCTAAACAGACCCCTGAATTAGCAAGTAAATTTAATACTGTCGACAGCTTTGATACACACGCACGTATTCCAGAGTTCTTTGATGCTGTAAATGCGCCAGCACTTGCGAACAAGAAAACAGCCATGATTTCGATTGGCTGGGACCCAGGTATGTTCTCCATCAATCGTTTGTTCGGTGAAGCATTACTTCCAGACGGTGAAACCTATACCTTCTGGGGTAAAGGTTTAAGTCAGGGTCACTCAGATGCGATTCGTCGTGTTGATGGTGTGAAAGCGGGTGTGCAATATACCCTTCCCTCCACCAATGCGATGGACAAGGTGCGTAGTGGTTCACGTCCAGAGTTAAGCACCCGAGATAAGCATACGCGTGAGTGCTATGTGGTACTTGAAGAAGGTGCAGACGCAGCCAAGGTTGAACAGGCCATTGTGACCATGCCGGACTATTTTGCTGATTACAATACAACGGTAAACTTCATTGATGAAGAAACTCTTCGTAATGAACACAATCGTATGCCACATGGTGGATTCGTGATTCGTAGTGGCAATACCAGCGATGCCCATAATCAAGTCATGGAATTCTCTTTGAAACTGGAGAGTAATCCTGAGTTTACGGCAAGCGTATTGGTGGCTTATGCACGTGCGTGTTACCGCATGAACCAGATGGGTCAGTACGGTGCGAAAACCGCATTTGATGTTGCACCAGGTTTATTGTCGATGAAGTCACCGGAACAACTGCGTAAAGAAATTCTTTAAGTATTAAAATTTAAACGGTTACTTTAATTGTGATGATAAAAAGCCTCTCCAAGTGGAGTAATGCCAGTCAGTTAAGAGATTGACTGGCTTTTTCTTGGGTATTTTTGAGGTTTTCCTTTTACAACCCTTGGATAACTCCTCATCCTTCTCTCAGGTATAACATACCGATTAGATTTCTCCATTAAACTTTCCAGATGTTTGGGTAGATTACCTGCAGAAGCCAAAGAGTCGAATCTGAGTAAATTAAGAAGGGCAATAGATGCAATATGAA
>NZ_VPBE01000043.1:0-13207 GCF_013418895.1 Acinetobacter sp. YH12116 | reverse complement strand
GAGATCCATGCACGTGTAGCAGTCCTTAACAGATTTACGGAATTAGGTCGCCCACTTACCCAAGTTACGCCTTAAATTTGGCTCAATTAGGGGCGCTTTGCATTTCAAATCTTTGTGCAACAAAGCCTTTATACATTCAAAATATTCAAAAGATGTAACAAATTCTGCGAGTCAATTGCAAGATGTAGTAGGTCAAGGAATTAAAAACCTTGGAAATATGCACTTTACTAGTAAGCAAATAGTTTTTAAAAATTCTAATAGTTTAGCAGGCTTTTATAAGAGTGGAAAAGGAGCTAATGGGGAAGGCACAGGAGTTCAAACAAATATTTCTAGAATCCGAAAGAGTTCTGGTAATATTGAAAATGATATTAATTTAATTTTAAAAAATCCAAAATTGCATAGAAAATGTATTTTGGCATGTAATTTTATTTCAAAATCTTATATCGAAGCCGAATTTAATAAAATTAAACAGGGGCAGAAAGTAAGAGGAAATATAACACAGTGGTTATGGATTCTCTCATCATTCTCCCATGCAGCTAAAGATGCTGGAGTCTTTCCAATGATTTATTGTGCAGCGTAAACAGTACATGTTTTTTAAATATGGGTTTAGCAAATAGTCAGTAATAACCAAATCTCTGTAAAGCCAGCTTAATTTTCTATCAAAATTATCCTTCGCCCAAACGCCATCATCACTCGTCGAAATGGACAATAGACAATCATCACAGATTGGTTATACTGAATAGACCATTTCTAAATCATACGGAGAACAAAGATGGTAACTGCAGGCGACAAGCCAGGAACAGGCTTCTATTTTTGTGTCCAATGCGGACATCGCGTTTACTTAGAAATTGGTACAGACCGTTTACCCCCGTGTACCAAATGCCAAGGCAATCAATTTAACAATAAGAATGCCTAAGCAACAGCACTCAAACAGTTACCCTCTGTTTTGAATGAAAGCCCTATCACACGATAGGGCTTTTTAATGGGATCAATAAAAATATGCTGAATTTTCAGGGTGTTAGAACAGTTGAAGCCCTACAAAAAGAAAGCACAAAATCAAGATACAAATTGAGTGGGTTTGAGGTTCTATCTTATTGAAAAGGAATAATAAAAATTAAGGTGTTTATTGTTTGGTTTTGTTTGAAAAATAGCCATTAATCCTCATATTGAATAAGACATATAGCATATTTCAGGTGCAGTCTTTGCAACATTATCTTGATCTTAACCATGACTCTGGTGTGGCCAATTATGAAATTGGTCAAGAGTTTATTCGGGTTCAGTTCCGTAAAAATAGCAGGGTCTATACTTATAGCTATGCCAGCGCCGGTGTGCAGCATGTCGAGAATATGAAACAGCTGGCCCAATATGGCGATGGGCTGAATGCCTATATCAACCGTTATACTCGCTGGCTGTATTTAAAATAAATAACTGGCCTGTTTTTTGCTTCATGATGCTTCCTAGGAGCGCCACATCCACTTTCGGGTGGATGCTGGTTTTAAAGAAAAATCATCAGGAGCAAAGCCATGTCAAACTCTCAAGCTGCCGATTCTTATACTCAATTGCCGGTCAAGGCGCATCTGCTGGCGGGTTGGCCGTTACTGCTGGTGCTGTTTGGTGGTGCCATTGGGGTGGTTTATGCCGTGCTGGCTTACATGCTGAATATCAAAATTTATCAATCGACCTTATCTAAACTGAATAAAGTCTTGGCCAATTTGCTCTGTGGCATGTCAGCCTTAAGTGGCTGGTGGTTTAGCGCCCAGCTCATTCAAGGACAGTTATTTTAAACAGCTCGATACCTCACGATTAAAGATCTGCAATGTCCTGAACCGGGCAGAATAATCTATGCCTGAATATTCCAG
The DNA here is from genome assembly GCF_013418895.1 of Acinetobacter sp. YH12116. Classification (NCBI taxonomy): domain Bacteria; kingdom Pseudomonadati; phylum Pseudomonadota; class Gammaproteobacteria; order Moraxellales; family Moraxellaceae; genus Acinetobacter; species Acinetobacter sp. YH12116. The sequence goes on along the minus strand of NZ_VPBE01000043.1, from coordinate 11,348 downwards.
AAAAATACGGAATCATGAAAAAGAATCATGATTATGGCAGCTTGAAAATAAAAAATTCTATCTAAACCGTTTGATGTGAGAAAAATTATCAAAAAGATGAAAAAACGCCGTAGCTTAGGAAAACAATCCCGCCGGCTTTTGACTATTCTATTGCTCAAGGGTGAAAGGGGATCGAAAAGAGTAGATTGCTACCAGTAACGTATCACGTGCGTGTAGTACTTACCCACAAGGTCTCGATTCGGCTTAGGACGCTATAGATCAGAAGTTTATAGGCAAAAAGTTAGAACTTACCAAGTTTTAATTGTATTAGTTCAGACTTGATCGTACATTCTTCTTGAAAAAGAGAAAGTTACCCGTTTTGATAAAGGTGTCGAAATCTTAATCAAACAAAGGTAACTTTCTTATGTTGCATACTAACAATCAAATCATTAAACACAAAGTAGGTCTGCTCAATTTAGCTGAAGAGCTTCAGAATGTATCCAGAGCATGCAAAGTGATGGGTGTTTCAAGAGATACATTTTATCGCTATCAAGAGTTAGTGAAGTCTGGTGATATTGACGCACTGATCAATAAATCCCGTCGAGTACCAAATTTAAAAAACCGTGTAGATGATGCTACTGAACAGGCTGTTATTGATTTCGCAATTCAATATCCCGCATATGGTCAGCACCGTACGAGTAATGAATTACGCAAGAAGGGTGTATTCGTTTCAGGGAGTGGGGTTCGCTCTATATGGCTTCGTCATGATTTAGAAAACTTTAAGAAGCGTTTAAAAGCACTTGAGGCTAAAGTGGCACAGGATGGTATTGAATTAAATGATCAGCAGATTGCGGCACTTGAACGTAAGCATGAGGATGACGTTGCTTGTGGTGAAATCGAAACAGCTCATCCAGGCTATTTAGGCGCGCAAGACACCTTTTATGTCGGGAATCTCAAAGGTGTTGGACGAATCTACCAACAAACATTCATCGACACTTATAGCAAGGTCGTTCATTGCAAGCTCTATACAACAAAAACACCGATTACAGCGGCTGATTTACTCAATGATCGTGTGTTGCCATTTTATCAATCTCAGGACTTACCAATGCTTCGCATCCTCACAGACAGAGGTACTGAGTATTGCGGTAAGGTAGAACAACATGACTATGAGTTGTATCTGGCAGTTAATGATATTGATCACACGAAGACAAAAGCAGCTTCCCCGCAAACAAATGGTATATGTGAGCGTTTCCATAAGACGATTTTGCAGGAGTTCTATCAAATTACATTTAGGAAGAAGCTTTATAGCTCATTGGAAGAATTACAAGTTGATCTAGACGATTGGCTGAAATTCTATAATACTGAACGAACTCATCAAGGAAAAATGTGCTGTGGTCGTACACCACTTGAAACTTTACTTGATGGAAAACGGATTTGGGCTGAGAAAAATTTAGCTCAAATTTAACCTGACAGGCACAATAAAAAATGGGTAACTGTCAGATCAGGTTTGAGCTAGTACATTTTAATAGTTGAAGTATTTCCCGCTCCCTTAAAAATAAAAATTTCAACATCTCTATTCTTCTTTATCTTTTTGTTATTCCTATTTCACTATATTCGTTTAAATCACCTTCATTTTCCTTTCAGTTATCGCAACCTTATTTGCCAGAATCCTACAGGGTACTGAAAGCAGCTATGCTATAAAAAATAAAAACTACCGAGCAGAACAATGAAAATTTATGTCACCAGTCTTATAGTCGATGATCAGGAAAAAGCCTTGCAGTTTTATACTCAGATACTTGGTTTTCGGCTAAAACAGGATGTCCCGGTGGGTGAATATCGCTGGTTGACGCTGGTTTCTCCCGAGCAGCCAGATGGTGTTGAGCTGCTACTAGAACCGGATGTGCATCCCGCAGCGAAAGCCTTTAAAGCCGTCATCAAGGCAGATGGTATTGCTTATACCTCATTTCAGGTCAACGATCTTGAGGCAGAATATCAGCGTTTACTCGCGCTAGGTGTGGTTTTTACTCAAGCACCGATGCTGGCTGGCAATGTGAAAATTGCCGTGCTGGAAGATGGCTGTGGTAATTTAATTCAACTGATGCAGCCGCTGTCTTGAGCCATCATAATCACTTAGATAAATTCTCTTAAAATCGCCATTTTCTGCAAAATAAAATGAAGAATTTAACCTAGTGTATAAAAATTTCTTGTGATTAAGCTTTATTAGGGAAAATTTCCTGAAAATATTTTAAATTGACTGATCTTCGGAAAACAATTTCGGCAGGCTTTGACTACTATATCTCTCAAGGGTGTGACGGGATCGAAAAGAGTAGCATGCTGTCAGCGGCGCAAAACGCGAGTGCAGTACTCACCCAAAAGGTCTCGATTCGGCTTAGGACGCTATAGATCAGAAGTTTATAGGCTATAAGATCATGACGTACAACGTGATGATAGTTGAAGTAAACAGCAAGTTTTCCCTGACACCCTAAAAAATTCCGTGCATGACCAGAACAATGAACTATAAAAATCAAACTCGAAAAACCAGAGAATAAAAACTATTTCTCTCCAGTAGCTTCCAGATTAAATATCTATCTTCTCAATAGATTGACAGCAGATTGGCCGCTTGATATTTTGCCCGCTTTCGACTCCCAAGCTGTACCGCCATGCCTTTAAACGACAACTTTGTATATTGCCCGCCGCAAGAGCCACTGGTCCTGGTCTATGAAGATGATGATCTGGTGGTGATTGAAAAGCCAGCAGGTTTGCTGTCGGTGCCGGGGCGGTTGCCGGAGCATCAGGACAGTGCCTATTTACGCGTGTTGGCGCGCTATCCACAGGCCAAAATTACCCATCGTTTAGATATGGCCACCTCGGGTATTCTGATGTTTGCCAAACATCGTGATGCAGAAGTAGCGGTGAGTAAAATGTTTCAGGCGCGCACCGTGACCAAGCACTATATTGCCCTGGTACAGGGCAAACTCGACGGAGATGGCAAAGTTGAGGTGCCATTAATTACCGACTGGGAAAACCGGCCGCGTCAGATGGTGCATTTTGAACTGGGCAAGCCGGCACAAACTTTATATCAGGGACTGGACTATAATGTCGAGATGGACATCAGCCGGGTATTGCTGACCCCAATTACCGGACGTTCACACCAGCTACGCGTGCATATGCAGTATATCGGCCATCCAATTACCGGCGATAAGCTGTATCATCCAGAACCTGCACGCAGTCCCCTAAAACGCATGGCCTTGCATGCCAGTTATCTGGCTTTTACTCAGCCTTTAAGCGGTGCCGCGGTTGAAATTCATGGACAGGTGCCGTTTTAAGCAGTTGATCCGATTTGGAGTGCTCTCCCCAAAACAGGGGATTGCCGATCCGGATAGAGATCAGGATGATAGAACAGAAAAAAATTAAGCGCTCTATCTCGGAACTGCAACAAAATTAGGGTAAGCTGACCATTAGAACAACAACACAGAACAAGGACAAAATGATGTCACGCGATTATGAACAATTTCCAGATGACGACAACGGCAACGTACTTTGGCAAATGCATGAAGATGGTGATGATCTGGACGAGGCACATGAAATTGAATATTCGATTGCCTTTACCGACCAGGAACAGGCTGAACGTTGTGCCTTATTTCTGTTAAATGAAGAACAAAAAATTTCTTTATTTCAGGATGATGATTCTGGTGTGACCGAATGGATTATTACCATTTATGTTTATATGGAACCGGCCTATGCCGATATTGTTGATTTAGAAGAATGGTTCACCAAAATCGCCAACCAGTTCCAGGGTGAATATGATGGCTGGGGCTGCATGGCCTATGTCTATGATGATGAAGACGAAGAAGAAAACTATCCAGTTTAACCCCATTTTCTAGTACAAAAAAGCATGCCGGAGCGCATGCTTTTTTGCTTTACGCTCGCTTCAACCAAAGTCATACACAGGCCCAAGGCAGAAGGCGTAGACTGAAAATTATTCGCTGTCAACAGGTGATGTCATGCAACACAGCGTACAGTTACACCGTATATTTCAGGCGCCGTTATCACGGGTGTATCGGGCCTTTGTCGATCCGCATGCTTTAGTCAAATGGATGGCGCCACATGGTTTTATCGTGCAGATTGAACAGTTTGAACCCGTGGTCAACGGTCAATATAAAATTGCCTTTTGTAATTTGAGCACGGGCAAAAGCCACGGTTTTCACGGGCAGTATCTGGAAGTGATTCCCGAGCAGCGACTGCGTTATCAGGATGAGTTTGATAGCCCGGATTTACCCGGACTGATTCAGGTCACAATTGAGTTTAAGGCGGTATCGGTCGGAACCGAAGTCTGGATTCAGCAGGACAATCTGCCCGATGCCATTCCCGTCGATGGCTGTTATTTGGGCTGGCAGGAATGTCTGGATTTACTCAGCCTGCTGGTGACCCCTGACATTCCGGATGAGTAAAACCATGCCCATTGCTACCAAACGTATTTATCAGGCTGTAAGCAAGCAGGACGGTACCCGGATTCTGCTGGACCGGATCTGGCCGCGCGGGATCAAAAAAGCCGATGCCCAGATTGACCTGTGGCCGAAGGATTTAACCCCCTCGACCGAACTGCGTAAATGGTTCCATGAAGATACTGAGCGGCACTGGCCCGAGTTTCAGCAGCGTTATCGGCAAGAGTTGCAGCAGCATTTGGACGCGGTGGAGGAAATCCGGCAACTGGCGCAGAAGGGACCAATTACCCTGTTAACCGCAGCAGAAAACGAACAGCATAATCATCTGCAGGTGTTTAAACAGCTGCTGGAACACCCGGGAAAATAACACAAATATTGTTATTAATCCCTAAACCGGTTAGGGATTTTAACGTGATGAAAAATATAAATGTTATAGTAGACCTTTATATTTTTTATTTTGCTCGTTTCGAGGTTTTTATGTCTTTACCGAATTGCCCAAAATGCCAGTCCGAATATACCTATCAAGATGGTGACTTGCTGATTTGTCCTGAATGCGCACATGAATGGAAAGAAGGGGAGCAGGCAGAAGCCGAGGCCGGCGCCATCATTAAAGATGCCAATGGTAATGTACTGGCCGATGGCGATACCGTGACGGTGATTAAAGACCTGAAAATTAAAGGTTCATCTTCTGTGGTGAAAGTGGGTACCAAAGTGAAAAATATCCGCCTATTGCCAGAAGCATCAGATGGTCATGATATTGACTGTAAAGTAGATGGTATTGGCGCAATTAAACTGAAATCGGAATATGTGAAAAAAGCATAATCGCACTGTTTCTCTTGGGTTTTATCTTGCTTTGAAGCAGGGTAAAACCCTGAATTTTTAAGATCACATCTGCACCATATCGGGAGAAGGCTGATGCCACATATCCATCTTGAATATTCAGATCAGCTGCAGGCGCTTGAAATGAAGCCTTTGCTCAGTCGTATCAACCGGACGCTGGTCGAGAATGGCCTGTTTGCTAATGCCTCTGATATTAAAAGTCGCGCCATCTGCCAGCAGGACTATGTGATTGGACTGGATGAAAGCGCACAGGCCTATGTGCATGCCAAAATCTCGATTTTAAAAGGCCGTAGTACCGCCCTAAAGCAGGAAATTTCCCGGACCGTGCTGGAGGTGTTGCAGGATTATCTGCCGCCACAGAATGAATTGACGTTGCAACTGTGTGTCGAAATTCTGGAAATGGACCCGGATATTTACAGCAAAGCCATCATTCATCCTTAATATTTTTCCCTTGCAATGGCACAGTTGTGTATGTGGCATTTTGCTGCTTTCAATACTTTCCCATCTTCATCTTCTGTGCTGTTTCTTGCTGAAATTAGGCGTTTTTTTACAGGAATCTATTTGAAATAAAGAGCCGAAGCTCGTAAATAATAAATAAAGAGCAACAGGATGTGCCCAGCCATGCGAAAACAGAACAATAAACCGGGTCTGCTCCAGCCCGAAGCGAAGCCGCCGCGTCCCCATCACTGGAAGCCGGAAAAATCTGCCGCCAGTTGGGTCAAGCGGGATATTGAAACCCAGAATATTGTCCGGGTGATGGCCGGTTTTGTGATTAGCGCGGTGATTATTGCGGCGCTGTATTTTGGTCAGGATGTGCTGATTCCGCTGGCACTGGCTATTTTGCTGGCATTTTTGCTGGAACCGCTGGTGTCACGGCTAAAAAAATGGGGGCTGCCACAGCTGCCGTCGATTGCCATTGTCATGATTTTCACCATTAGTGTGCTGGCTGGACTGGGCAGTTATCTGGGTTTTCAGCTCAAGGATTTAAGTCAGGAATTACCGCAATATCAGGACACCATTCAGCAAAAACTGAATACGGTGAAATCGCTAACCTCTGGCCCTAGTGCCTGGGATGGGGCCAAAACCACTTTCGATACGGTGGAAAGCTCGTTTGAAGGCATCAATCAGGTCGAGCAGGAAAAGGGTGTGCAGAATGTCAAGGTGGTCGGACTGGAGCAAAGTCCTTCCGATGCCGCCATGGCGTGGGGCAGCAAGATTTTAAGCCCGATTGCCACCATTGGTATCGTATTTTTATTTGTGGTGCTGATTTTAATTAGCCGTAAAGATCTGCATGACCGCTTGTTGCGTCTGCTTGGCGGTAATTTGAATATTGGTACCGATGTGCTGGATGAAGCCGGCCAGCGCATTGGTACCTATTTGCGCATGCAATTGCTGGTCAATGTCACCTATGGCATTCCGATGGCAGCCGGACTGTGGTTTATTGGCGTGCCTGCGGCCATCATGTGGGGCATGCTGGCGGTGGTGCTGCGCTTTGTGCCTTATGTCGGCCCGATCATTTCTGCGGTGTTCCCGTTAACGCTGGCTTTTGCGGTGGATCCAGGCTGGAATATGTTCCTCTGGACGCTGGGCCTGATTCTGCTGCTGGAGCTGATCAGTAATAACATCATTGAGCCGTGGTTATATGGCGAAAGTACCGGCCTGACTACCTTGTCGATTATTCTGGCTGCCACCTTCTGGACCTTAATCTGGGGACCAATTGGTCTGATTTTATCAACACCGTTAACGGCCTGTTTGCTGGTGCTGTCGCACTATATTCCGGCGTTGGGCTTTGTCAAAGTGTTAATTGGCAGTGCCCCGGTGCTGTCACCGCCCGAACGTTTTTATCAGCGTTTGGTGGCCGATGAAGTACATGATGCGCTGGATGTGGCTAATGCATATATCCAGCAGGAGCTGCCGAAAAAAACGAATAAAGAAGCGCTGGTCCGGAAAATCAATAATTTCTATGATGAAGTGGCGATTCCTGCGATTTGCCTGTTTTCGCAGGTCCATAATACCGAGGCCAGCGCCGAACACCGTTTGCGCATGCATCAGGGTTTAAAACGGTTTAATCATGAATTTCAGCAGCAATATCCGCTACAGACCGAACTGAACAACCCCAAAGTCATGTGTCTGGGGGCACGTTGGGAGGTGGATGTGCTGGCCTCTGCCATGCTGGCCCATGGTCTGAACCTGAAAAAGATTGCCGCCTGTAGCCATGCCGATGCCTTGATTCAATCGCGCTCGGATGTGTTGAGTGCCGTGCCGGAATCGACCGACATCATCTGTATCACTATTTTTCATCAGCAACCGATGGCGCAAATCCGCCTGTTGAACCACCGGATACGCACACTAAAACCGCAGATCAAACTGGTGTTTGCTTTGCTGGGCAATCAGTCGACGCATTTGCGTGATGAGATTGAGCGTCTGTTTCAGCCTGAAGCTGTGGTGAATAGTGTGAATGAACTGATGCTGAATATGGATATGCTGCTGATGGCACAAGGGGAAAACCCGGCGGCGGCACTGATGCATGACAATGAGGCTGAACGTTTACAAGCTTTGCATGAACTGGATTTATTGCAGTCGGAATTGCTGCCAATTTACAGCCAGTATATTGAAGAAGCGCGGCAGGCCTTTGATGTGAAATATGCCCAGATTTCGCTGGTCGATGCCGGGCAGGTGCATACTCCGGCTAGTCCGCTGGCAGAAGCGGTGGAGTCGCCGATCCACGCAGCGCAGCGCCGTGAAGAATCGATTTGTACCCATCTGGTTTATCAGAATGAAGCGCTGGTCATTGAAGATATTCAGCGTGATCCACGCTTCCGGCAGTATCCTCATCTGGCCAGACAGAAAATCCGTTTTTATGCCGGGGTGCCAATTCAAAGCAAACAGGGCTTGGCCATAGGCAGCTTATGTATTCTGGACAAGCAGGTGCGGCAGATGTCTGAAGAAGATCTGGATTTGCTGAAAGCACTGGCGCTGGATTTACAGGAGACCTTAAGCAGTGAGCGATTACGCAAACAGAAGCTGGAGGAAATCCAGCGTTTGGGCCAGGCCGATTTAAGTCAGGCCGTGGTGACAGATTCCTAATGATTGCATCCTTGTCCACATACGGCTGTTTGCATCTGGCCGTTAGGTTATCGTTTAAAACTAGGGGAGAGCAGTTCGTTGGCCTTTCATGATTTTTATCGCTTAAGTTCGCATGCGGTAATTTGTAATGCCCAGCAGCAGGTGCTGTTACTTAAAGCTACCTATGCCGATCAGGCCTGGGGCTTACCGGGTGGCGCGCTGGATATGGGGGAAACCATCCACGAGGCCTTAATTCGGGAATGTCAGGAAGAAATTGGCTGTCAGGTGCAGGTGGGGTATTTGTCGGGTGTGTATTTTCATGCAGCGGTGCAATCCCATGCTTTTATTTTTCGCTGTCATGTACCGGAAGATGCACAGATTCAGCTAAGCGATGAACATGCCGAATATCGCTGGTTTGATCTGGCGCAACTGGCGCCGGTTCAGCGGACTCGGGTAGAAGATTGTCTGAATTTTCAGGGCAATGTCATCAGCCGGAGTTTTTAACCTGCGGCTTGCAAAATGATTACACAAAAGTGATCAAACGGCTGTTAGACAAGCCCTGTAAACAGCCGCGACAATGTTTGGCTCAGGGTACTGCGTGTTGCGAGGCTTGCAGGGTGGCAATAATCTCATCCAGCTTTTTGATGCGTTTAACCTCATCCCACAGCGCTTTGGCTTCCGGATAATGCTTTGACATCATGCCCAGCCATTGTTTATAACGCCCCAGCATACCAATTTCGGTTTTGGCCGGACCGTGAATAAAGCGGATTTGCAAATCAAGCAGATCTTGCCAGCTCAGTAAGGGTGCATCAGAGTTCTGGCGGATACATTGGGTGAGGTCAGGGGTGGTGACGGCACCACGACCAATCATTAAATCTTCACAGCCCGATTCTAACTGGCATTGTTTGGCATCGGCATTGGTCCAGATTTCCCCATTGGCAATCACATTAATCTTCAAGGCTTCACGAATCGGGGCCAGCTGATCCCAAAAGGCCGGCGGGGTATAACCATCGGCTTTGGTGCGCGCATGGACCGTGACCCAGGAGGCGCCTGCATCTTCAATGGCATGGGCATTGTCCAGCATGAAGTTGCGATCCATATAGCCTAAGCGCATTTTGGCAGAAACCGGAATATGTGCCGGCACGGCATCGCGCACAGCTTTGACCAGCTCATGTACCACTTCCGGTTCATCTAGCAGGACCGAACCGCCACGATGACGGTTTACGGTTTTGGCCGGACAACCAAAGTTCAGGTCAATCGCTGGTGCGCCCATGGCTGCAACTTTGACTGCATTAGCGGCTAGCATGTCCGGGTTGTTGCCCAGAAACTGCACATGCACTGGGGTGCCAGCCGCAGTTTTACCGCCGTTCAATAATTCCGGGCAATAGCTGTGATAGATATGATCGGGCAGGATTGAGTCGGTGACCCGAATAAACTCAGTCACACACCAGTCGAAGCTGCCGACAGACGTGAGGACATCACGCATGATCGGATCGGTTAAGCCTTCCATGGGTGCAAGCACAAGTTTCAACGCGTTCACCTGTTAATTTGAAAAACGGTGTTATACGTTTTTTTTACCAAGATGTCTAGGAAAAGGTCTTTGAAGTATTGTAGAGCGAGATAAGGCTTAGCCTTTATATTTCGAATAAGAAATTTTATGTTAAAGAAAATATTAAATAATATAATAAATAAGTTATTGAATTTAATTAATTTTTAAAAAAAATATAGATTTTATAAGAAAAATTAATATTTATATCAAAAAAACTTGATTATTTTTATTTTTACTGTATATTTAACTTAACTAGAAAAAAGTCTTGTTTCGGTAAATCTTCCTTAAGTATCGCAGTTTTAGTCATAATCCTTCGTTTTTTAGATTTTAAGTCTCATTCTTTATTATTTTCAAAGTTATTAATCAGTCAATAAAATGACTAAAAAATTATTAAAAATTAGTAGGATATATTATGTCAAACTCAAATGTTGTTAAAGGTACTGTTAAGTGGTTTAACGAAACTAAAGGTTTTGGTTTCATTCAACAAGAATCAGGTCCAGACGTTTTTGCTCATTTCAGCGAAATCGCGAGTTCAGGTTTCAAGACCTTATTTGAAGGCCAGCAAGTTGAATTCAGTGTAGCTCAAGGTCAAAAAGGACCGAATGCTGTAAATATTGTTGCTATCTAAGTAATAATAAGCAGTAATAAAAAGCACTCATAAGTGCTTTTTTTATGCTTTAAAATGTTTTCAAAATTGAAAAAATCTCTAAAAAATAGGATATAAGTTGTTAAAAGTAAATGATTTAATTGCAAAATCTAAAAATGGTACTGAAATTATTGTTTCATTAATTCCTCTACATAAAATGCAAAATACACGTCAAGGTTTAAAACAAGTCGAAGTAGGTAAAAGAGTTCTACTGGAATCTGGAATAGAAGTTGATTTAAATTTGGATGGCCGTACATTTTACACTTCTCTAAATCAGCTATTTAAATTAAATCATAAAGTTTCTTAGCGATAAATTTTTAAACATCAATAATTTATGTGGGATTTCCACTGCAATTTTTTTAAGGAAATATATATGTTTAAACAGACTCTCAGCGTAAAAGACCAGTTTGGCGTTAAACACGCTATTCAAGCCACAGTGGATCATGAGTTTGCCAACACACAATCTCATTTGAATATAAAACATATCACCGTTGATGGTGAAGATATTCGACCTAGTTTTGAAATGCTTTTTCAAAGTACCTTAAGTGGAAAAATATTTAAAATCATCTAGAAATATAGTTTTTATAAAATCTATAGTCTGAATGAAATATCAGGACCTACTCGCTATCATGCGGGTTTTTTATACCTAATATTTATATTTGTAAGCCTTTGCTTATGCGAAACGAGAGTTCACAGCCACTGCTGTCCCATAGTTTGCTTTAAATAAAAAAACCTGAGTCCTAACAGTTAAAATATGAGTGTAAACAAACACTTTAACGACCAGGATTCAGGTTTTGTCACATCAGAATACCGTATTTCATGA
>NZ_VPBE01000042.1:0-14950 GCF_013418895.1 Acinetobacter sp. YH12116 | reverse complement strand
TAATGGAGAAATCTGATAGATATGTTTTACCTGAGAGACGGATGAGGAGTTACCCAAGAGTTGTAAAAGGAAAACCTCAAAAATACCCAAGAAAAAGCCAGTCAATCTCTTAACTGACTGGCATTACTGCACTTGCAGGGCTTTTTTATTTATTCTGACAAGATCAGAAGGCTTCATCCTGCGCCGGATCATGGTGCAAGGCATCATGAATGGCTTCGACCAGCTGCTGGGCAATTTCCTGCTTGGAGGCTTTTTCCAGATCGCGTTTTGGCAGATGATAGCCTTCAGCAAAGAACACCGTCATGGCATTTTCATCAGAGGCAAAGCCGATATCTGCACGGGACACATCATTGCAGGCAATCATATCCAGCTTTTTCGCCACCAGTTTGCCGGCCGCATATTCTTCCACATTGCGCGTTTCAGCGGCAAAGCCGACCATAAACGGACGTTTGTCCTGCTGCGCGATAGTCGCCACAATATCCGGATTCTTGATTAAGGCGATATCCAGTTCATCTCCGGATTTTTTGATTTTGTGTTCTGCAACTTCAGCCACGCGATAATCGGCAACCGCCGCGGTGGCAATAAACACATCACAGCCTTCATCCAGCAACTGCATACTGGTGTCCAGCATCTGCACGGCTGAAGAGACATTAATACGGCGGACCCCGTTTGGTGTATCCAGACTGACTGGCCCGGCAATCAGCGTAACTTTGGCGCCAGCTGCATAGCAGGCTGCTGCCAGGGCAAAGCCCATTTTCCCGGTACTATGATTGGAAATATAACGTACCGGATCAATTGCTTCACGGGTTGGCCCGGCGGTAATCACCACATGCTTGCTGGCCAGTAAGCCAAATTTTTCAGCAATCGCACGCTGCGCTTTATGGAAATAATCGGTGACCTGACGCGCTAGCTCTTCCGGCTCAGGCATACGGCCCAGACCGACATCACCACAGGCTTGTGAGCCGGATTCCGGCATAATCACATGCACGCCATCGTCTACCAGCGTCGCCAGATTGCGCTGCGTAGCTTTGGCCGCCCACATCTGCTGATTCATGGCCGGTGCCACCCAGACCGGGGCACTGGTGGCCAGATATAAAGTCGATAACAAGTCATCTGCCAGACCGGCGGCAAATTTGGCCAGGGTGTCACAGCTGGCCGGTGCAATCAGCACCAGATCGGCCCAGCGTGCCAGTTCAATATGCCCCATGCCGGCCTCGGCTTCCGGGTCCAGCAACTGGGTATGCACCGGATTGCCCGACAACGCCTGAAAGGTCAGCGGTGTAATAAAGGCTTGTGCCCCTTCGGTCATCACCACCCGGACGTTAAAGCCAGCGTCCTTTAAACGGCGAACCAGAATGGCACTTTTGTAGGCGGCAATACCGCCAGTAATACCCACAATAATATTTTTATTAGGAATGACACTTAAATCAAAACTCACGAACAGCTTACCTTTCTGTTGCAGTGGGGCTCACAATAGCATTAAATATTGTCATTCCCAAGACATGTCTGGGCGAAATCCATAACAATTCATCACCAATAAGTCTAATAACAATGAACTTCAGTATTAAACATTGGCCGGAACAGGAGCGTCCGCGTGAACGCCTGATCCAGTACGGCGCGCACAGTCTTTCCGATGCCGAACTGCTGGCTATTTTCCTGCGCTCCGGCTCCCAGCAGTACTCTGCCGTTGAACTGGCCCGTCATTTATTACAGGCCTTTGGCAGCCTGAATGCGGTACTCGATGCCGCCCTGCCCGATTTAAGCCAGTTTCATGGCATGGGTCCAAGTAAATACAGCCAGCTGATGGCGGTCAAGGAATTGGGCCGGCGCTATACCGCCCAGCATTTGCAGCAGGACAAACTGGAACTCAGCTCCTCCCGGCTGCTACTGGACTATTTACGCTTTGAACTGCTCGGTGAAACTCAGGAAGTATTTGCAGTATTGTGCCTGGATGCGCAGCTGCGCAAAATCTGTTTTAAGAAACTGTTTTTTGGCGCGCTCAATTCATGTGAAATTTCGATCAACCAGCTGCTACGCTTTGCCATCCAGAAAAACACTACGGCGCTGGTGATCAGTCATAATCATCCTCAGGGACAGCCACAGCCCTCACCGGCCGATTTACAATTGACCCAGCGCATCCAGCAGGCCTGCCAGCTGGTTGATATCCGCCTGATTGATCATTGTATTATTGCTCCCGAAGGCAGTTTTTCCTTTGCTGAACATCAACTCATCAAGTCGACATTTTAAGCAGCGCAACATATTGACAAAAACCCGGCCAGCACAGAAGATCATGAAAAACTTAAGCTGATTCCCAGACATGATTGTACGTGACCAACCGAGCGTATTTAGGCTGTTATTTTCCTGGCGAGGTACCATCTTACCGAAGGTGTTACCACCTTTGGGCGTGGTCATGTTGCTGTCGGCGATTGTCGGCGGCCTGTCCTATGTCGGGTATTTTCACTTCTCTGATTTCCCCCTGATCGGCTTTACCTTAATTGGGGTGGTGCTGTCGATTTTCCTTGGCTTTAAAAATTCGGCCTGTTATGACCGCTGGTGGGAAGCCCGCAAACTGTGGGGCATGTTAATTGCCAATGCGCGCCATTTTGACCGCGACTGCCGGATGCTGGCCCAAGGCCGCCGGGAACGGGTGATTCAGCATGTGATTGTGTTTGCCAATGTGTTGCGTGACCGTCTGCGCCATCAAACTGCCAATCCGACTGAACTGGTAGAAACCAGCGGTATGAGCCAGCAGGCCGTAACCCAGCTGTATCAACAGGCCAATGCGCCGCAATATACCCTCAGCCTGATTCAATGGGAACTGATGCAGGCCCTAAAAGAAGGTGAAATTTCCGATATTATTTACAGCCAGATGAACCAGCATGTGATGGAACTCAGCCTGGTGCAAACCGGTTGTGACCGGATTGCCACCACCCCGCTGCCGTTTGCCTATTCGGTATTGCTAAACCGTACCGTGTACTTTTTCTGCTTTATGCTGCCGTTTAGCTTGGGCTCGACGCTGGGGCTGGCGACACCGCTGCTGGTCGGGATTCTGGCTTATACCTTCTTGGGGTTGGACGCCCTAAGCTCGGAAATTGAAGAGCCATTTGGTACGCAAAGTAATGACTTGCCTTTAGATGCGATGGTGCGCACCATTGAAATCGAATTACTCTCGACTTTGGGGAAACCGACACCACCACCAATTCAGGCACAGGACAATAACCTGCTCTAAAGCAAAAAACCTCAGCCCAGCTGAGGTTTTTTTTGATGCTGAAATACGTTTACGCAGTCAGCGCCGGTGATGGATTGACAAAACTTTCCCAAATTCCGACCTGCCCCGGTTTCAGGCTGGGAATATTGCCCAGTTTCATCCACGGCATATTTTCACCATGAAAATCGCTACCGACCGAGACTTTTAAGCCATGCTCGGCAATCATCCGGTCCACCATCTGCCGGGTAGAACTTGGATCAATCGCCGGCGGCAACTCGACGGCATCTCCACCAAATTTGGCGAAAATTTCAATTAGGTAACGGATATTGGTCGCCGACAGGTCATAACGGGTCGGATGCGCCAGCACCGCAAAACCGCCACTGGCATGAATCACCTGAATAGTTTCCTCCAAGCCCAAGCCTTCAAATTTCACATAGGCTTTTTTGCCTTCTTTAATGTATTTATCAAAGGCCTGCTGCGGCCGGCTGACATAGCCTTTTTCCACCAGAGTTTTGGCAATATGGGTACGGGTCACCCGATCCGGGACATTATCTACCTTGGCAATCACATCGGTATAAATATCTTCACCAATCAGCGGAATTAGCAGCTCGCAAATCTGTTTGGAGCGCGCAGCACGAATATTTTTTTGCTGGGCCAGTAGTGCCGCCATCGGCGCCGGATTTTGCATATTCAAGGCCACAATATGCACAGCATAGCTTTTTTTGGTCGCCAGACGTGACCACTGGCTGGAAATTTCCACGCCAGATATGAGCTTAATCCCGTGATTTTTCGCTGCTTCCTGAGCCAGTGCAATTCCATCCATGCTGTCATGATCGGTCAATGCCAGCGTATGGATCGACAGTTCAGCTGCTGCAGCAATCAATTGCTGCGGACTTAAAGTTCCATCAGAAATATTGCTATGTGTATGTAAATCTACGCCGTGCATCTCTATACTATGACATTTATTTGATCAGATTTAGATACTCTAACATGAAAGCACTTTTAGACTTTGTGCCACTCATTATTTTCTTTTATTTATATAAAACTGTAGATCCAAAAGATACCCACCATCCTTTGCTGCAAATGATCGGCTCTGCCGGTGGTGTGGATAACAATAATATTCTTGTGGCCACCACCGGTCTGATCATTTCCATGTTAGTGGTGTATGGTGCGCTATTTGTGTCGCAAAAATTCCGTTTGGACAAACAGCAGTGGATTGTGCTGTTTATGACCGTGATTTTTGGTGGTATTACCCTAATGCTGAGCGATGACTTCTATATTCGCCTAAAAGCTGTCTTGCTGAATCTGGTCTTTGCTGGCGCCTTCCTGCTGTCGCCGTGGTTCAGCAAAGATCGCAAGCCGTTAATCCAGCGCCTGTTTGGTCCGGTGTTCAATTTAAGCGACAAAGGCTGGATGAAACTGAACTATGCCTGGGTCGGGATGTTTCTATTAATGTCCTTCCTGCACGGCTTCTTTGCCTATATCTTTATGGGTGGAAAATACTGGGGAGAATTCACTGCTTTTGGTGACATGATTGTGATGTTTTCCTTTATCATTATTCAGTTTATTGTATTGCGTAAATACTTTAAAACTGCCGAATAAATCCTTCAGTCCGCTTGAGCGAGAATACCTTATGCCTTTATTTGTGGTGACCTGTACCGATAACGAAGGAACCGTCGAAAAACGTCTGGCCATTCGTCCGCAACATCTTGAACGTCTGCAACAGCTGGATGATGAAGGCCGTCTAATTGTCGCCGGTGCGATGCCGAAAGATCCGGCCAATCCACAAGCGGGCTTTTATGGCAGTACCATTATTGTCGATTTTGATTCTCGTGAAGCCCTTGATGCCTGGCTGCAAGATGAGCCATTCCTGAAAGCAGGCGTCTATGGCCAGATTGAAGTCAAACCTTTTAATAAAGCATTTCCTAAAGGATAAGCTGCATGCGCGTTGTTGTCCCGAGTCTACTGGGTCTATCCTTCTTCTGTTCTGCACTGTGGGCCGTTGAACCGGCTGTACCCGCTGCTATAAATACCACGGCTCAAGTCACGCCAGCGGTCGCAACGCCAGCCAAACCGGCGATTATACCGGCTGTGGCCACCACCACAGCGCCGGCAACGGCCAACCAGCCGCTGACCGCTGAGCAGCTAGCCAAGAATAAAGCGGCACAGGAAGCTAAAATCAAGGCGCTGGTCAAAGATCAGGAAAGCCGCCTGCAACAGCTGGAAAAAGCCAATCTGGAAGCACTGGCGCAAAACCAGGAACTGCAGCTGAAAAATGACAATCTGGGTGTACAGGTTCAGGTCTTACAAAGTGAACGTAGCGCGCAGATGTTTCTTTACGGCGCTGCCACGCTGGCTGTCGGCGTATTGCTGGGCTTTTTGGTGGCCAGCTATGTGTATACCAAACGTCGCCGTCAGTGGTAATGTTCTGCTTCATTAAAGGTAATCTGGGTGTTGTCTAATCGCATTCAAACCGCCGATCTCGATTGGCAACATATTGAGGGCATTGATGTCCCGGTATCAAAACAGTTTGGGGATGTCTACTTTTCCAAGGACAATGGCCTGCTGGAAACCCGGCATGTATTTTTAAACGGTAATGACCTGTCCGGGCGTCTGGCAGCCCTGCAAGATTATGAATATTTCTGTGTCGGAGAAACTGGCTTCGGCACCGGCCTGAATATTCTGGCCTTATGGCAATTGTGGCAACAGGTGCGTCCTGAGAATCACAGCCATTTACATGCCATTTCGGTGGAGAAATTTCCGCTTTCCAAAGCCGATTTAATTCGCGCCTTAAATGCCTGGCCAGAATTAAAACCTCTGGCCGATCAGCTGATTGCCCAGTACCCATTACCACTGGCCGGCTGTCATCGCCTGTCGTTTCCGGAGCAGCGTTTTTCTATCGACCTTTGGCTCGGTGATGCGCACGATGTCTTTCCGATGATGGCCAAAACCACACAGGTCAATGCCTGGTTTTTAGATGGCTTTGCGCCCTCCTGCAATCCGGATATGTGGGAAGAACAGGTGCTCAATCATATTATTCGCCTGTCAGATGTCGGCACTACCTTCGCTTCCTTTAGTGTAGCCGGGGTGTTAAAGCGAGGTTTAAGACAGCACGGGATTCATATTTCCCGGCCGCGCGGGTTTGGCCATAAACGCGAAATGCTAAAAGGCATCTGGTTAGCGCCAGAAGAACCGCTTAGCCCAGAACGGGAAACTGAACCAGCAACCTCAGTTCCTTCGACCTCTGTACAGCAACGGCATATTGCCATTATTGGTGCCGGTATTGCCGGTTTAAGCATAGCTTGGGCTTTTGCCCAGCGTGGCCATCTAGTTTCTCTGTATGATCAAAGCGCGCCACTGGCGGGTGGCTCGGGTAATCCGCTAGCCCTGCTCAATCCCAAGCTGTGTGCTATTGAACAGAGCCATACCCATTTAATGACCCTGGCCTGGCAACATGCCTTAAATCATTATGCAAAGTTTCAGGCCTTCCGCCCGATTCAGGTCAATCAGCTTGGGCTAAAAAATCCGGAACAGCTGCTGGCACTGGCCGATGAATATCCGCCAGGTATTCTGGAAAAAGATTTAGACGCACAGCTGCGATCAGAATTTCCTGCCCTGCGTCTGCTACAGGCTGGCGCGGTGTCGCCACATCAACTGTGTGCGGAGATTCTGGCGCATGAGCGGATTCAATATCAGCAGGCCAAAATCACTCAGATTCACCCGACAGATCGACCGGAACTGTTCAGTGACAACCAATCTCTGGGCCAGTTTGATCATGTCTTTGTCTGCACAGCCCGTGAATCTGGCCAGTTTTTTGAACATTATCCGCTGTTAAAACCGATTCGGGGTCAGGTCAGCTGGCTGAAGAATACCCAGCAACCGCTGCGTTTAGATAGCTCCTATAGTTATGGCGGTTACTGTATGCAGCTCGATGCAGAGCAGTTGATTTTAGGCGCGTCTTTTTATCCGGGTCGGGATGATGCCGAAGTCTTACGAGAAGATCATGAACATAATCTGGCGCTGATCCGTAGCGTCTTCCCCGACTATGCGGACACCCTGCCTGATCCACACAGCTGGCAAGGCCGTGCGTCAATCCGTGCGCAAAGTCAGGATTATTTCCCGCTGCTTGGAGCACTTGAAACCGGACAGCAAGTCTATAGCCTGACTGGACTCGGTTCCAAAGGTTTTCTGTTTGCACCGCTATGCAGTGAAATTCTGGCCGCACAGATTTTAAATGAGGCCTGCCCGGTGCCGATGCAGGTACTGGAGAAACTTAACATCCGCCGTTTTCAAAAGAAAGCCAAAGCCAAGAAACCGTATTTTAAGGCCTAAGCTAAAAACGTTGTATAGATCGAGAATGATGGCCCGGTTTAGTTTGAAAGATCAGGCTTAGTGTGGAAGTCGAGGAGAGCATTTATTTTCTTCATTTAAAATGCTTGATCATATGAGGGAATGTTCTGATCTTTTTAGTCAATGATCAACAGTGTTCATAAAAAAGCGCCTGACGGCGCTTTTTGCTTATTGCCCTTGAACCAAAGGCAAACCGGCATCACGTGCAGCACGGGTACCGCCCATCAGCACCACATATTCACGTGAGCTGTCCAGCTCTTCTAACAATTCAGCCGCGCGCGGCGCTTTGCTGCCACCGCCACATAAGATGTAAATCGGTTGATCCGCTGACACCTGAGTCAAGCTATCTGCTGACAAGTTGGCAATTGGCTGATTGACTGCGCCTTGAATATGCGCTTCAGCATAAGCACTTGCATCACGGACATCCCAGATGATTGCATTTTCTGGGAACTCAAATGTTGTAATTTCTTGCTTACGGATCATTGTGCACTCCTTTGATGTAAACAACACTTGGCAAATGAAGAAAACATCCCTAGCATCTCAGATATTCTTTCCATTTGTAAAGGTCTAAACTATGCCATCTTTCGATATTGTTTCAGAATTAGAAATTTTTGAAGTAAATCATGCAGTTCAGAATACTCAAAAAGAAATCGCAACACGTTTCGATTTCCGTGGTCAAGATGTTTCTATCGAACTGAATGAGAAAGCCAAAGAGATCAAAATCAAAACCGAAAGTGATTTCCAATGTGAGCAAGTATATACCATGCTGGAGAATCATTTTTATAAACGTAAGATTGATGTGCAGGCGCTAGACCCGCAAAAAGCCACGGCCTCAGGTAAAAACGTGATTCAGACGGTGAAGCTCAAAGATGGTCTTGACTCTGATACCGCGAAAAAAATTAATAAAGCCATTAAAGAAAGCGGCATTAAAGTGCAATCTTCTATTCAGGGCGACAAAATCCGTGTGACGGATAAAAAACGCGACACCTTACAGCAAGTGATGGCGTTTTTAAAAGAACAGCAATTTGGCCTGCCACTGCAATTTAACAACTTCAAAGATTAAGCTCTTTGCTCCCGCATAGGAATCGATCATGGCACAAGCGAATCGTTTAGCAAAATTAGTCAAAGCGACAGCAAAATTTCCACAGGTGATTCGCACCACTTTGTGGAGCAAAGCCTTTGGCCGGATCGTGCCTATGGTGGGGACAGCCAAATTAAAATATCTCGAAGTCAGTTCGGCCAAAGTGGTGGTGAAAATTGACAATCATAAAGCCATGCAAAACCATATTGGCCAGGTACATGCCTGTGCTATGGCGCTAATTGCAGAAACTGCCACCGGCTTTGTGACCGGCATGAATGTGCCCGATCACTCGATTGTGTTAATTAAAAGCTTTAAAGTTGATTTTAAACGCCCGACGCAAGGCGCCATGACCGCAGTCGCAACGCTGACAGCAGAACAGCAGCACTTGATGCAACACACCGAAAAAGGTGAAACGCTGGTTGCGGTCGAAGTGACCGATGAATCGGGTGAAGCACCAATTCAATGTGAAATGCTCTGGGCCTGGGTCAGTAAAGATCAGCTTAAAAAAGCCCGTTAACCCGCTTTAAACCATAAAAAAACCCCAGTTTCAGAACTGGGATTTTTGATCTTTGAGTGCACAAATTATACAGCTTGCGATTCCAGATACTTCTGCTTCACTTCCTCGGAAATCTGACGCTTGTTGCCTTTGACATCTACCGCGACAAAGGTAAAGACGCCTTCGGTAACGCGTTTTGCTGCACGTGAACTGTCATGGCTGTCCCAGACTTCAATCTGCATCTGAATTGAGGTATTGCCCAGTTTCAGGATTTTGGTATAGCAGCTGATCACATCACCCACTTTCACAGGCACCAGAAAGGTCATCTGGTTAATGGCAATGGTGGCACAGCGACCTTGGGTAAAACGCTCGGCATGAATTGCCCCGGCCAAGTCCATCTGCGAAACAATCCAGCCCCCGAACACATCTCCACTCCAGTTGGTATCGGCAGGCATAGCAATGGTTTGAAGAGAGAGCGTCCCTTCCGGTTTTAGTTGAGAATCTGACACATTCGCTCCGGGCGTGATTAAGGGTTTGAAGTTAAGTGCTGATCTAACCACTGTTTCAGTTCGGTCGATCTTAATGCGCCGCTTATTCTAGCAATTTCGGTGGTCTTATTCATCAACACCAGCGTGGGAATACTGCGCACATTAAAAGCACTGCTTAAACGCGGATTTTCTTCAGTATTAATTTTGGCAAAAATTACTTGCGGATATTGCGCCGCAACCTGGGCAAAATGCGGCGCCATCATCTTGCAGGGTCCACACCACTCTGCCCACAGGTCGATCAGGATTGGCAAATCACTGTGCTGGATAAACTGGCTAAAATTCTGCTCATTCAGGTCAATCGGCGCCAGTGGAATTAAAGCCTGATGACATTGTCCGCATGTTGGATGGGCAGTTAGCTTATCCTCCGGAACACGGT
Organism: Acinetobacter sp. YH12116; assembly: GCF_013418895.1. Classification (NCBI taxonomy): domain Bacteria; kingdom Pseudomonadati; phylum Pseudomonadota; class Gammaproteobacteria; order Moraxellales; family Moraxellaceae; genus Acinetobacter; species Acinetobacter sp. YH12116. The sequence goes on along the minus strand of NZ_VPBE01000042.1, from coordinate 4,891 downwards.
TTTTGGCACTACAGGCTGGACAGACAACAATCATTTAGCTTACTCCAATATGCTGATGTAGAAATTCTAATTGAGTCTTGACGGCTTTTTCAAAATATTGGCCATGATAAACATCAAAATGCTGCATATCCCATTCATGATATTGCACATAAGGCGCAATATTGGTGGCTGTTTCACGACTCGATTCAATCGGGATCAGGCTGTCGCGTTTGGCGGCAATAAACAGCACCGGAATATTAATCTGGCGCACATCCTGAATCGGCCGATAACGGATCAGATGAAACAGCGCCCGTGCCGGAATCTCGCCACTCCAGTAAAAATCTGGATGTAAAATCGACAGATAACCTTCATAACTATCCGCCGTCGGTAAGAAACACAGCCCTTTCGGATCAACTACCGGCAAGGTTTTTGGCATTAAGCCAACTTTAGCGCCCATATAATCCTGACTGGAAATTTTTAAGGCACGTGGCAGCTGCTGAATCGGATACAGCTTGGCACTGGCCGCGCCATCTACAAATGGCACCTGCACCATCACTGCTTTTAAATGGTTTAACTGCGAAGCCAGAGTTAAGACATAGCCGCCGCTTAATGCTGTACCCCAGAGGATAATCCGTCGACCATCTACCGATTGCCGTTCCTGTACATGTGAAATCATGGTACGCCAGTCATCCAGCTGCCGCGACAACGACACCAGCTCGCGTGGTCGCCCGGTACTACCGCCCCAATAGCGATAATCAAACAGCACCACCGCATACCCGGCACGGGCAAAGCGTTTGGCATATTGCACCAGCTTGAACTGACGCAGGCCGGCCAGACCATGCGCCATTAAAATAACCGCTGGTTTAGTAGGAGTTTTTGGCAGGTAAAAATCGGCAGCAATGACCTCCTGACCGCTTTTGACATAGAGAGGCTCGACAGTATAGGCATGCATGGCTGCTCCAGTGCGTTGTTTTATGGTTGTAATCGTTTATAAATATTTCAGAACAATCTGCGCGAAAATCTGGCTAGTGGTATTATAGAGCATAATATTCAGATATGGATGATGGAGTGGCATTATGAGTGAGCATGTTGGCTTTGCAGGTCAAATTGGCCCGGAACACGTAACCCAAGTGGTTGAAAAAGGCTTTAAATCAATTATTAACAACCGTCCAGACATGGAAGGTGGCCCGGAACAACCGACCAGCGCACAAATTGAAGATGCAGCGCGTAATGCAGGGTTAGATTATGTCTATCAACCGGTGGTGGCTGGGCAAATTACCGAGTTGGATGTCCGTACCTTTGCCAATCACTTTAATGAATTACCAAAACCGGTTCTGATGTTCTGCCGTACCGGCAACCGCTCAAATAACTTATATCAACTGGCCAAACAAATGGACCTGTTAGATGACTAAATCGTTGTGGATAGGGATGGTTTTGGCGCTCTCAATGACCACGACCTCCCTATGCGTTGCTGCCAGTGATTTTAGCCGTGCGTTAAATGCCAATCTTAGTGTTTCTGGGCAAATGACACCTGAGAAATTTAAGATCTTGCTGCAAGATGGGTTTAAATCGGTAATTGTGAACCGCCCTGATCAGGAAGCAGGCAACACGGTGAAAGTGAACCAATTACGTGACATTGCCGAGAAATCACGGGTTAGCGTGATTTATCAACCCGTAAGCAGCGGTGTAATTTCTCAGGCCGATGTGCAGGAGTTTGCGAAGTACTATAACGAACTGCCGAAACCGATTTTAATGGTCTGTCGTAGTGGTTCACGCTCGGCAGCCTTATTTAATCAGGCAAAAAATCAGGGGTTATTGCATGAATAAAATCTGGATCATGCTGATTTGTGCATGTGTACTGGCAGGTTGTAGCTCTATGGATGTCCGCCCAACGGTGGGGGTGAGTGTGGGGACGACAATTTAATTAAGTTAACTCATGAAAGGCGCTATATGCGTCTTTTTTTCTATGGTATCTTTACATAATACAAATAAATCTTATACATAATTTTTTATTAGGGGAACTTTATGAACTTAGTTAAAGGCTCATTAATTTTAGCACTCTCAGGACTTATTAGTGCATGTGGTGGAGGGGGAAGTAAAGGCTATTATGATAGTGGCGCTACATCGAATGAATCTAATAATACCACTCCCCCACCAAGTACCTCTGTTGAAATTGCGACAAAACAACTTGAGATTCTAAAACGTGAAGGACAATTTTTATTTGGTAATTATGATGCAAATGATTTAAATACTACCAAAGGTTATATTGATCACTCACTAGATACTTTTGCACATGGGCCATTACAACTAACTCTGGCTATTAGAGATGTAAATCTTGCCAGTTTTCCTGAATTCTATCGTGAAAAATGTTTTGAAAAAAGTACCAGCGATTATCGTGCATGTTACTCATTCACAGGCGATCAAATTAAAACTTTATTACCAGCTTATAATGATTGGGACTTCGAAATTACCCGCGATGACCTAAAGAATATCCGCTTAGAAGATGATGGGATAACTCCGAATCTAGAAGCATACCAAGCCACCACACGTATTTTTATTTTTGAAAATGAGAATATAGATAAAAACTTACATGATGTGACAATCACAGGGGCTTTTGCATATCCATTCAAACAGAAATGGGTCGAACAAGAGCATCAAAAGCGCTTTGTATTAATTAATGAGTCGACTAGTGATTATAAAATTACTGTAACAACAACAGAAATAGACCCTGAAACGGACTTACCCGTTGAAAAAGAAGTTACTACAGGAGCTTTTAGCACTTATAAAGATTTGACGTCTTTAGATGGTGAGTTATTTATGTTTGAAAAAGGTTCTGGTTTTAATGTTCTTATAAATGACAATGCAAATATTTCATTCGCCGAGCCTATATCCTTTATCTTCAACTCTACACCAGGTGATCTAAGTAGCTCATCGAGTTATCGTATTAAAAATAATGGTGAAAAAGAATTAAAGCTTGTTAATATTACAGCAATTGATGGCACTCGTGTTGAGAATGAAATACCTGAGCGTAATATACAATCTTTCACTGGCAACATCTCTTTAACTGGTAAAAATATTTTTAGCTTTAAAAATGAAACTAGTGGAACTTTGAATTTTGAACACATGATCAATAATATTACATTTAAGGGCACATCTACCAATAATAATGGAACTATTAGCACAACTTTAACCGAGCCAACTGGTATAAAATTTTAATGTAAGAAATTGCAATTAAACCCTCTAAATAGAGGGTTTTTTTATATATTCGATAGTATCTCTCTTTATTGAAATTGCTCCTATGTACGACATTATTATTATTGGTGCAGGCACAGCAGGAATCACTGCTTATCAAGAAGCCATCAAGCACACACAAAATATTCTTATTATTAATGACGGTTCCTGGGATACGACCTGTGCCCGAGTGGGCTGTATGCCCAGTAAAGTGCTGATTTCTGCTGCACATCGCCTACACGATTTGCAAGAAGCAGATAAAGTTGGTCTCAACATCAAAGCCCAGGTCGATACCACACAGGTCATGCCGCATGTCCGCGCTTTACGTGACCATTTCACCCAGGCCACTTTAAAAGAAGTTGAAAGCTGGGATGCACAACACAAAATTCAGGGCAAGGCAGAGTTTATTGATGCTCAAACCGTACAGGTGAATGAACAGCAATATCAGGCCAAAGCCTTTATTCTGGCTGTCGGCTCTACCCCAACCTATGACGCTGAATGGAAGCAGCAGCTCGGCGAACGACTCATTACCTCAGATCAAATCTTTGAACTAGACGCCATCCCTAAATCTTTAGCCGTGATTGGCAGTGGCGTCATTGCACTGGAGCTGGCTCAAGCCATGCAACGGTTAGGGTGTGATACCACAATATTTGCGCGAAGTCGCCGTGTTGGTGCACTGACCAGTCCTGATCTACAACAACTCGCCCAAGATATTCTCAGTAATGAATTAAAGATTAAGTTTGAAGTCTTACCGCAAAACGTGGAAAAGGTAGGCAATCAGGTCAAGCTTGAGTTTAGCGAGCAAGGTCAAACGCAGCACCTTATGGTTGATTATGTACTGGTGGCCACCGGCCGTCGTAGTCATTTAGATTCGCTGAATCTACAACAGATTGACTCTCAATTTGGTAATCTTAAAGAGCTACCGATTGATCCACAAACCAAACAACTGGGAAATTACCCAATTTTTGTGGTTGGTGATGCGCATACTTCTACCCCCATTCAGCATGAAGCAGCCCATGAAGGCCGAGGTGCAGTGCATAACTACCTTAATTATCCAAAACTAAAGAGTTTAAAAGACTTAACACCGCTGAGTATTGTGTTTAGTCAACCGGAAATGGCAATTGCTGGCCAAAGCTATAAACAGCTTAAAAACAAGAACATCGACTTTGTGATTGGAAAAGTGTCTTATGAGCGCCAAGGTCGGGCGATGGTTCTGGCTAAAAATAAGGGTGCTGTTGAAATTTATATTGATAAACGTACACGCCAATTATTAGGTGCAGAACTCTTTGTAAAATCTGCCGAACATTTTGCCCATACTTTTGCTTGGCTGATTGATGAAGGGGTAACGTTAGATGAACTTCTTGCTAAGCCTTTCTATCATCCGACGCTTGAAGAAGGTTTAAGAACGGCTTTAAAACATGCTCGCCGACAGTTGAGAAATCAAGAGGAAGGTTAATCTTCTCTATTTTTCTCATTTCACTGTCATTTTGATTCTACTTATCTTTATTTCCCACACAAATTTCCCGCATAAAAAAATCCCCCTAGCTTTTGCTAGGGGGATTTTGAATAATGAGCTGGCGATGACTTACTCTCACATGGGTAACCCCACACTACCATCAGCGCTAAGAGGTTTCACTTCTGAGTTCGGGAAGGGATCAGGTGGTTCACTCTTGCTATTGTC
>NZ_VPBE01000041.1:0-16512 GCF_013418895.1 Acinetobacter sp. YH12116 | reverse complement strand
AGTCGAGCAGTTTGGGGTTCCATTTATGCTGCCCCTCCTGATAGGCATCCCGTTCAATCATGATCGTTTTAGCGTTATCAAACAGGATTTCCTGAGGTACTCCTGCAAAGAACTGAAATGCATTTTCCAGACCATCGATCCATGCATCCGTACGTTCATGATCATAAAATTTCACGAAAGTCGCTCTGGAATACCCTAATGTTGCGACAAAGGCTTTTAAAGTCGAGTTGTTGCGTCGAATCGTGGTGAAATCTACCTGCATTTGTTGGCCAGGTTGGGTTTCAAAACGAATGATCGGTTCCGGTTTGGCAACTGGTTTTAATGTTGCAAGATATTCCCTCAAGATCCTGATCTTTCCTGTATATCCCAACCTTAAAATTTCCTGGTAGAGCACAACAGCAGGAATCCATTCAGGATGAGCTGCGTTTACACGTTTGAGTAAATAGGGTTTATATGGATCAAGAATACTTGTTCTAGGTTGTGTACGCCGATACTGAGGTGTTTCCTTCTGCCGTAAATATTTACGCACGGTATTTCTGGACACCCCCAGTTCACGACTAATGGCTTTAATAGATTTACCCTGTTGATGAAGTATTTGGATTGTCACTGCTTGCTCCAAAGTTAACATGTTGAGCAGTCCAAAATGACCGCTATATTAACCAAGGGGGTCAGTTTTTAAATGCCATTAGGGGGTCATTTTTACACTGCCGCTAACACAACTTCTTTCGTCATTTTATAATCCTAAACTATCAAATCTATACCTGTACAAGTTCTGACTTGTTCAATTGTTATATCTTTGGCAAGTTCAATAACTTTTATACCTTTATCAGTAATATCAAACACACCCATATCACTAATAATACGATTGACAACAGCTTTACCTGTTAAGGGTAAAGAGCATTGTTTTAGGATTTTGGGGCTGCCATCTTTTGCACAATGTTCCATTAGAACAACGACTTTTTTAACACCTGCGACTAAATCCATTGCACCGCCCATCCCTTTGACTTTTTTTCCAGGGATCATCCAATTAGCGAGATCACCTTGTTCTGAGACTTCCATTGCACCAAGAATAGCAATATTGATGTGCCCTCCACGGATCATGGCAAAGGATTCACTACTTGAAAAGAAACTAGCTCCTTTACGAGCCGTTACAGTCTGCTTTCCAGCATTGATAAGATCCGCATCAATAGTTTCGGCTGTAGGGAATTCGTCAATACCAAGTAATCCATTTTCAGATTGTAGCCAAACATTAATGTTTTCAGGAATGTAATTTGCTACTAGGGTCGGCAATCCAATACCAAGATTGACATAAAACCCATCTTCAAGTTCTTGAGCTGCACGTTGAGCCATTTCATTACGTGTCCAAGCCATAATTTATATTCCTGCCTTTAACGTTTTTTTTTCTATCCGTTTTTCTGGTGTAGGATTAAGTACAATTCTATCTACATAGATACCAGGAAGGTGGATTTCATCTGGATCGAATGTGCCTATGTCTACAAGTTGTTCGACTTCTGCAATTGTAATTTTACCTGCCATAGCGCATTCAGGATTAAAATTTCTAGCAGTCTTACGAAAAACAAGATTGCCAGCTTTATCTGCTTTATAAGCTTTAATAAGAGATATATCTGCTTTCAATGATTTTTCTAAGATAAAAGTTTTTCCATCGAAAACACGAGTTTCTTTGCCCTCAGCGATCAAAGTACCTACACCTGTCTGTGTAAAAAAGGCTGGAATACCTGCACCTCCAGCACGTAGCTTTTCAGCTAATGTTCCTTGAGGGGTAAGTTCAACTTCTAATTCGTTATTTAAGAACTGGCGTTCAAATTCTTTATTTTCACCAACATAAGACGAGATCATCTTCTTTATTTGTTTTGTATGAAGAAGTTTTCCTAAGCCAAAATCATCAACACCGGCATTATTGGAAATACATGTTAAACCTTTTACATTTGTGTTTTTTAAGCCCTCAATTAGAGCTTCAGGGATACCGCATAAACCAAACCCACCTACAGCAATAGTTTGATTGTCATTAATAACTTCTTGTAATGCTTCTAAAGCACTTGAAAAAACTTTATTTGGCATATTATTTTGCTCAACATACTAATAAGTAAATGAGGATCCAATTATTTCAATCAGATCCTCTTTGAAAAATTAGACTAGGCTTTTAAGGGTTGGCGTAATTGATCCAAGGTAGAATGCATCAAGTTACGATGTTCTAATTTGGATTCATTATGGATTTCAAGTTCACCTAACTTGGTAGATGTTTCAACAACAAGTTTAGCTCTTTCAAAGTGTCTATTCTGATAATTGGTCAATGCGTTTTCTAAACTTTGATCTTTAGATAGCTCTTCTGCAAGAATAATTGCTCCTTCGACTGCAATACCTGCTCCTGAGGCAAGATGAGGGGTGGTAGCATGTATAGCATCACCAATTAAAACTATTCTTCCTTTATGCCAGCTATCTTCCATTAAATGAACAGATAAAGGTCGATATACAATGTCATCTTTAGTAATTCGACCATCTGCGATTTGATCCTTAATATTAGCAATTACTCCCTTGAATTCACTTAATAAATTAGAAAGTAGATTTGGCCACAAATCTTGTTCAATGAATTCATCTTTTTCAATATGATCAAGAAAATATAGATAACTATGAGTAGAACTAATCGGATTCAAACCAGCTTTTAATTCTTTGCCCAGAAAAATTGAACAATTATCTAATAAACGAGGTACTACAACACGCCACGAACCTTGATGAGTAAAGGTAGACCCTTTGAATTCAGGGAAAGCTATACTTCTTACACGAGATCTAATTCCATCAGCTCCAACTAATAGATCATAACTTTCATGCTTACCACTTTGGAAAGTAAGATTAACTTTACTGTCATTTTGACTAATTTCCACTGCAGTATCATTTAATATTATATTGACTCCTAAAGTCTCTAGCTTTTCCTTTAGGATCTCTGCTAACTTCGTCCTCATAATACCCATACCAGCAGGTAGGTCTTCTGCCCCAATAGCTGGAAGTAAAGTTGACTGGCCAACAAGTTCACCTTCAGAAGTGTATAAATCAACTATATTTAGAACACCTCCTTCTTTGCAAACTTCATCAATAATACCAATCTCTTTAAAAGCCCTTAAGGTAGCTGCACTCAGTGTAATTCCAGCGCCTATAGGTGTAAGCGTCGAATTTATTTCAATAAGATCGATTTCATAATTTTGTTTCTTTAATTGAATTGCAGCACACATACCACCTATGCCACCACCGATAATTGCAATTTTAGATATCCCTTTCATAATCGCCTCAACTTAATTTATTTTTCCGTGTAATTGTTCAGCAAACCAATCAGCGATGGTTGCTCCTGCATTTAATGGATTGTCTAGTGAACTATGCTCAATACCACCTTCTTTTTTCGTAAAAATGACTAGGTCTTTTTTAGGGCTATTAGTTAATTGCTCAAAAGTTTCATATGCATATTTAAGAGGAATCTGACGATCATTTTCACCATGTGTTACAAGAAATGGCACTTTGATTTTTTCTACGACTCCATTTAAATGCATGTTTTCTGCTTTTTTAAAGAAATCATCAAGATCGGTAGCGCCGAACACCCACTCCACATGTTTCCAGTAATGAGGTACAGGGTTTTCTCCCTCACGTTTTAAACGGGCTTGCTGAACAGCACGCCAATCATGATTTGCTCCCCAAACAGCGCCACAAGCAAATCGAGGTTCGTATGCAACTACTCGGGGAGCGTAATATCCACCTAAAGAAACACCTAGAGCGCCAATTCGATTTGTATCAACTTCTTCTTGTTTAAATAACCAATCAATAACTTTTGAGCCCCAAACTTCTGCATTATAAACAGCTGGCAAATTTTGCAGACGAATGGCTTCACCTGTTCCTGGTTGATCTACAAATAAAATACTTAAACCACGTTTTAGGAGCATGTCTGTAATCGGAGAGGTATACAGAATTTCTTTACTAGAATCGAGACCATTCATCATCACGACTACTGGTAGCTTTTCACCGTTTTCTGAAGTATTTTTTACATATAAAGCTGAGAGATGAGAATCTTCATAAGGAATCTCAACACGAATGCAATTTGATCTTTTATATTGACGTGAGAACTCAAAACATTCTAAAGATTTAGCATAAATTTCAACACGCTCTTTATTTCCATGTTCTTGCATTCGTTCAGCTATGGAATAATATAAGCCTGCTCTCTGATATTTATCACCTGCTGAAAAATTTCTGTTCTTTGTCAGATCTAATTCAGCCAATTCTACCAAGTTGTCAGCATATTTTTTCCAAGCATGCATGAATTCAACTGTACCAATGTCGTCACCATTTTTGGATGCATCCAATATAGGTTTGCAAATTTCATCAATTTCACCCATATGACCACCATGACTAATCGCAATCATAGTAGTTAGGCTCCAAACATAGTTTGTTGGAAAATACTGGAACATAGTGAACCTCTTAATTAAAGTAAATTTGATAGAAATTAATTTGTGTTTTCAGATCACAAATTTTTATTCATAAACTCGTCTTATCAATGCGGATATAGAATGGTCATTAAAGAAACCTTTACTTTCCGAATAAGAACTTATAAGGGGGGGAAACGAGCCAAAATTGGCTTGAATATATGGATCAATGTCGTAACTAATTAATGAAATTTTATCTTCATTGAAGTAATTGCTAATTTCTTCAATAATTTCTGAAACAGTTAAATAGAGAACAGGAAGTTGTATAACTCTTCGCGCATTTAATGCTGTAAAATCATTAAAAGCGGCAAAAATAAAGTTTTCAGCAGCACAGTCTGCTGATAACCACCAAGCGGTAGCTTCTTTTGAAACTGGTAAAATAATATGCTCATTGTTTTTAAGCGACCAAAAAATCTCGCTCATAAAAGAAGAAGCAAAACCACTAGCTTTTTCCGGTCTTGCTACAAGCCCTGGTACTCGGAGTGATAAGCCATTAATTATATTGCGTCGTGAAGCATCAGCAATTAAAAGCTCTACGATGGACTTATGGGTTGCATATAAAGTTTGAGGGTTTATCAAATCATATTCAGTAATAACATCTTGAGTATCATTTCCATAAACTGCTATTGAGCTAGCAAAGATAAATTTAGGAGGAACTTTTTGTTTTTCTAATAAATTTAGTATTCTCTGTACACTTAAGAAATTAATATTTTGAGCAACATAAGGTTGCTTTTCAGCGGCAGCACCAGGAATGCTCGCTAAATGGAAAACTACATCTACGTCAGATTTAAATATTTCGTTTAAGAATACAGGTGAGGTTAAATCACCTTCAAAATATTGAAGTTTATGAGAATTCTTCTTCTCATAAAATTTTTGATCAACTAAGCTAATTTTACTAACTTCTGGACGCTTTAGTAATTTATCAATAAGGCGTGAACCTAGAAAACCTTGTGCACCAGTAACGATAATATGTGTCATTCCACAACCCTGAGTAAATAATAACCATACTGTTGTAATGTCAACATTATGGTTAAAAAAAATCCTTTTATTTAGGTTAGATCCTAACTGTTGTAATGTCAACAATTACTTAAATAATTATCCATCATAAAAACAAAGTATTAGAAAACTCATTCATTATTTTTATCAAAAATTGTAATTCTAAATCATCATTTCTAAATCGATGCCATTGGATACTTTGGTGCATTAAGGGGAAATCAAAAGGTAGAGAAAATAAATATAAATCAGATCTTTGAAGATATTTCTCTCCTAAACGTTTGTGTACAATAGCAATATATTCTGAATCCGAAATTAATTCTGGTATCGATGAAAAACTAAAAGTAGTTAAAGCAACTTTTCTTTTTAATTTCATTTTCTTTATAGCAATCGATTCAACAGAATCTAAGTTTTGTGGTGGCTTCATAACAATATGCTTTTCACCTTCCAAATCTTGCAAAGTCAAAGCTTTTTTCTTTTTTAATCGCGGATGATTTTTAGATGCAATACAAACAAACTCTTCAGTATATAAGTTCTCATGAGGGTGTTTTTCTGTCAAATATTGAGAAGGTATGATTAGCAAATCGGCTTCATCACTTTCCAAGGTCTTTACTGGATCAATAGATTGTGGTTTAAAATCAAAATTAATTTTATAACCTCGGTCTTTTATAAACTGCAGGAAAACAGGTATAAAAGTCACTAAAGTATAATCAGAGAGACATAAGGTAAATGACATCTCCAGAGTATAGGGATCAAATTCTGGTGGTTGAATAATTTGATGATCTATAGACATTAAAATTAATTTTACAGGCTCCACCATTTTTTTTGCTCTTGGCGTTAGCTCCATTTGTTTACCAACCTGAATTAATAACTCGTCATTAAAATAATTCCTCAGTCTAGCTAATGCGCTACTAGCAGTCGATTGAGTTATAAACATTTTTTCTGCAGCTTTACTAACATTCTTTTCTTCTAAAAAAAGATTTAAAGCTACTAGAAGGTTTAAATCTAGATTCTTGTATCTCATTCCATTTTCCAATTATGTATTGATTCCATCAATACAATCTATTGTTTTAAATCATTTGTGTAAATACAAGATAGAAATTTATGATTCATTCTATGAATATAATTTATACAAGGAATTGAATGATGAAAATCATTGGCCCAGATGCTTTAGTTTTCGGTGTTCCAAATTTTCTTGAGTGTTGCACATTTTTGAAAGACTATGGTTTAAAGGAAACTCTTTTAGATGAAACTCAAGCTATTTATTCTGCATTAGATGGGACTTCAGTTCATCTTTTTCATGAGGATTCTTCTCTTCTTCCATCCGCATTAAAATCAGGTAGCTTCTTAAGAAAACAGGTTTATGGTGTACAAGAAGCTTATGACCTAGAACTTATTGAAGCAGAGATATCTAAAGACCGTGTAGTTAAAAAGAATATTGATGGTTCTATTGAATTTAATGATGATTCAGGGTTTGCTCTTAAATTTCAAATTACTCAGAGAGTGACCCTAAATTTACCACATGAAAAAGTAAATTCACCCGGTGCTACTCCCCAAAGGAAACCTAATGAATTAGGTTTAAATAAAGTCATTAATGTAGCTCCTAGAACATTAAGTCATATAGTCCTTTTTGTACCTAATGGTGAACAGGCCTCTAAATTTTATTGCAATCGCCTAGGATTCAGAACTACAGATATTTTAGAGGGTGTAGGTCCCTTTTTACGTCCATCAGCAAATGATGACCATCATAGTCTATTTCTGATCCAGGCTCCTGAGCATATGCAAGGTATCGAACATTTTGCTTTCCACTTGGCTGGGCCAACAGAAGTGATGTTGGCTGGTACAAGATTCTTAGAAGCTGGTTATACACCTTTTTGGGGGCCAGGTAGACATAACTTTGGCTCAAATTGGTTTTGGTATTTCAATAGTCCTTTAGGTTGCCATATCGAATACGACGCTGACATGGATAAACATGATGACTCATGGATGCCAAGAAGTGTGCCTTTTAGTGCTGAAGCATCTCAAAGATTCTTATTCAAATATGCTGAAAAGTGGGCTCCTGGAGCAGATCACTAATACTTAGTTATGAAAGTAAAAAGTGAATTTTTATGCGATCTAAATGAATTAGAACCTTTATACACAAGAGCGTTTTACTCAACTTTATATCAAAAAAAAGTCATAGTTCTTTTGTATGAAAAACAAATTTACGCATGGCTTGATGCATGTCCTCATTATGCCCAAGCCACACCTATGTCTTGGAAAAATGATCAGTACTTAAGTGAAGATCATAAGTTTATTAAATGTTTTGCTCATGGCGCTTTATTCAATTTTCAAACAGGTGATTGTGTACAAGGTCCGTGTATGGGCAAAAAGTTAACTTCAGTAAACATAGCAATAGTTAATAACCAATTATATTGTTTAAGGAATATTTAGATGGAATTTAAATTAATAAAACGAGTTATCACTGGTCATAACCCTGAAGGAAAAGCTATTGTTCTCGATAATAGTGTTCTTAAAAACGTCCATAATCTTAAAAGTGCACCGGGAACAGTATTCCATGAGGTATGGAATACAGAAGCTAGTGTCTCAATCTCAGCAAATACTGATGATGTTACAACCGGAGCATTGATACTACCGCCTCCTACGGGAGGTACTCGCTTTCGATTTGTAGATATTCCACCAGATCATGAATATCTACATAAATTATCCCCAGACGATCTAAAAGCTACATTTAAAGAAATTGGTGATGATAAAGCAGGAACTTCATCAGCTGAATCAAAACATCCATTAATGCATAGAACAGAAACGATTGATTATGGAATCGTTATTAGTGGAACTATCACATTGATTCTGGATGATGAAGAAGTAGAAGTTGGCGAAAATAGTGTAATTATTCAAAGAGGTACTAATCATGCTTGGTCTAACCGTACAGACCATGTTTGTCGTATCGCCTTTATTTTAATTGATGCTAATTATGATACACAGTTATCGCACCAATTTTCTGGTTAAAAAAATGGACTTATTTAACCTTAAAAATAAAGTCGTCCTTATTACAGGTGCTTTAGGTGGAATAGGTGAAACTACTGTAGATTTATTCATCGAATATAACGCTACAGTTATTCTTACTGATATCAACCAGGAAAAATTAAAAGAAAGAAAACAACTCTTTCAAAACAAAGGGAAATTGGTTGATATTTTCCCTGCAGATATTTCCAATGAAGAAGATATCAAAGACCTCACTGAATATATCATTAATACCTATTCTAGAATCGACTCTCTAGTATTTTGTTCTGGTATTGAGGGATTGTGCTCAAGCCATACTGATTTAGATTTTAATAATCTAAAGAAAATATTAGATATAAATCTTCTCTCGGCAATAAAACTAACTAATTTATTAATTCCAATAATGGAAAAAAATAAACCAGTTGGCGGAAGCCTAATTTTTATTTCAAGTATTGCCTCAATTAGAGGAAATAAGTCTTTAGGTATTTATGGAATATCTAAAGCTGGACTAAATCAACTAGTCAGAAATATTGCAGTTGAATTTGGATCACTGAATATTAGAGCAAACGCGATCTTACCAGGACTAATTAATACGCCTTTGGCAAGAGAGTTATTGGACAAACCAGACTTTATAGAAAAGCGCTTACTTGCTACTCCCTTACGTCGTGTTGGACAACCTTATGAAATAGCGAGCATCGCCCTCTTATTAGCGAGTAATGGTGGTGCTTTTATTACTGGACAAAACATAGTTGTAGATGGTGGTACAACAATTTCGGATGGAAATTAATTATGAAATTTGCAACCTATGATAATGGTACAACCTACGGTGAACTCTACCTTGTTTCAAAAGATGGAAAACGAGTACTTTCTGTACAACATATTGTTCCAAACTTATTTGAAGCAGTAAAAAACTGGTCTACCGTATATCTTGACCTAGCTGAGTACTATAGAAAAATAAATGAGGGTTCAGTTACTACTTCTGAAATCGAATTAAGTCGCTGTATAGCCCCACTGCCTCAAACAACTCAATTTTGCGATGCATCAGCTTTTAAAAACCATGGGCATTTAATGGCTCAAGCTTTCAATATTGAAGAACATATTGATGCAGATAATTGCCCATTAATGTATCAAGGTGCTTCTGATGACTTTATTGGACCATTCTGTGATGTCGCTTTTTTAAATAAAGAAGATGGTATCGACTTCGAAGGTGAATTTGCTGTTGTGACTACAGAAGTTCCTATGGGTGTATCGGCACATAAAGCAGCTGATTTTATAGTGTTAATCCTTCAGTTGAATGATTGGAGTTTAAGAGAACTAGGTCCCAGAGAAATGAAAACAGGTTTTGGTTTTATCAATGCTAAACCTAGTTCATCTTTTGCTCCTTTTGCGATTACCCCTGATGAGTTAGGTGAATATTGGAAAGATGGTCGAGTTCACCTTGAGTTATTTATCCAACTTAATAAAAGAAATTTTGGTCACGCCAATGGTCGAGAAATGGATTTTAGTTTTGGAGAGCTAATCGCTCATGCCGCTAGAACACGCAAATTAACTGCTGGAACGATTATTGGATCAGGAACTGTTTCTAATAAAGATGAAACGGTAGGTTCGAGTTGTCTTACTGAACAACGGATACGTGAAATTCTAAAAATTGGAAAAATACAAACACCTTATCTCAATTTTGGTGATGAAGTATTTATGGAAGCTAGAAGTCCAGATGGAAAAGTTAAACCATTTGGGTTTATTCAACAAAAAGTTATTAAAGCGATTTAGTAGCTTAATGCACAAGTGCTTTAGGAAAATTTGTGCTTTTTTTTTAGAAAGGGATTGAAAAAATGTTCGAAAAAAACTATTTAAAATATTTATTAGCTGCATCTGCAATGTTACCTGCGATAAGTCAAGCAGCTGAGCATGGCAACTCTACCTACGCACCTGGCTCTGCTCAATATTTTATCGCTGACTTTCCCCCTCAGCCAGGAAATTATTTACAACTTTTATCTTTCTACTCGGAATCTAAACAGTTGAATGATCATAAAGGGGATGAAATTAAAGGTACAGATTTAGATTTATCTGTATTTGCGCAAACCTTACGCTTTATCACTGTATGGGATTCACATTTGTTTGGAGCAGATGTTGTTTCATCAGAACTAATTGGAACATTTGTTAATGTCGATAATAGCTTCAATACTCCTTATGGGCGATTATCAGACAAAGATAATGGACTAGCTGATGTAATTTTTGGCCCCTTAATTTTCCAATGGAATCTAGGAGAAAAGAAAAATTGGCAAACTGTAGCAGCTTTAAATTTTGCACTTCCGATTGGTTCTTACTCTAATGGCGCAACTTTGAATGTTTCAAATAACCGTTTTGCAATCCAACCTGTTTTTGGCCTTCGATATAAAAATGAAAATGGATTAGATATAGGAGTTTCACCTCGTGTTTCTTTTAACTGGGAAAATGAAGACACAAATTATAAAACAGGTACGGAATTTTTCTTAGATTACATGGCTGGTTATAAAGTAGGACAATGGGAACCTGCAATAGTGGGTTATTATTCAACACAATTTGAAAATGACAAACAGAATGATGTTGAGATTGCCAACTCTAAAACTGAAGGTTTTGCAATTGGTCCTGCTATCCAATACCAGTTTAAAAATGGAGCATTAATTAGTGCTAGCTGGCAAAAAGATATTGTTGCAAAAAATAAATCAAAAGGTGATGGTTTTTATTTGTCTGCAGCAATTAAATATTAAACTGATTCAAGACTAAGAGAGCATTTTTAAAATGGCTGCTCTCTTAAATATTTTATAGCTAATTTATGTTGTTTAATTATCAAAAGAGAAATGCATATGATTTATCAACTTCGAATATATACCTTAAAAAGTAAAGAAGCTGCTCAAGAGTATCTTGAAATTTGGAAAAGCCACTATTCAAAGAATTTTTACCACATTTTTTTGAGTTTATTAAATCACTCAAAAAACTCTAAATCTTCGAAATATTTAGTTTAATTTTTTGCATTTCAGTTGATCTTATATGAAAAAATCTTTTTTCAAGGAAATACCAAAGATACATGCTAAACATCTTTCTTGGCTTATGCCTCTATTTTTATCTGCTCTAATGAGTGGATCACTTTCTTGTTTTAATCTTATTATAAATAAAGGATTAGTAGAAGGGTTTATTCTCAAATGGTTCTCATCTTGGATGCTATCTTGGGGCGTAGCTTACCCACTAATTTTAATCTTCATTCCATTTGTAAGAAGATTTTTAATGCTGATCGTTAAGGATCCTAAAGAATCGAAAAAGTAATATTCATATACATTTTGATACTTATAGGAAAGGGTATCCTCCTTAAATAACCGAAGTTAAAAGTATAGGTTAAGCAGCCATTAGAGGTGGATTTTCTTTGTTAGCTTGATGTGGTCGTTCATAATTGTAATGCCACAGCCAACGGCACTGTTGTAAATAGGCTGACATGATAAGTTAAATATCTTATTTATTTCGAGATACAGCAGATGAGTCCCTTCCAGGGTCGGCACTTTCAAGGTGAAATCATCCTTTGGGCTGTTCTTTGGTATTGTAAATATGGCATCAGCTATCGTGAACTTCAAGAAATGCTCGCTGAACGAGGCGTAAATGTGGATCACAGTACAATTTATCATTTGGTTCAGCGTTATGCTCCAGGAATGGAAAAATGGTTACGCTGGTATTGGCGTAATCCTACAGATTTACATTCATGGCATATGGATGAGACTTATATCAAAGTGAAGGGGCGATGAACTTACCTGTATCGTGCAGTTGATCAACGTGGTCATACGATTGACTTTTACCTTTCCGCTAGAAGGAACAGTAAATCAGCCTATAGTTTTCTAGGAAAGATCTTCAATACGGTGAAAAAATGGCAAATTCCACGGGTCATCAATACAGATAAAGCAGCGACCTATGGCCATGCTTTATCACGATTAAAGCGAGAAGGAAAATGTCCAGTAGATATTGAGCACAGGCAGATTAAGTAGGCTTTGTTGCACAAAGATTTGAAATGCAAAGCGCCCCTAATTGAGCCAAATTTAAGGCGTAACTTGGGTAAGTGGTCGACCTAATTCCGTAAATCTGTTGAGGACTGCTACACGTGCATGAATTTCATTCACCTGACTAGGAAAGCTTCTTGCCATTAATTTATCGCCTAATAATTTGATGCAATGCATCTTGGTTTCCACCAAACTGCGGCGATGATAGCCTGACCATTTTTTCCATAATGTCCTGCCTAAACGTTTAACTGTTCGAAGTAATTCATTTCGCTCTAGCGAGCTACTCTTTGTATCTTTCCATGGTTTCGCATTTTTTCTAGGTGGAATCACCGCATGTGCTTGCCGATCTGCAATGACCTGACGGCATTGCTTGGTGTCATAAGCTCCATCGGTATAAACAGAGTCAATCTGCTCATCTTGTGGAATCTGATTAAGTAAATCACCAAGCACCTGTGAATCACTGACATTATTGGTTGTGAGCTGAATAGCGCGTATTTGTAGGGTTTTGGCATCTATACCAATATGTAGTTTACGCCATTGGCGACGATATTCAGCTCCATGTTTCTTGCGTTTCCATTCGCCCTCACCTAGAAACTTCATGCCTGTAGAGTCTACGAGTAGATGCAGCCCATCGCTACTTTTTTGGTAGCTGATTGCAATATCAATATGCTTTTGTCTTCTACAAAGCGTACTGTACGAATATCACTGATATTCGGGGCTGCTCAGCCGCAAAGTTTAATCAGACTTTGCACAAAGCCAGTGACCATACGTAAAGATAGACGGAATAAGGATTTAATCATTAAGCAGCATTGGATAGCTGCGTCGGAGTAGGTTTGATTTCGCCCTTGTTTGCCTTTTGATGGAGCATACCATTGCGTAGCAGGATCAAACCAAATGGCAATATTTCCGCGACTCATGAGTGCTCGGTTATATGCGGGCCAATTGGTTGTGCGGTAGATTTTGTGTGTAGGCTTCTTCATTTGAAAATTATATCGCTGAAAAAGCCTTTACAGATAGGTTTGTGCAACAAAGCCGTTTAACTACAATTATTTTTAGGGACATATTTCATATAAAAATCATAGACTAAAGAAAAACTTCTTTTGACGAGAACTGAGACGTTCCATATCCAAACCTAGAGATGTTAAAAGTTTTGAAAAGATCATTATTTTCTTATTATTAATCTCTTCCTGAAGTTCACTAATATTACAAGCATCTGAAAATGCCGAACTATATCCATTTGTTATATATTTTATATCCTGAATTACATCAGAAAAATCTTTTTTATTTTTAAGGTTTTTATTTAAAGAATCATATACATCTAATTTATTATTAATTGTTTTAAAAATTGAATTAGGTATATAAGCTTTAAATCTATTGCCGCTAGATCTGAATTCCAAACCTAAAAAATCAATAGACTGATTTTTAACAATTTTAGTTTTTAGTTGGTCTTCTAGAGGAGGGATTGCAAGATCAATTTTTTTTAATTCCTCAGTTACTAAATTTAAATATTTTAGAGCTTCTAGGCGAGATGAGCAAAATATAACTAAATCATCTGCATATCTTACATAAGGAATATTTTTTTGATTCATAAAAGTATCAAATTCATAGAGATATAAGGATGCAAGGAATGATGACATTGGCATACCTTGTCTAATGCCTTTTCCTCTTTTAGATTTTAAAAAATCTATTTCTTTAGCACCGATTGATTCAGTTTCTTTAAGTCTGGTATCAACTTTTATAATTTTTTCTAAGAGAAAATTTATTTCAGGTATATCTAGTTTTTCTTCAATATTTTTTTTGATTAACTGACGATTTAAATTATCGAAGAATGCTGAGATGTCAGTTTTGAGAACATACGAGTATTTATTTCTTAATTTTAAAGCTTGTATTCGTGCAGATATTGCACCAGCTTCACTAATTTTAGATGAAAAGTCATAATTAGTAGCTAAGATATATTTATTTTCATGTTTTTCTTTTATATATTTTAAAATAAGTTTTTGAATTATGCGATCTTGTATTGATGGAACGCATATTAATCTTAACGAACCATCTGGTTTTTCCATTAAAATAGGATGTAAAGATTGAGGAGAATAATTTTTTTTAGATAAATTATCTAAAAGTTCAACTAAGATTTTTTCTTTGTTTAAATTGAATTCATTAAATGATAAATATTCTGGATAGTATTTAGTGTTTAATAAATAAGGACGTTGTTTATTGAATAACTTAAAAAAAAATTTAATAAAGTTTTCTTTAACGTAATCATAAAATGTCATTTACTCTTTCTCTGTATGTTTACAAGGCTACCCATACAGGTACGAAGTGATTCTACGCATCTCACCATCACCGCTGTTCACTAATTTTTCGATGAACGTATAGCATCCTGTCAAGGACTCTGCTGAAATATGTGTGATGTGCTGTACTCGGGTCGCATCATTGAAGTTTTTGCCGTGTTTTGGCAGCGCTTCAGACTGAAAAATCAACCCATAGTCAATGTGATTAATAGCTATATATTTATAGCATTTTATATAATCATACATCAAGCATAATATTGTAACAAAACAAGACAGTAGTGTTCCCATGGTAAAAGGGCTAATGAATAACACAATTATCATGGTTAATATCATTACTGCCGTAAATATGCTCTGGAATAAAACCATGCTACGTTGATTCTGTTGTGCCTTCATTATTGCAACCTCCGAATTATTGTTGGATTCCTCTCTAAAAATGGTAGCAAGAGGAACGAGGATTCTACGCATCTCACCATCACCGCTGTTCACTAATAACTCGATGAACGTATAGCATCCTGTCAAGGACTCTGCTGAAATATGTGTGATGTGCTGTACTCGGGTCGCATCATTGAAGTTTTTGCCGTGTTTTGGCAGCGCTTCAGAATCAACGCCATCAATATAAGCTAAATTTAATCATAGGCATAGTTTTAATTATTGTGAGTTATAACTTTAGGAATTTCTTTTAAGTTATTTCTATATTTTATGAAAAATAGTTTCTATTTAAGCTGTCCTAAAATTAACCCAATGCAGCCTATATAAAATACATTTTATTTATATTTTAAAAATCAGCAACATAATACTTTGTAAAATCCCATTCAATTTCTAATAGGATTTTTTATTGATTTATCACGTTCTAAGGCTTTCATAATCTCAACTAAATATAGTCGCCAATTCAAATTGAGTTACTCACCTGCTTTTAAATACCGATATACCGCCTGGCGACTAATTCCAAATGCTTGGCCTAATGCCATTTTTGAAGGGTACTTCCCTTCCTTCCATGCTTGTCGTAAAGCTTCGGCCTGATCAGGTTTCAATTTGTGTACCCGGCCTTTATACTTCCCTTGAGCAGAGGCGAGTTTAATTCCTTCCTTTTGTCGCTCCAGAATAATCTCACGTTCAAACTGTGCAAAAGCCCCCATCAGTTGCAGCATCAAATTATCCATCGGGGTGGATTGGGCCGTAAAAGTAATATTTTCTTTTACAAACTGGATGGCGATCCCTCCTTTAACCAGTTTATCTACTTCGGTAACCAAATCTTTTAGGCTTCGTGCAAAACGATCCATGGAATGTACAACAACCCTGTCCCCTTCCCGGAGATAGTTCAACATTTCCTGAAATTTCGGCCGGTCGGTATTTTTACCCGAAGCTCGGTCAACAAAAATCCGGTCGACTTCAATTCCCTCAAGTTGACGTCCAGTATTTTGCTCGACTGAACTCACCCGGACATAGCCTACTTTTTGACCTTTCACTCTTTCATGCCCCAATTGGATAAAAATAAATAATTTCGTAAATTATAGACCTTAAATATCAATGTTACATGTTACATATGATTAAAAATCATTTAAATGATACATATTTTTACGAACTTTTAAAGTGTTACTTTAGGGTATACTTTAAAGTTACACAAAACATCTATATGAAGACTAAAGTCCAAATTAGTGTTTATGTTGGTTCAATGTATTACATTTCGTATTTTCTATTTGTAACGTAATTTCAGTAATATTA
>NZ_VPBE01000040.1:0-17645 GCF_013418895.1 Acinetobacter sp. YH12116 | reverse complement strand
CTTGACTCAAGCATTAATGCAGTACGATCTTCAAAGCTAAGATGATGGTATGACAATTTTATATACTCCATAAACCCTTTAAATTAATTAGGTGGTTTATGTCGCACTTCAAGTTTTACTCTGCCATGCCTTAAAATTCAAAATAGGACGATCTTTTTCAAGTGAAATTTTATTTTCTAAACAATAAAAAAAATGTTTAAGATCTTTCTGGGTTACATTTTTATTTAAGTTAAAAGGTTTCTCAATCTCATAGAGAGTAGACCATGTCACCATTTTATTCCAAGTAAAACCGATAAGATCCTCATGATTAGCATCATTTTTGACGTGACTTGTATAGAGAGAAAACGGCTGGCTGATCGATTGAATGAACTTCAATACTTCAGGATCGATCGTTGCTTTTTCTTTTTTTTCCCGCCACTTCCGGTATTCCTCTAAAAACGTTTCACGGTATAAAAATACGTCCTGTTGTTGAGGCTGCTTCTGCTTTTTCTTGCTCTTTAATGCAGCAGTTTGAGAATTATTTTCTGTGTGTGAATGAATCTTCTTCATCAATTTTAAAATATCTCTTTCATTCGACTGAAATTCAACTTTGAAATCGCGATGCATCAACTGACTATCGCCTAATAATGCCTTGATCAATTGAGGTGAATATTCACGGTTTGCTTGATAAAACATGTCAGCAATCAGGATATTCAGATGATGCAGATAATGTCTTGCAGTGATCCGAATGTCTTCATGCCCCATCAGATGCGCAAGTCGAGACCAGGCTTGGGCACTACGCGATGAAGCATCCTTCATATTGGGTAAAATGTGCTTTTTAAGCTTACGCCCAAACTCGGAATCATAGTCAGTAAAACAACGTACCAGTGCTATGCTGCCTTTTAAAAGGATAGCCAAATGTGAAGCGGTACTATGCCTGAAAGCGTGAAAGGTATATTGATGATCGTTTGTCCCTAATACAGTATTAAACAGCAACTGGGTAATTTTTGATAAATTTGTACTGGATAAAGGTTGTTCACCCAGCATAAAGAGCTGTTTGGTTTTTCTATTGCAGACTGCTGCAGTCGCTTTAGAGCCAGGTAACAGGTTTTGATAAAAGCGACAAAATCCTGTGAACTCGTCCGGTGCTAAGAAATGAACTAAATCAAACTGACGCGTGGCATTATCACTTTTCAGATCACGCTCAGAATTTAGACGAATCCTGAGGGTGAGATCATCAATATCACCCATTGTTTTTCTCATTTTATGGTCAGATCGATCGTCTTTCTGCTGATCTAAAGCGGATTCAAACACATAATAGAGCTGTCGATTGTCAGGATGTTTTCGTAACTGCGGAGATACAAAATCATCGATACAGATCCCGGCAGCTTCATCAATACGCAAGCCCAGTCTAAATGCCAATGTATAGACCCATTCTAGACAGGTTGCATCCTGCTCAGTCAGACCCAAAGCTTCTGGGTATTCTCTAAGAATCCGTATCATCAATTGAAACATCTGCGGACTAATGAGTCTGGTTTTTAAAAATAAACCTTCACTTTGACGTTCATATAAATATTGCACAATCGGTGCACGATGATTTTTGACTAAGTATTGGTGAAAGGCTTTCAGCCGATCAAAGGCATAACCCGAGGTATTGTATTTTTTATTGTTGTTGGTTTGGGCGGTCGTTTTATGATTTTTCTGATCATTCAGCAGTTTTTCTTCAACAATCGTGCGATACATTTCCTCAAACTGCTCTTCAGTGGCTGTATCTAGATTGATCTGCTGTTCTAGAACATAACAAAGTAGGTCAAGCACAAAACTACTATAGTAACGCTTGATTGTTGAGACTTTAATAGCTGCTTTCCCATGATAAGCAAATTCGTTTTCTAACCACTGACACACGCGTAAATGTGCAATAGCCACTACATAATCTAGGTACTCGCCATTTCCAGCCTCATACGCAGATTTATAGTCCTCAGATTTTTGGATGCTTTCTTGGAGTTGATCCGCAAGCTGTTTGGGTTTGATATCCTGATGAAAAGATAAAAGCCAGGATTTCAGCTCATGACGTTGACCGGTTCGTCGATCATGAAATGTTTTGACTGTAACTGTAGGCATCTCCAAGTCTAAGACTTGAGGCTTTTTTTCAAGATTTTTGATTCTAGCTTGAATAGTTTTCCAGCAATCGGGTTGATCATAGAGCTGTGTATACTGCTCATAGATTAAAGGCGAAGTGATGATCTGATTGTTCAGTACACTGGTACTTAACACATCCAGATTAGGAATCTCTTGCCACAAGACATAATCCATATGCTTAAAAATGGCAAAACCGGTCTTTTCCAAGCCTTTTAAAAATAGCTTCACGTGATTAAGCTGTGCAAATGGCTGATCCTGACGTGCTTTTCTAGAGTCCCCCTCCTCCGCCATATTCAGTACAATGTTTAAATGGATTTTAAGTTTTTCTAGCAGTAAGGCTTCAGGCTGATTCCCCGTTTCAATTTCACTCTGTTCTTTTTCCCAGTACAGCAATGGCGAAGTGCTTTGTAATACATACCCTTGCGGTCCATTGAGTAGTTGCTGAATCCGTCGATAACATAGCATCGCAAAGGCATTGAAATAAATGTTTTGGGTTTGCCATAACTCCGCCTCTTCTTCGCCATCCTGACGATAGATGTTGCCATACTTTGTCGAGGGCAACGTGTATGAAAAGACATAAGCCTTTTGATCCTTTTCGGCATCTGAATAGATCGGAAGCAAGCCACTATCCAGGTTCATATGAAAAATCGCATCATGAATGGCTATCAGTCGTTCAGGTTGCATGCATCCCTGATCAAAAATTAATGAAATACACAGACATTCAAACAAGGTATTCACTAATTTTTGTTGCTCTTTAGCCGTAGAGTCTAAGAGGATACCTTGAGTTTGTTGTTTGAGATAATCCGCCCAATTCACATACAGTTTTTCTTTTATCTCGACGAGCATAGTACCCTGCTGTAACTTTCGTCCTGAAAAAACGTTGTCTAGACGTTTAGGTGTGTAGACGATCCAATCGGGCAACTTAATCTCATAGCTTTCGGCATAGGAAGGGTAATCCTTTTGCCACTGCTGGTTTTTCTCCTTACAAATCTGTTTCACTTGTTTAAAACAGAATTGAAGGTAATCTGCAGCATTGTCCTTAAATTTGGATGTTTGGCAGAGCTGCTCTAAAACTGCTCTATGGATATTGAACTTGTCCAGAATTTGCTGATCAAGCCACTTAAAATCAATTTGAGCAAGGTCAGAATTTACATCTGTGTATGTAGCAGTGATCAGCTGAGAAATTTCTTTAAAAATGTCTGCGATTTCTCTTTTAATGGCATTTTCTAATTGCGTAACGAGTGATGTATCAAGCACAAGATGGTCCTTTAAAGCACTTCAAGCTTTGCGATTTCTAGTTTGTTGAGCAAGCTTTTAACTTGCTGCTGAATGTCGTGTTTGTAGAAATAAGGGCTTAATCCAGAAATGTGACTGAATCCCATGCTTTGCTTATCATGGGTATATAGCGTATTGTGAATGTCACCACTCAAGGCGAGATGATTTTTAGTGAAATGCCTTGGCCAGTTTTTATAAATCTGCACGGTCTCTTTAAGGTAATTCGTGACAAAATCAGCAGACATGGGCTGTAACTCCAAATGCTCCACGACTTCCGCAAGATTCACCTGACCTTTTTGGGACTTGATCCGAGGATGTGAGATGACATAGAGCATAAAACCATCATTTTCCAATTTCACTTTAAAACTAGTTATCCCGAGTGTCTCGATGGTTTGCGTCAGATATTTTCGATATGCATTGAAATGATCCTGCCAGTAGCCTGTAACAGGAACAGGACGTCCTACTTTTCGTGAATCAGTTTTTTTATCATGCACATAAAGCAGTTGTGCCTTAGGATCGTAATGTTTGAGTAACCCCGGCATGCCGACTATTGGACGTACCGTCAGGCAGATTAAGGAAAGATGCCATATCCAAATGCTGTAAGCATTCAGCTTCTCGATCAGATTCGCTTGAGTATTGGCTAATGTGTTTTTGACAAAATGATAAAGCTGATTAAAAAATTCACTCGCGGCCTCTACAGTCCAGCATCGCTGACTACCAATACGTTCCTCACGATGAAAAATATGACCAGGGTGTTCATTCTCAATCCATGGATCACCTTTTCTACGGTCTAATAGAACATTAATATAGCCTTGAAAATGCTGGTCGATTTGATCGATCTGACGCCCTTCATAGTTCCATTGCACGATATGATGAGTATCTCGATTAGCCAACAAGTGTGCGACTAGGTTATCACCAGTCTCCATATCCAGATGGAAATAGATTTGTCGCTCTAACATCCCGCAGGTGATTTCACCAATCTGATGCTCTTTAAAGACTTCCCGCAAAAAATTATTGTACTCAATCACACAAAATTCAGGTTCCTCTAAAGCCTCTAAACTGGTGATCCAGGGTGCTGGTATGCGCCATTCTAGGGTTAAGGCCCGATTATAACGCTGTGCTTTATCTTGCATGGCACCGGAATGATTGGCATTCAGCTTGGGATCGATCACCCAATAATAATGGATGACTTTTTTGACTGATTTTTTTTTAATTCTACCAATACCAATCAAATACTTGATCTTTTGAAAGACCGTTGGACTCAGACCGGTCAAGAGACACATCAGACCACACACAGCTAGAGCCGATTGATATGCATCATTTTTCGTATTTTCTTGATAACACTCGTGCAATCGCTGATATACCTCAGTTAATAAACTGGGTTTCAGATAAAGCGGATTAGTTTTACAGGCTAAGTCACGTCGCTGAATTCGCTTAGCTTGCTTTTCGAGCTGTTTCTGTTTGTCATCAGAGAAACTCCCCTTCACCCGCTTGGCGATCTCATCCTGTTCAGGATCGACAAGATTGGCCTCTGTATCCTGTTCCTTATCATCATTCTCCACATCAAACGAAGATATGCCAGAATGAGGTGTGCGGGTCATGCGCTTTTGAATGTTGTCGATTAAAGTCTGAACATTGATTGACGATGAATTTAACCTACTATTGATGAGTTCATTACAAACAATAATGAATTGTTGAATATGGCGGCCGAGATTAAGCTGTTCAAAATCGTTTTTTATTGTTTTGCTCTCTAAAAAAGTTTTTAACTCATTGGCATTAAATTCATCCATCCCCTGGAGTTTTTGCGTGATGTTTGCATACAGTTGTTTATTTTCCTCAGCGTGAGAAAACTGCTTTTGCAACAACAGTTTTAAATCATAAGATACTGTATTGATTTTATTGTTCTTTTCACACTTATGTAAAATAACTCGTCTTTCTTTCTCTTCAGCCTGAGGCTCTAACAAGATGATTCCCTTCAGCATTTCGCACAAGACTGCAGTCAAAAGATATGAATAGATGAATGCTGCTTTTTGTTGGTCGCTTAGTTCTCCTATAGATGCACTTTTAGCCCATTGAGTTAAGCCTGCCAATAATTTCTTTTGTGTCACCATCCGATTGTCTTTAATCACCACATGGATATCGTGAGCAGCAACATACAATTCCAGTGCCTGCTGATCTTGCGCCAAGAGCTGATTCAAAATTTGTTTTTTTACACTCAGGGGTTGATTGACCCATTCTTCCAATAGTTTAATTTGCTTGTCAGCTGACAATTCATCAGTTTGGCTCATAAAGCTACCATAATTTTTCAGGGTAAAAATTGATATTCAGGTTTCGTTCGAACTTGAGCTTCAAGTCTTTATTCAGGCCAAAGTATTTTTTATAAGTGCTTGCACTCAATTGAACACAACGCTGCGGATTTTTTCCCACCTTCATATACCGTGATAATGGCAAACCTAAGGTATCGGACAATTGAGTAAAAAAACATGTAAATAGAACAGCATGTACCTCTTTATGTTTGTGCTTTGGAACCTGTTCCAAATCTAAAGAAATTTTATGGATTAACCATTTTAGAATTTCAAATTCATCAACACCTTTATGGGATTTTTCACCCTTGTTAAGAATTCTTTTGATATAAGCATCCAGCTTGTTTTTAAGATTCAAGATAAAATGTCGAATAAAATCTGGTAAATCTAATATCAAAACTGCACTTAACTTGGTCAGGACTTCAAGTGATTTTTTTTGCATTTCCAATTTTTTTCTATCGTAACCATCTCAGCTGATACTGGCTGTATAAACTCAATACTGTTGAAATGGCTAATTTTTAAATTTACAACTTAGGCTCAACAGAATCTGTTAAGCCTAAAAAGGCAGATCATGAAGATAAAAATATTGTTGATTCTGATATGGATGAAATTTTAGATCCATCAGAAGATCAGTTACCGTTCTGGTAAGCATTTTTCCCTTTAACACTTTTTAATTCAATATGTATGATAAATAGCAGTACCCAATATTTAAAAAAATATTGGATACTCAATTATAAATTTCCACAGTGGAAATTTATAATTTTTATGGGTGGTCATCTAAACCGGCAAGAAATTCTTCTAACTTTTCAATCTTTTCTTGATTAAATTCAGCATTTAAACTGGTGCGAATATTTAGGACTGTTTTCCCATTGAGACTTTTCTCGATCTTAATCGAACCAAATTTAAGACCATTTTTATTTTTTAAGATCATTTTGTTTACTAGAGAGGCATTTTCGATGCTTTGATCTTGTTTTTTAGCTGTCTCTTGTACCGTTAATGCTTTTTCTATTTGATAAATGAATTTTTTTGATGGACGATTTGTTTCTGTAAATTCATTTAGGTACTTTTTCCATATGGTTAACGTGGTATCTTCAACTAGTTGATGGTTAAACTTTAAAACCAGTTTATTTAATTCAGTTAACAATTGTTGTGCGGTTGCACCTGAAATCGCTTTGGGGTGGATTTTTAGATCTTCTTTTATATAGTTTGGCAGTTTATAAAAGCTCATTAATCTAAAGTATTTAGATTGATCTAATTGATATTTTTGAGTAATAAATTCTATATTTTGTATAGTATAACCAAACTCATCGCAGTGTTTTTGTATAGCATTGACTAATTCAAAATCACTAAGATTTGACCGATGTAAATTGTCAATCAATGAAATTAAAGCTGTCTTTTCTGTAGATTTATCATCTCGAATAATTGCACGAATAGTCTTATGTTTTAATACATCACGAACAGCTCGAAACCTTTTTTCTCCACCAACAAGCTCATATGTTTCTTCTTTTTTGATCACAACAATCGGATAAATTTGCCCATTCGTTTCAATACTTTTGGCAAGCTTTTCAACATCTTGTAAAACTTTGTCTGTAATAATGCGAGGTTGATGCTCTGAGAAGTCAATAAGCTCTATAGGTAGATCAACAATATTATTTTCAGTCGATGATACCAATGCAACTTTGCCTGTTCCTGCTGCATTAATAAATGCTTGTTCCATTTCAAAGGCATCATCAAAATCGACAATGAGTGGTTTTTTCGCCATTACAGGATCTCCACCAAAAATTCATTTAATTCATCTTTTGCTTTACTACTACCCATTTCTAATACTGATTTTCCTTCGATCATTGCATCGCGAAATTGTTTGCGATCACGCACAATGGTATTTAGTGTTTTCACAGACTTGACTTGTTGTAGCAACTCTAAAGCAGCATCAATTTCTGTAGATTTGGTATTGGTTGGTGCTTTATTTAAGACTACAAAAGTTTCTAATTTCTTATTTACTTGCTTAGCAGCATTTACCAATCTAAGCACAAATGGCAGCACTTCGATATCTGTTTGACTAGGTTGCGTTGGAATAATAAGAACATCTGCTATTAATAATGCTGAACGAAACTCAGCTGAATCACGTCCTGCAACATCCAATACAATATATTTATTATTATTTTTTAACTGTTGTAGTTCTTCTTTTAAATTATCTTTGAGCGAAATGGTTGTAATCGAGTCTTGTGTTCTACGTTTACTCCATTTTATAGAGGATTGTTGATCATCTCCATCTACAAGAATAGTCTGACCTTTTTTGCTCAGAGCAACAGCTAAATTGGTTGAGAGTGTGGTCTTTCCAACGCCACCTTTCTGATTGGCAATTACGTATATTGTCATGGATTAAATATATAAAAATTAAATTTATATTAGCATAATTTTAAAAATTAAAAAAATATTTTTAAATTTCCACAGTGGAAATTTAAAAAACTAAAAGCCTTTTTTTTCTTTTGTTTAGTCCCGGCATTTGATGGATCGGATCAATCTTAAAAAGTTCAGGTTCATCTATCCACTGTTTGCAGATGAATTCGTAGGGAGTCAGGCCCCTGAGTGTTTTGAGTCTGCGGTCGAAGTTGTATGTAGCAATAAAATCAGCAAGGTGAATGCATAGCTGAGTGTGATCGTCGTAAGGCTTTGTTGCACAAACCTATCTGTAAAGGCTTTTTCAGCGATATAATTTTCAAATGAAGAAGCCTACACACAAAATCTACCGCACAACCAATTGGCCCGCATATAACCGAGCACTCATGAGTCGCGGAAATATTGCCATTTGGTTTGATCCTGCTACGCAATGGTATGCGCCATCAAAAGGCAAACAAGGGCGAAATCAAACCTACTCCGACGCAGCCATCCAATGCTGCTTAATGATTAAATCCTTATTCCGTCTGTCTTTACGTATGGTCACTGGCTTTGTGCAAAGTCTGATTAAACTTTGCGGATTAAATTGGATAGCTCCAGATTACACCACGCTTTGTAGAAGACAAAAGCATATTGATATTGTAATCAGCTACCAAAAAAGTAGTGATGGGCTGCATCTACTCATGGACTCTACAGGCATGAAGTTTCTAGGTGAGGGCGAATGGAAACGCAAGAAACATGGAGCTGAATATCGTCGCCAATGGCGTAAACTACATATTGGTATAGATGCTAAAACCCTGCAAATACGAGCAGTTCAGCTTACAACCAATAATGTCAGTGATTCACAGGTGCTTGGTGATTTACTTAATCAGATTCCACAAGATGAGCGGATTGACTCTGTTTATACCGATGGAGCTTATGACACCAAGCAATGCCGTCAGGTCATTGCAGATCGGCAAGCGCATGCGGTGATTCCACCTAGAAAAAATGCGAAACCATGGAAAGATACAAAGAGTAGCTCGCTAGAGCGAAATGAATTACTTCGAACAATTAAACGTTTAGGCAGGACACTATGGAAAAAATGGTCAGGCTATCATCGGCGAAGTTGGTTGAAACTAAGATGCATTGCATCAAATTATTAGGAGATAAACTCAGTGCAAAGAGTTTTGATGGCACTGTTGCAAATAGAAATTTGAGTCGATGATGTTCCCTTTAAAAAGTGCTTAGAGACCGAAAACTCTATTCTATATTGTGCTTTTTGTTAAAAATGACACTATATATAGTATTTTAATTTGTTATATCAATGCGATTTTTTTCTACAACTTTATACATATTTGAAAATTCATTTGGAACGTCTTCAGTTATAACCATGCGATAGTATCCAGGTTGGAACAACTATTTTTCTATAAGAAGATATGAGAACGACTGAAAGGAGTTCGATATATCGTTCTATTCTTTTTCTTTATTTGAAAAATTAATTAAATATTTATTAATTAGTTATCTGTATTTTTTTATAATTTCTTCTTTAAGATTCAAGTTAAAAAAAGCCCTAAAAGATTGACTTTTTTGATAGTCCCAAGACAAGGTTTTGTCTAGCCTTATTTTATAAGACTTTTTAAGCTTCCTTCAAAATCAGTTGAAAACATTGAGTTATAAAAGAATGGACCTCAGCTCGAAACTTTACGAAGTATAGCGAGTAACAACGAAGCTATGCTGAAGTAAATGTTTGAGCAACCAACCGACTGTATGCAATAGCTACAGTAATGGAAGGAACAGAGGGCGGTCAGTAAATAGGCTTTAGGTGCTATGTCTGTGTGCGCTTATGTGTACCTAGAATCCGTACATTTTTGTTTTAAGGTTTTTGCTTTTTTCATTTTTAAAAACAAGTAGTTATAAAATGTCTAAGACAAGGTTTTGTCTACAGCCTTTAAATTTTCCTTTATAAATTCACTGTAATTTGAGTATCGAATTTCAGCGAAAGCCGTATAAAACCTAAGATCAATTAAGACTGAAATCTGTCTTACTTATCCACAGTTTTAAATTTAAAAACAAAACAAGTGTTTAGCT
Organism: Acinetobacter sp. YH12116; assembly: GCF_013418895.1. Taxonomy (NCBI): domain Bacteria; kingdom Pseudomonadati; phylum Pseudomonadota; class Gammaproteobacteria; order Moraxellales; family Moraxellaceae; genus Acinetobacter; species Acinetobacter sp. YH12116. Next base: position 7,485 of record NZ_VPBE01000040.1, on the reverse strand, counting down.
AGACAAATAAAGCAATTCAAGACAAAAATAGAGCAACAAGACAAGTTATTGACATTATCTGTCTTGAGATAATATAATCTGTCTCAAGAGGGGAGAACAGTCTTCCATTACAACAATATGCAATGAGGATAATAAAACGTGCAAATAGGAAAAATAAGCACAGTGTTTAAAGTTTATGATGCAATGATGGGTAGCGGTAAGACTACTCAAATTATAGAAAACATTAGAACAGCAGAAAAAGACCAGAACTTTCTTTACATCACTCCATTACTTGATGAATGCCATCGTATTTCAGGTACAACATACGATCCTGAAGATGTATTAAAACGTCCTTTAATTACCACAGAAGACGATACAAGCGTTCATTACGCATATTTAGATGATGCTCCTTTGAAGGAAAGACGTTTCAAGCATCCAAGCTATAAGGGTGGAAATAAAGCTGAAAGCTTGCAATACCTGTTAAAGAACAAAGAAAACGTAGTCAGTACACATCAGCTCTTTATGAACCTAACACCAAATATGTTGGATGATGCGAAAGACTATGTACTGATTATTGACGAAACAATTCAAGTCTATGATGTATATACAGAGCATTCATCTACAGAGTTAGAAGCTCTTTTCCGTTTAGGTTGGATTCATGTTGATGATGATGCTGTCACTCTTCGTTTCAACCGTGAAAAGTATGGTGATAACGGTGGTGACCCGACAGGTACGAAATATGAAAACCTAGCAACAATGTGTGATCTCGGTCAGCTCTTGTATGTGGACCAGAAGCTGATTGTTTGGGAATTGAGTATCGACACACTGAGATCTTTTAAAGAAGTCTGGATTGCTACTTATATGTTTGAAGGCTCTCAAATGTCAGCGTATTTGAAATCGTATGGCGTTGAGTATGAACTGATCCGTTTTGGTAACAAGCCTTCTCAAATTAAGCATTTAGTCACTATTTCAGATAACAAGTTTATTAATGAGATTGGTACTAAAACTACAGCATTGAGTTCAAGCCAATTCAAATCAAATAAGAAAGCTTTATGTGAGCAGTTGTCAAAAAATCTTGATAACTATTTCCGTAACCATGTTAAAGCGAAAAAGTCAGATAGACTTTGGACTTCATTTAAAGAAGCACATTCAGCAATTGCTGGATCACGCTATAAAGAAGAATGGTTAGCCTTCAATACAAAGGCAACTAACGAATACAAAGACAAAACCAACTTAGCTTACTTGATGAACCTATATCCAAATCCAATGGTTGTTAAAGCTTCAGCTATGAAGGGATTCCCTGTTAAGGAAGATGTATTCGCTCTATCTGAGATGGTCCAATGGATATGGCGTTCTGCTATTCGTGAAGGTAACCCAATCAATATTTATGTACCAAGCTCAAGAATGCGTAGTTTATTACAGCGTTGGTTAAATGATGAATTTGAAAATTCTGCTGCTGAAGATATTGAAGTTACAGAAGAAGCCGAACAGTTAGAATTAGTTTAAATTGGCTTTGTTGCACAAAGATTTGAAATGCAAAGCGCCCCTAATTGAGCCAAATTTAAGGCGTAACTTGGGTAAGTGGTCGACCTAATTCCGGAGTTTCCTAAATAGAGTAAAAAAATAAGCCTTTGATTTTTATAATTATTTTATTTTTAATTTCTAATATCTGAACACAAATATTATAGTTTTCTTACTAATCTGCCATACCCTCACATATTTTATCATTAATATTCAATTACTTATATTTTTACTCAATACGTCTTGTTTGCAAATTAGATTTTTTTATATTGCATCAAGTTAAATTATTTTTTCTAAATAAACTCGTGGAACATTGGTAAGCATCCGCTGAACGCCATCGCCAAGTTTTAACGGGGTTCAGGTTTCCAGCGGTGAGGTAGTAATTCTTCTATTTGGGGCACTTTATGTGTTGGCAACCTTTTCAGCACATCACTTAAATAGGCATACGGATCCAAGCCATTCAGCTTTGCTGACTGGATTAAAGTCATGATATTGGCAGCTCGTTGACCACTGCGCAGCGAACCTGCAAATAGCCAGTTCTTACGCCCCAAGGCCCAGGGACGCATTTGGTTCTCTATCCAATTATTGTCAATGGGTAGATTGCCATCATCCAGATAGCGGCTTAAAGCAGTCCAACGTTTTAGGCTGTAATTGATCGCCCGGGCGGTTGGAGAACTCGATGGCACCGTCAGCTGATGTTGGTTGAGCCATTCATATAGTTGTTGCATGACCGGTTGACTATGCTGTTGTCGGTATTCGCAGCGGTCTTCCGCTGTACCATCCGTCTTTTTTCTTAATTCTGCTTCTATCGCATATAATTTCTGAATCAGCACTAATGCCTGTTCAGCGACCTGACTTTTCTTGGTCACATGTAGTTCATGGAATTTACGACGTGCATGTGCCATGCAGCCCACCTCAATGACCTGACCTGATCTAAAGCGTGCTTTATAACCACTGTAATCATCACAGACCAAATGACCCTGCCAGCCTTTCAGGAAGTCTTCAGCATGCTGGCCAGAACGGCTATCTTGAAAGTCATAGATCACTGCCTGAACTGGATTGTACTGTGTGCTGGCATAGGCCCAGACATAACCTTTTTTGGGCTTTTTCTCATTTTCACCCATCTGCATGACCGTCACCGGTGTTTCATCTGCATGGATCACCTGCTGTTGCAGTACCACCTGTTTTAAGGCATTGGCCAGAGGTTCCAGTTCCACCCCACAGCGGCCAATCCAGTCAGATAACGTTGATCTAGACAGATCAACACCTGCGCGTAGAAAGATTTGACGTTGACGGTACAAAGGCAAATGATCGGCATACTTTGACACCAGCACATGGCTAAGCAATTCAGGTGAAGCAATGCCTTTATCAATCACATAGGCTGGCATCGCTTGCTGAGTCAGAGTGTCACACTGATCACAGACCCATTTACCACGCACATGCTGTTCCTTATAGAACTGTGCCGGTCTGAAATTCAGTTTTTCACTGACATCTTCACCGATACGACGCAAGGTACAGCCACAACTGCATTGTGTTGATTCAGGTTCATGCTCAATACGGAGGGTGTGTAGATGATCTGGCAACAGCCGACGTTTAGGTTTGTTGACTGGGGCTTTCTGTGCAGCTGCATTGGTTTTATCTGCATTCAGTCGTTCCAGTTCCAGATCAACCGCTGCAATATCTTCTTCAACCGCTTCATCCCAGAGATGGATTTGTTTTGCGGTTAGATGTTCGTTTTTACTGCCGAATTTATGCTGTTTAAATAGTGCAAGCTCATGCTCGTATTTTTGATTGAGAATAGAAAGATGTTGAACTTTAGAATCTAATTGCTGATTGGTGACTTCAAGATGTTGAACTCTGGCATCTAATTGCTGATTTGATTGTTCCAGTTGTTGTTTAGATTGTGCCAGAGACTGATGCTGCATCGCCAACTGTCTGGTAAATTCCAGCAGTTGTTCATGGGTCAGTTGGCTTAAATCAGGCAGCGTATTCATGACCGCAGTATGCCTGAGGTCATGATGCAGAGGAAATAGAACGTTTGGAGAATAGCAGAATGGATGAGCCTGGTTTAGAGCATTGTTACCACTTGCTGCAGTCCGATTCTTTGCCAGGGCAAACCCTGGATCAGTGCCTGTAACTGCTCCGGGCTGATCGCCATACTTTCACCCTGGTGAACTTTAGCCCAGTGGAATTTCCCCTGTTCCAGCCGCCGGGCACACAGCCAGATACCCAGTCCATCATGCACCAGCACTTTCATACGATGGCCACGCTTATTACAGAACAGGTAAGCGCAATGCGGTTTGATGTAGCCAAAGGCTCTCAGCACCTGAGCCATGGCTGTATCCATCCCTGCACGCATGTCCATCGGCTGGGTAGACAACCAGATCTCATCAATACGAATCATTGAGTCAAACCCTGGATCAGCAACAGTAATTCAGTTACTGACTCCACCGGCCAGTCGATCTCGATCATCTGATCCCTTGCGGAACTTGGTGCCTCATGTAATGGAATCCTGATATGAGCGACAGCTTTCTTCTCTGGCACAGGTGGTAGAGGTGCTTCTTGTTTGACTGGAGTCGGGTGAAGAATGACCGGAAGAAAGTCAGTCTGTGGAATGGAGGGGGGTGTTAATGCAGAGGGCATTGATCTGGACTGACGAATCCATTTATGCAACAGATTCGCATTGACCTGATGTTGCATTGCTACCTTAGCCACCGATGTATCTGGCTGCTGGCATTGCTGAATAAGTTGATGTTTAAATTCAGCCGTGAAGGTTCGACGGGGCTTTTTTAGCGTTGCTGTACTGTCTATAACTGTCTTTAAATCCATAAATAGGTGTCCACTTAAATTTAGTGGACACTATCGCGGTATTAATGAGTTAGAAAAAGTGGGGTTCAGCGGACGCTTACGAACATTGGTTATTAAATAGGCGTGGAACGTGAATAATCAACAAAAAAGCCCAAGTACGCATACTTGGGCTTTTCATATAAGCATAAGGCTATGAATTATAAGAAATAAAAAATTCATATTTCGTATAACGTGTATTATGTTAATTTTAGATTTACTAAAACTATTTTTTGAGAACTAGGCTGTTATGGGAACTGTAAAGCTCAAATCTTCTGATGAAGTTTTTCAATTAAAAATTAGTCTGCTAGGTAGTGATCCTGAAATCTGGAGAACTATTCAAATTTCATCGGCAGCTACTTTATCTAGGCTCCATAAGGCAATTCAATCTGCTTTTGATTGGGAAGATAGCCATTTACATGAATTCACGACTATTAAGCATGAAAAGATCAATAAAAGACAAAAATTGAAAGAAGTTCTACGTGTAGGTAAAAAAATTATATATACATATGATTTTGGCGATTGTTGGGAACATTTGATTACTGTAGAAAGCAGACAATCTCCTGATTTAAATAAAAAATATCCATGTTGTATAGATGGTCAAAATCATGCTCCATTTGAAGATATTGGAGGAATTTTTGGATATCTTGATATTTTAGATGCATTACAAGACCCCAAACATCCAAGATATGACGATTACATGCAAATTATCGAGGATGAAATAGGAGAGATAGAGTTTGATCCGACCTACTTTAATTCACATGATATTAAGTTTTAAACCTGATTTAACATAAGGGCTGTTATACGAAATTGCAACTAAATATAGTTGCAATTATTATTTAAAAGTAACTATACTTAGTTGCAATAGCAGTAGGGCTGAAGTATGGGTAAAACGGAAAAGTTACTGGAAAAATTTGGAAATTCAAAAAATACATTTCCGTATAAAGATTTAGTCGTTTTACTGAATCAGCTCGGCTATGAAAAATTTGAAATGGCAGGCTCTCGTGTCCGTTTTTTTAATACGAAAACTGAACACATGATTTTACTGCACAGGCCACACCCTGAAAATGAAATCAAAGGTGGGGCTTTGAAATCTGTAAAACAGGCACTCAAGCAGGAGGGATTTTTATGAGCTATTTAAAATACAAAGGTTATCTAGGTACAATTGAACCTGATCTTGAAACAGGTGAGTTATTTGGAAAGCTTGCATTTATCCGTGATCTCATCACTTATGAAGCAGAAACATTAAAAACTCTTGAACAAGCTTTTCAGGAATCTGTCGATGGATATTTAGAGTCTTGTGCTGAGTTAGGTAAAAAACCCGATCAGCCATTCAAAGGTACATTTAATGTCCGTATTAGTCCTGAGTTACACCGTAAAGCTGTTTTAGCATCAAGTGATAATTCTCTTAATGCTTTTGTAAGCGATGCGATTCAAGAGAAATTAATGCGTTTAGGTGCTTAATTTATTGAAGCCTAGATTGACATCTAAAAATTGAAAAAAATTAGTAAAAAAGGGAGCTTACAGCTCCCTTTTTTGATTTCGCATAAGGTGTATTATGTTAATTTTAGAAAAACTTCATGAATATTAATAAATTTAGGTTCCGAGGTATTAAGAATTGATTCAGCTACTATGATCTTTTATAGGAGCTAAGTACCCACTTTTTCTAAGGGAAATTTTATGCTTAGAACACTTCATATCTCTATAGGGATTGAATATCGACAAAAAGAGTTGTTTGAAAAAGCACTAATTAATAACAATATCAACTTTGAAATGTCTGGAGGAGAGCTTCCTAAAAGAGTAGATCCATATTATAAAGACTTAGATATTATTCCCTGTCGTTATTACGTCTCTGGAAGCAAAGACTGGAAAGATGTTATTAATGATCCAAAAAATGTTAATCAATATGACGGATTGTCTAAGCCATTTAATATATTTTTATTACAAAATAAATTTATAAATAACTACTTAAATCAATTCTCTGCATTAGAAACGGTTAAGGGTTTTTTCATACCCAATGGTTCTTACTTACTTTGTAGTTATGATGGCTATATTCAACACGAGGACATCATTACATTTGGATCAGACACAATAAATAACTTATCAAGGTTAGGTCTAGGAATTGATTATAATCATGCATGTTACGATTAAATCTGGTTGTATTACGACAGTCATTTAACATAATGGGCGTTATACGAAGTACACTTGTATATTAATATAAATATCAGATACTTATTTAAAAAATAAAAATCTAAAAATGCCCCAAAAGCCGATTTTGAAACAAGTCGGCTTTTTTATGAGCAGTTTTGATAGTTTTTGCCAACACTTTTGCTCAAAAAACACTCAAAACCAAAAATCACATACACTCTATAAGGCTTTCAGCCTAAAAACAATCCACAATTTTTGCGGATAAACCTTGGGGTAAGTTTTGAGCAATGTTGTACGCTCAGGCTGACATGAATTAGGGAGCATTGCGTCTATGTCAGTATGGGGATTTTTCATATGATGGGGACATAGAGAACAGGATGTTCCAACACATAAAACAATAATGATAAGTGCAACACCAGGACGTGAGGTACGACAGGAGTTATACCTAAACACCCAATATGAAAAAGCCCGACAGGATGTCGGGCTTTTTTATTGCCTATCCTTTTTCATTTGCAAAACAAACATAATGCCCCCTAAAATATAGACTATAATCTATATTTTGGTTGTGGTATGTGGACAGTCATTACGACAGATCTATTTAATCAGTGGCTTGAACAGCAAGATGAACCTACACAAGAGAAGGTCCTAGCTGCCCTGGTTGTTCTACAGCAGTAGGGACCGAGTTTAGGCCGTCCTTTAGTAGATACTGTGTATGAGTCTAAATTTACCAATATGAAAGAACTGCGTGTTCAACATCGCGGTAGACCCTTAAGAGCTTTCTTCGCATTTGATCCCTTACGACAGGCTATTGTTCTATGTATTGCTGATAAAGGCGGTAAAAAGCGTTTTTATAAAGACATGCTGGATATTGCAGATGAACAATACCAACTTCATCTCACTACCCTAGGAGATAAATCTAATGGCTAAGACTCTGCAAGAATTGTTAGCTAGCCGCTCTCCAGAGAGCCAAGCCCGTATTCAAAAAATGGCTGA
>NZ_VPBE01000003.1:0-254240 GCF_013418895.1 Acinetobacter sp. YH12116 | reverse complement strand
GGACAAGCATCGTCATTTTATTATGGTCAGCCTCAGGGTGAAGTGTGTCTAATCAACAGGGTTTTCGGTCTCTAAGCACTTTTTAAAGGGAACATCATCGACTCAAATCACTATTTGCAACAGTGCCTATTTGTGCCCATTATGGTGCTGGCGGCGGTCGGTGCAGGGCTGGTTCTGACCGAAACCTCGAATGCAGCGCGCGCCCAGCAAAAGCAGATGGCGATTGCGATTTTAACCCGCTATGAAATGCCATCTGAAGTGGCCTTACAGCAGCTCAACACCTTTCCTTGGCAATATGAACAGGCACGCAGCTATATGCAGGACCTGCTCAATGAAAAGCATTTACTTCGGACTGCCATTATTGATTCCCAAGGTCGTAGCCGCCTGAGTATGGGCTATCAGGATCAGGCTGGCTGGCCCAGTTTTCCGCGCGATGCCGCCTTCTTTGGCCCGATCCAGCATAAAGACAGCCATGTCTATGGTTTACGCATTGATGAAAGCCAGAGCCAGTATGCCTGGCTGCTAATCGAGCTGGACAATCAGCCTCTGGAAATTGCCCGTTATCGGGTCATGACCGTGCTGATTGCCACCGGCCTGCTGACCCTGATGCTTCTGTTGCTGTGTCTAAATTTCTATTCGCGCCGCTGGATTGCGCCAATGTACGAAATCCGTATGCAACTGCAACGCCTGAATGCCGACACGCTAGATCAGCACATGGTAATTAACAGTACCGGCGAGCTGCGTTTATTGCAGCGTGATATTGCCAATGTGGTCAAGCGTCTGCATTTCAGCTTTCTGGAACTAAAAGAACATACCGAACAGACCGAAGATGACTTGCGCCGCACCCTAGATACCTTGGAAGTCCAGAACATTACTTACCGTCAGGCACGTGACCAGGCGATTTCAGCCAACCAGTCCAAATCGGTCTTCCTGGCCAATATCAGCCATGAATTACGTACTCCGCTGAACAGTATTGATGGCTTTATCCATTTATTACTGCGCCAGGGTAATCTCAGCAATGAGCAGAACCTGTATCTGCAAACCATTCGCAAATCCTCGGCGCATCTGCTGGCACTAATTAACGATGTCCTGGATTTCTCGAAAATTGATGCCGGCAAACTGGAACTGGAAACCGCGCCTTTTGATCTGGAAGAAGCCATTTATGATGTAATGGATATGCTGTCACCGCTGGCCGCGCAGAAGCAGATTGCGATGGCTTTTTATTATGCCGACAACGTGCCAAAGCATGTGATTGGCGATGCCCTGCGCTTTAAACAGGTGCTAACCAACCTGATTTCCAATGCCATTAAATTCACCCCGGATGGTGAAATTATTGTACGCGCACGCATTGAGCATGAAGACATCGGTCAGAGCATGATTCATTTTAGCGTGCAGGACAGCGGTATTGGTTTAAGCGGCACCGACCGGAAAAAACTGTTTGAATCCTTCTCGCAAGGCGATGCCTCTGTGACCCGTCAGTTTGGCGGTACCGGTCTGGGGCTGGCAATTTCCAAGCAGCTGGTACATTTAATGCAGGGCCAGATTGGCTTTGAAGACAACCAGGAACGCGCACCGACTGAAAAAGGCTCGACCTTCTGGTTTACTGCCGTATTCAGCATTGATGAGGATGAAATTATTGTGCACCCACGCTTTGCCAACAAGCATGTGGTGTCCTATCTGGCGCATCCGGCAACCGCCAATGTGCTGCGTCACTATCTGGAAAATTATCAGGTCCAGCATACCGAAACCACTTCGATTCTGGACTTATTCAGCCGACTCAATCACCTGTCTACACCGGAAGAAGACACCTGGTTAATTGTCGATCATAGCGGTGACACCGAAGCCTTACTGAAAGAAATTCGCAGCCGCTATCAGGGCAATCTGGCCATTTACGGCTACCAGATGGCGCTTGATCCAAGCATGCTGAATGAATATCGCACCCGCCCGCTGTATCAGCCTTTAAGCCGTGGCGCGCTAATCCAGTTACTAAACAATGAAAATCCGTTTGAAGATACAGGCACCGAAGTCTTTGATGGACAGGGGCTGCATGTGCTGGCGGTAGATGACCACTTGCCAAACCTGATTGTTTTAGAAGCCTTGTTAGGTGAACTGAATGTCACCACCACCAAAGCGCTGAGCGGTCAGGAAGCCCTGAATATCCTGCAAGAGCGGATTGAACAGGATGCCAAACCGTTTGATCTGGTGTTTATGGATATTCAGATGCCGGTGATGTCCGGGATTGATACCACCCGCGCCATCCGCTCGCTGGAGTCCACTCTCGACAAGCATAAACGCCTGCCAATTATCGCCCTGACCGCGCATGCGCTGGCCGATGAAAAACAGAACCTGCTGAAAGTCGGCATGGATGATTACGTCACCAAGCCAATCCAGATTGAACAGATCATCCAGATTCTGACCCACTGGACCACTGAAAACTTTAACAAGGTGCCGGCAGTGGAAAAAGCCGTGGTGATTGAAGCGCTTGATCCGCTGGTTCTTGACTGGCAGCAAAGCCTGATGCTGGCCGCCAACAAGGAAGATCTGGCACTGGATCTGCTGCGTATGCTGCTCGACAGCTTTGCCACCGAACTGCATGAAATGCAGCAGCTGATTGAACTGGAAGATTTCCCGCAACTGGAGCATGTGCTGCATCGCCTGTATGGCGCCACCCGTTATGTCGGCACCCCAAGCCTGCAGGAAGCCACCGGTTCTTTTGAGCAGTTTGTTTCGACCTTACGTAAAGAACGCCGTAAAGCCGATGATGCCTTTATTCAGGAAGTGCTAAGACGCTTTGATGAATTACAAGCCGTGATTGCTCAGGTTGAACATGCCGCCGAGCAGATTCTAAACAAGCACACGCAGTAGTCTGACTCGACTAAAGTCAGGGTCTTGAAAGATGGATGTGACTGCCCTGTCATGTATCATGCGTATCTGCATGCTATGCTCAACAGAGGAAAAATAAGAGTTTAGACCATGACCATAGTACAGGTAGAAAAAAATAACGGCATTGCCATTGTGCGACTGAATCGCCCGGAAAAACGCAATGCCATGAGCTTTGCATTATTAAAACAGCTGGTCAAAACTGCCAGGCAGCTAAAAAAAGACCGTAGCTTGCGCTGCGTCATTCTGACTGGTGAAGCCGAAGTGTTTAGTGCCGGTATTGATCTGGCCGATTTAAACAATCCGCAAAATCGTGCCTTTGCCGCCTGGGAATTACTCAAACCCGGCCAGAGCCTGTTTCAAAAAGCCTTTCTGATCTGGCAGGAATTGCCCGTCCCTGTGATTGCTGCGATTGAAGGTTACTGTTTTGGAGCGGGGATGCAACTGGCACTGGCAGCAGATATTCGTATTGCCCATCCTAAAACCCAGATGTCAATTATGGAAAGCCGCTGGGGGCTGGTACCGGATATGGGTCTGAGCCGCTCTTTAAAAGGCCTGATTGGCCTGGACCTGGCCAAAGAACTGACCCTCACCGCCCGTATTTTTGAAGCGCAATATGCCAAAGAAATTGGCTTAGTCACCCACTTAAGTGACACACCACTGGATCATGCCCAGATTCTGGCGCAGGAACTGGCGCAGCGTTCTCCGGATGCGCTGGCTGCGGCCAAACAGGTGCTAGATGCCATGGAACATAATCCACAAAAATCCTTACGTCTGGAAAAAATCTGGCAGCTGAAATTACTGCTTGGCAAAAACAGTCAACTGGCGCGTAAAAAAGACAAGCAACCTGACACCAGTTTTTTACCGCGTCAATTTAACTAAGCACAGAGCATCAAGATCGGGAAGAGAAGCATGAGTTTTGATCGCAATACGCCCATCGCCTTTCTGGGTATGGGCTTAATGGGCACACGCATGGCAGCACGTCTGATTCATGCCGGTTTTCGGGTCGCGGTCTGGAACCGCACTGCTGCTGCCTGTGAGGAACTGCTGGACATGGGTGCTGAAGCACTGGCCCTAGAAAAGATTGGTCAATATCCGGTAATTTTAAGCTGCCTGGCCGATGACAATGCAGTCCAAGCCGTTTTTGAGCAGATTCAGCCGCATTTACAGGCCAAGCAAGTGATTGTGGATTTCTCCAGCCTGTCTGTGGATAAAACCCTGACACTGGCTGAACAGGCAGCCCGTCAGCAGGTGAAGTGGATTGATTCACCAGTGTCGGGCGGCACAGCGGGCGCAGAACAAGGCACCCTGGTGATCTTTGCCGGCGGTGATGCCGCCACCATTGAAAAACTGACCCTGATTTATAATGTGCTCTCACAGCGCGTGACCCGTATGGGCGCCAGTGGCACCGGACAGGCCACCAAAATCTGTAATCAGCTGATTGTCGCGGCCAACAGTACCCTGATTGCCGAAGCTGTCGCGCTTGCAGCTCAAGCTGGGGTAGACACCACTTTACTGGCACCCGCACTGGCCGGTGGATTTGCTGACTCCAAACCGTTTCAGATTCTAACCCCGCGCATGGCCAGTCATAGCTTTGAACCGGTGCAGTGGAAAGTCCAGACCCTGTCCAAAGACCTGAACAATGCCCTGACCCTGGCTGCGCATTATCAGCTGAATATTCCGGTGGCACAGCAGGCTTTGCAACAACTGCAAGCGCATCAGGCCAAAGGCTTTGCGGAAGCAGATTTATCCACGGTCATTCAACAGGTGGAACAGACCACTTAATTTCACCCTTTGCACAGGGAATGCAGGACATTGTTTATGACGAAACTTGCCGTAAATCTTTCTATGATTTTTACTGAAGTGCCGCTACTTGAGCGCTTTGCACTGGCCAGACAACACGGCTTCCAGCATGTTGAAATCCAGTTTCCGTATGAACTGAGCATTGCGCAGATTCAAAGCCAGCTAACCTTGCATGAACTGACGCTGTGCCTGATTAATGTTCCGGCCGGAGATTTAATGCAAGGCGGCAACGGGCTGGCCGGTGTGCCGGGCAAGGAAATCGAGTTTCGTCATGCCGTTGAACAGGCCATTGAATACGCGGTTGCACTCAAAGTGCCAAGTGTCAATATTCTGGCTGGTAAACAGCCCCAGGATGCCGATCTGCTGCCTTGCCTCAGAACACTGGCCGAGAACCTGAAAATGGCCAGCCATATGCTTAGCAGCCAGCAGATCCAGCCGGTAATGGAAATGATTAATGGCACCGACATGCCGCGCTTTTTAGTACAGAACATTGCCCAGGCCCAAGAGATGCTTGAAGCGGTGCAACATCCGGCGCTAAAAATGCAGTATGACTGCTATCACATGGCCATGATGGGTGAAAACGTACTGGAAGGACTGATCGAGAATATCCAACAGATTGGCCATATCCAGTTTGCCGACTGCCCGGGTCGTCATGAACCGGATACCGGCGATATTGCCTTTGCGGAAGTGTTTGACTGGCTCAAACACAGTGACTATGCAGGCTATGTGGCGGCGGAATATCGACCGAGCAAAGATTCAGCAAATTCCTTTGCGTGGAAAAACAAATACTTTGCCGAATATCAATAATTCGGCACTGTCATAGATTTGAAATTTAGGCTCAAAGCCGCTATATTAGACAATGAATAATTGTCAGGAAATTATACCCTTTATGAATTTAGAACCATCGCCCGGCGCTTCTAATTCTCACGATCTCGCAATGACTTCCCCAAACAATGACGTACACGCTTGCCTGCAAGTTGTGCGCGATGCCCTTGAAGATGTAAAAGCCAAAGAAATTGTTGAGCTTGATGTTAGCAGCATCAGCAATGTTGCAGATGCTATTGTGATTGCTAGCGGCACCTCAACCCGTCATGTTAAATCTCTTGCTGATAACGTTGCTGAAGAAGCACGTAAAGCAGGCTTCCGCCCGATTGGTATGGAAGGTGAACGCGATGCTGAATGGATCTTGATTGATCTGGGTATCGTGGTGGTACATGTCATGCTTCCAACTGCCCGTAAGTTCTACGACCTAGAAAGCTTATGGCGTACAGCACCTGAATCTGTAAACTAAGATTTCCCAAAAAGCGACCTGAAGGTCGCTTTTTTATTGAGCTAAAATCAGGACTGATCACAGCAGAAAAATACACCCACTGATCTTTCCACTTCCCAATAGCCGAACTTAAACCACTTGGTCGTGCCTCTCACCCCCATCTCAACGCTTTCATCGTATGTAACGAAAAAGACTCTATTTAGTCACAGATATAAAAAATCCCCCTCAATCGAGGGGGATTTTGAACGCGGGTATCGGACGTCTTAGTGACCCGTACCGTTAATCGCTTTGGTCATGTCTTCAACCACTTTCTTGGCATCACCGAAGACCATCATAGTCTTGTCGTTATAGAACAGGTCATTGTCCAGACCTGCATAACCAGTCGCCATTGAGCGCTTGATCACCATAATGGTACGTGCTTTATGTGCTTCCAGAATTGGCATACCGTAAATTGGCGAGTTTGGATCGTCTTTGGCTGCCGGGTTGACTACGTCGTTGGCACCTATCACCAATACCACATCCGTTGCCGGGAAGTCCGAGTTAATTTCGTCCATTTCCAGAATGTCTTCATACGGCACGTCGGCTTCAGCAAGCAAGACGTTCATGTGACCTGGCATACGACCCGCCACCGGGTGAATCGCAAAACGCACCGTTACACCCTGCTCTTTCAGCAAGTTGGCCAGTTCTTTCACCGCATTTTGTGCACGGCCTTGTGCCATACCATAACCTGGCACAATCACCACGCTGTCCGCATTGGACATTAAGAAGCCAGCATCATCTGCAGAACCTGAACGGTAGTTACGCTGTACCTGCTCACCCGCACCTGCGGTAGGCGCTGCCGCCCCACCCATCGCACCACCAAACAAAACGTTGATGATTGAACGGTTCATGGCTTTACACATGATGTACGACAGAATTGCACCTGATGAACCAACCAGTGAACCCGCCACAATCAGCATGTTGTTTTCCAAGGTAAAACCAATCCCTGCTGCCGCCCAGCCCGAGAAGGAGTTGAGCAGTGATACCACCACCGGCATGTCGCCACCACCGACTGGGGCAATCCAGACCCAGCCAAAGGCTAAAGCCAGTGCGGTCATGGCCCAGAACGAGGTCATGCTACCGCTTAAGAAGAAGTGAATCCCAAAGCCCAGCATGGCAATGAAAATCAGTGCCTGAACCGGTTTAACCCAGCCACCCGAAATGGTCTTGGCCCATTTTTTCGCTGCCAGTTTACCGTAAGCAAATACCGATGCAGTAAAGGTAATCGCACCAACAAAACAGCCCACGAACAATTCAAACAAATGCACTTTGCTCATTTCATGGAAGCTGACGCCATTGGCTGCCAACAGCTCTGGACCCAGTTCAACCAGCTTGTTGTTATGAATAATCGCTGCAATTGCAATTAACACCGCTGCCAGACCGACCAGTGAGTGCATCAGTGCTACGGTTTCTGGCATTTGCGTCATCGGTACGGTACGCGCACGGGCAATCCCGACAATGGCACCCAGAATCATCGCCCCCACAATCATCCAGATAACCGGATGATCCGCCACAAAGAAGGTAGTCAATACGGCAATCGCCATGGCGATCATGCCGTAACGGTTACCAGCAATCGCCGTTTTTGGCCCAGACAGGCCTCGTAAAGTTAAAATAAAGAGGACAGCCCCAATCAGGTAGAACCAATCCGCATAGTCTCGAATAAATTCCATCAATTAGCCCTCTTTTTTCTTTTGTTTTGGTTTAAACATTTCCAGCATACGCGCAGTCACTGCGAAGCCACCGAAAATATTAATACTGGCCAGGAATACTGCAATCGCACCAAGTACGCTCACCACGTTAATGCTCTGGAACTGCACATTGGCATCCACACCTAACACAGGCAAGCCAACCGTTTGAATCATCGCCCCCACGATAATGATCGAAGACAGCGCATTGGTTACCGCCATCAGTGGCGTATGCAATGCAGGTGTAACCCCCCAAACCACGTAGTAACCTACGAAAATGGCCAGGACAAAAATTGTAATTGTTTCAACCATGACTGTTCTCCTTAACCTCGTTTCAACAGC
The DNA here is from genome assembly GCF_013418895.1 of Acinetobacter sp. YH12116. Classification (NCBI taxonomy): domain Bacteria; kingdom Pseudomonadati; phylum Pseudomonadota; class Gammaproteobacteria; order Moraxellales; family Moraxellaceae; genus Acinetobacter; species Acinetobacter sp. YH12116. The sequence continues at coordinate 246,221 of NZ_VPBE01000003.1, read as the reverse complement.
ACTTGGCCGCCGTGCGTAACCAGTAGGGCTTTTTGAATCTCATCTTCCTGACTGATGGCAAAGTTCTTTTCGCTATCAAAAAGGGTTTCCACAAAATTCAGCACATTACGTGCATACAGCGCCGATGCTTCAGTAGAGACCGTTGATGGAATATTCGGTACACCGAGAATTTTCACGCCGTTGTCGGTCACCACGGTTTCACCGCATTGAGAACCTTCAACGTTACCACCCGTTTCTACCGCCATATCCAGAATGACTGAACCCGGTTTCATCTTGGCCACAGTTTCCGCCTTGATTAAACGCGGTGCATCACGACCTGGTAACAGCGCTGTGGTAATCACGATGTCAGCATTGGAAACGGCTTTATCGACAATAATGGCCTGATCTTTGATGTACTGTTCGCCCGGCATCCAGCCATAGCCGTTTTTGGCGGCATCAGCAGCTTTTTGCTGTTCTTCTTCAGACATCGGCACGTCTAGCCATTTCCCGCCCAGAGATTCAACCTGATCTTTGGCAGTTGGACGCAGGTCAGTGGCTTCCACCACCGCACCCAGACGTTTTGCGGTCGCAATCGCTTGCAAGCCGGCAACACCCACCCCCATGATCACGACACGGGCAGGTTTGACTGTCCCTGCTGCGGTCATCAGCATCGGGAACATACGCTGGTATTCAGCTGCAGCCAGCAATACCGATTTATAACCGGCCAAGTTGGCTTGTGAGGACAGCACATCCATGTTTTGCGCACGGGACAGGGTCCGTGGCAATAATTCCAGGGCAAATGCAGACACCTGCTGTGCAGCAAATTGGTCAAGTTCAGTATTGCGGTATGGGTCAAACATTGCCACCACGGTAGAGTTAGGAGCAAGTTTTTGAATTTCCTCACCTTTCGGCGCGCGAACTTTCAAAATCATTTGACTGCCGGTATAGGCATCATCTGTAATTTTGGCACCCACGTGCTCATAGGCGCTATCGATATAGGCAGCTTTTAAGCCTGCACCACGTTCAATAACCACGCTATGACCCGCGTTGATCAACTTCTTTACTGTCTCTGGCGTTGCAGCGACACGATTTTCACCGACGACAGTTTCGGTTGGGATTCCGATCTGCATGAGCGTTCCTCAAGCTAATTTTTCTTAAGTAAACATCGCCAAAACGATGCTTCCCCTCAGGTTATGTTCTTGTTGAATTTTTGGATTCTAATTGAACTTTTTTAAATTACCACCCAATATTTATTTAATAAATACCCATATTTTGAACTGATGATTCATAAAAAGAAGGGTGGCAGATATAATTGATCAGTTTGGCTTTATATTCTTCATGGCCCTGATCTGGAAATAATGTGTATAAATTTTCAGCACAGCTCCTGACTTTTTACAGCGAATTACGTCCTGTTCTGTTTTTTCTTTCCTTAAAATTGATTGTTTTGACAAATCTTATCGTGTAGAGCCGGCTTACAACAGGCTGATAAATACCAATAATGAACGGCTTTTTCGCAGCAAAAAATGAACATCCAGTTCATGATTGGCTGAAATGACATCTTAATCACAGAAGAATCCGGGATAAATTGGTCAAAACTGCCCAATGTTCGGGCAGAAAAGTAAATCCTGCGGCAAATGCACCGATTGGCTAAATGATTTCCTGCCCGCTGATCTGGACTTAACCCATACATCTGGCTGTGAAAGCGCGATAAAAAATTAAAAGTTTTTTTATTGATCATTTTGCCTGATGATGAATAAAGCAGTGCAACTGCTTAAATTTGCGTATTTTGCACTATTTTTGTGCAACAATTGCCCGCAAGACATCAATAGATCTTTGCCTGAAATAAACCATCTTAAAATTTTCATAAAATGAGAATAAAGCCTATCTTTACACATTCATTTCTTCGAGCAGACAGCTTATACTCAACGCATGAAAATCTGGTGACACCTGCCCTCTTGATTAAATTGCTCTGAATATGTCCATTTCCTTGACCAGAACGCAGTTAGGTTCACTGTTTGCACTATGCGCGGCCTTTTTATTTAGCACCAAAGCTATTTTTATCAAGCAAGCCTACGCACTTTCACCTCTGGTGGATGCCACCACCTTAATGACCCTGCGGATGGCCAGCGCACTGCCGTTTTTCCTGCTGATCTGCTGGTTTAACCGGCATCGCAATACCCAGATTCAGCTGCGCGAATGGATACTGCTCGTGGCTGCCGGGCTGCTCGGCTATTATTTTGCCAGCTGGCTCGACTTTCTGGGGCTCATGTTTATTAGCGCCTCACTGGAACGGATTATCCTGTTTCTGTATCCCACCTTAACCGTTCTAGCCAGCAGCCTGATCTACAAGCAGCGCTTAAGCCTGAAAACGATACTAGCCTTGCTGCTCAGTTATGGTGGAACGGTACTGGTGATGTTACAAGAACAGCAAAACATGCCAGATGGCCATTCCTTCTGGCTCGGTGCCAGTCTGGTATTTGCCAGTGCGGTGGCTTTTGCCGCCTATTTACTGGTGACGCCGCGGCTGATCCAGAAATTTGGCAGCTGGAATTTTACCGGCCTGGCGCTAAGTGTGGCCTGCTTCGGCACCTTACTGCATTATCTGCTGGCCGTACCGGAGCCACTACAACGGCTGAGTCAATTACCGGGCAGCGTCTATGCCTATGGCATTGGACTGGGCATTCTGGTCACGGTGTTGCCAACCATTTTATTAATGCAAAGTATCGAACGCCTGGGAGCCGCTCATTCGGCCATGATCGCCTCTATCGGCCCGATTCTGACCATTGTGCTGGCCACCCTGTTTTTAGATGAATATTTAAATGCCTGGCAATGGCTGGGTTGCGCCCTCAATATCATTGGGGTGATGATGATTAGCCTGTCCAAGAAAAAGCTGATGGCCTGATCCATGATCAGTCAGCTCAGCCTGTTCCGGACTGCTGTGCATGTGTCTTGCACATGCAAAAAGAATGTTGCAAATGGTGATCTTTGGCCGTCATGCTCAGTATTGCCGAAGATGCGATTGAATGAATTAACCTGAACTGGACCTTGTATGAATACCTCTCCCGATATTAGTCAGGATAAAACCCTGCTCTGGCTTATGGCGCTGGCTTGTGGTCTATGTGCAGGGGCCAACTATTATTGCCAGCCGCTGATTAACTCGATTCATACTTATTTTCAGGTGCCGGAATCCCAAGTCGCGCTCACGGTGACGTTTGCCCAGGTGTCCTATGCGCTGGGGCTGTTATTTATTGTGCCGGTTGGCGATACCGTCAATAAAACCAAATTCATTCCACTACTGATGTTTCTGGCCGCGTTTGGCCTGTTTCTATGTGCTTTTTCAGTGAATCTGCCAATGCTCTGGATTGGCACCATCATGACCGGACTATTTTCCGTGGCCGCGCAGATTCTGATTCCGTTTGCCACCATGTCGGTCAAGCCGGATAAAATGGGCGAAGTGGTCGGACTACTGATGAGTGGTTTACTGGTCGGGATTTTACTGTCGACCAGTCTGGCCGGACTGTTGTCCAATTTATATGGCTGGCAGCTGATTTATATCATCAGTGGCGTGTTGATGATGGGACTGGCGATTATTCTGAAAAAACACTTGCCACATATTCCGACGGTGCGCATGGCCTATGGCAAAATCCTGCATTCGATGCTGCAACTGATCCGCCAGGAAAAACGGCTGGTCTATCGCTCCCTGATTGGTGCCAGTGCCTTTGCCGCCATGAGCGTGCTGTTTTCCACCATTGCGGTGTTACTTGGCTCCTCTTTTGGCCTGCCAGATGTCGCAGTCGGTTTAGTCACCTTAATTGGGGTATTTGGCGCACTCTCTACCAAAAAAATTGGCAAAATTGCCGACCGGGGTCATGGCAAACTGATCACCTGGGCCGGACTCTCTTTATTGGCGGTCAGCTGGAGTTTCCTGTATTTCGGCGCGCAGTATTTATGGAGCTATATTATTGGTTTTGGCCTAATTAACCTGGGACTGGCCAGTGTGCATACCAGTAACCAGAACGTGATTTTCCATTTACGCCCCGATGCCAAATCACGCCTGAATGCAGTCTATATGACCAGCTATTTTATTGGCGGCGCCTGCGGTTCTGCACTGGGCATTTACGCCTGGCATCATGGCGGCTGGAGCATGAGCTGTCTGGTTGGTTTAACCCTGGTGCTCTGCTCGGCCTGTTTTGCCTGGTTAGATCAGCAACATCTGCGCCGCCAGCAACTGGCTTAAAACTGTATAAATCGTGCAGGCAGGTTTAAGACACCTGCACCATCGGATAATGCGGCTGGGCCGAATCAATACTGGCCGGATATTCCAGCAGAATCTGAATAAAGGATGGAATTAAGGCAGCAAATATACTGGTTGCCCCAGCCAGAATGTCACGGTTTAACAGGCTGTTATAGTTGGCACCGCCGCTGGCAAACTGGTGACGCAGACTGTCAAAACGTTTAAACACCGCCATTAGCAAGGCCACCGACTGTTTATTTTGCAAGGTCTGTTGCAGATCAATCTGCTCTTGGGCAGCGCGCTGCTGCCATTCATCGCGCGTGAGCTGTAAATGCTGATAGGCCCAAAATTCCGGATGGGTATACGGGTGCGCCAACAGGGACTGAATCTGCTGCTGGTATTTTTCCCATAACACATAATCAATTTTTCGGGTTTCATCCTGCTGGTGCAGAAGCTGAAAAAACTGCTGTAACTGCGCAGCGGATGGACTGGCCGCATCTTCACGGTAAATGGCCTGAAAGGCAATCCATAAACTCATAAACTTGAAATCCAGCTCCTGATCCAGACTCAGGGCTTTTTTAAACCAGCTCAGGCTGCGCTGTATTTTCAGATTAAAATGCACCGAATTTTCATTCTTTTTACTGCGGTAAATTTCCTCAACCACCAGCATCTTTGTTATCCTTTTTCTTGTCTTACTGCATCAATGTAATGGTTTTTTTATTTTGTCTCAACCTTTTGATCCTTCAATTTATTTATTACCCGTCTATTTTCCAGCACAAATAAATCCGAGTATTTTCCTTTTATTTAAATAAAATAAATAAAAAATCTGAAAGCTTAAAATATATTTAAAACACATTTTATCTAGCAGCTACTTAAAATAAAGAAATGTAAAGTTATATATAAAATCACGAAAAATGTAATTACACAAAAGATTACATTCTTAAAAATCCTATGTAGGACAGCCAATTAAAAATGCCGGCTTAAAATCACCGCTTACAACTAAATAAGATGTAACAGAGCCAGGGTTTTTCATGAGATGTTTCATGTTAAAAAGAAGCTATCTGTTTTTCTCAGATGATTTCAGCGCGCTAGCGATAGCGTCGATATCTATAAAAGAGGTGTTCAAATGCAAAATCAAAACAATGGTTCAAACCAACAGCAACAGCAGCCTCAACAGCAAGGCAATCAGCAGCAGCAACAAGACCGTCTGCAGCAACAGCAACCTCAACAACAGCAAAATAACCAGCAACAAGGCAATCAGCAACGCCAGCAAGATCAACAGCAGCAACAGCCTCAACATCAGGGCAACCAGCAGCAACAACAAAACCAGCAACAGCGCCAGCAAAATGATCAGCAACAGGATCAGCTGCGCCAACAACAGCAACAGCCTGGCCAGCAACAAAACCGCCAGCAGCAACAGCAACAACCGCAGCAATATGGTCAACAACGCCATAACCAGAATGCGCAGCAGCAAAACAATCTCTTAGATGATGAAGATATGTAAAACCATTTTTTGTTTTTCACTTATTTTTATTATAAATAATCGAAGGAGATGATCATGGTCAACAATGCAAATGATCCACATGGGTACTGGCGTGACAACCATGCAGACCGTCCTTACTACAATGATTTTAAAAGAGATATCCCAGATATTGATTATGATCGGGACTTATCTTCTGCTTATGACCTCGGTACACGTGCCCGCAGTGAATATGGCACAGATCGCGACTTTGAAAGTTCTGAAGGCGACCTGAAACAGCGCTGGGAAGAGTTTAAAGCAGATTCTCGCTTAAAATGGGAACAGGCCAAGCACGCGATTAAAGATGCCTGGGATAGAAACTAGATTGCCCTCAGTCTGGTTCTGATACGGTTCAGAGTTATAGGTCATTATGACCTATAACTTTTTTATATCTGTGGGTTTTATCTCTGCAGATTTTCTATTTTGTGTTCTCTATTTGATTTATATATCCCTATTATTTTTGCTTGACTACTTCAATAATACTCTGACTAATTGCTCGCGACAGCTGTTCCAGTTTTTTCTTTTTGGTGCCATTAAATACACAGCGATAATGATGCAGTTTATTCTGATACGAAATACAGTAAAAAAATGTTCCGACCGGTTTTTCCTTAGTTTCAGAGCCACCACGTTTTAATAAACCGGTACAGCCAACAAAAATATCAGAATCAATGATCTGTTTGGCTTTTAAAACCAGTTGCTCCGTTACTTCAGCAGATTCTGGAGAGTATTTTTCCAGGAATTTCTTTGAAATTTTTAAAATACTGACTTTTAAATTGGCGTCATAACAAACCAAGCTGCCATTTAAAATATCGCCTGAATTTTTATTTAATGAAAAATGATAGGCCAGATACCCTGCCGAAGCACTTTCAATAAAGGTGACTTTTAATTTCTTTTTGGCAAGTAACTGGCAGCATTTATTCATTTATACCCATCCTGAATATAATTATTCCTTCCGATTTAAACATAGCTCTTTTTCAGTGCTTTTTTCTGAAAAGTAACATTTCATTTATTTTTTAAAACTAAAAATATAACCCTCTGATTTTTATACCTATAGGTTAATTGCCCATATACATACTTTACATGAAGCCACACAACTCAGGCTTAAGTTTACAGCCAACTAGATTACTGTTTTCTAGGGTTAAATCATGGAGCAGAATAATGCCAACGGTCGTCAAACAAAGATTATTAGACATACTCAATGATGTGCCTGAAACCTATTTTGATCTGGTGTCCTTTTATTTAGATGCCGATATTGCTCCCACCGCCAAACAACAAAAAGCCCTGTTCAGTTTAAAACATGAAATTGAAACCCTGCCGTTGGCCCTACCCGATTTCCCTCGCCAGCTGGATCAGCTGGAGCACTGGATGATCCAGCATGAACAGCAAGCCCAGCTCGAATTTGAATATTATTTAAAGCGCCGTGCCTGGGGACAGCCACGCGAATATTTTCACTGCCTGTCCGATGCTTATGAGTTTCTGATCAAGATTGCCCCGACCCAGCGTGCGCAGGCAGCCTGGCTCTACAGTTTTAGCCAGCACTGGGATGACCGGCGCTATACCGAGCTGATTCAGCTGTATCTGCAAGCTCTGGCCTATGGTCACACGCAGCAGCATCAGCTGTATCAGTTCAATGCACTGCTTGAAACCCTGCAGCTAGATAACTTTGTACTCGGTCTGGAAGATGGCTATTTTCATCAGGCTGCAATTCAGCTGGCACTGGCGTACTGCCCTGCCGATTTCATGCCTTTGACCTTAGGGTTTCATATTGGCAAACACCTGTGCTCGCTGCATCAGCTGATCATTGCGCATGAACTGAAAGAACTCGGTATTCACACCCGCTGTTTTCAGCCACAGCAGCGTTCAACATCACGGCATACGCCCGTGCTACATGCCATTGCCAGTCTGGCTCCGGGCGAAAAACAGCAGGCTCAATATCTGCGCCTGATTCAGCTGGGCTATGGCTTAAGCCAGCAAGGGATGAACGAGGAAAAAGTCCTGCAGCGGCTGCATCTGCACGACATTATCCAGAAAATTTTCCAGCACAAAGCCCTGATGGGCAAATTCATTCATGACAATAAATGTATTTTTACCAACCGCAGCATCAACCAGTGGCTGGAAACCGTCGAAGGCGTGGATGGGTTTATCCAGCAACTGCTGGAAACCGACTGGATCCGTTTAGGTCAGGACCCGGAGCAGAGTAAATTCTGGCGTCTGATTCATCAGCAGGAAAGCCAGATGTTCGGGCTGTTTAACCGTACCGAACAGCAGTTTATTTATGACTGGATTCTGGGAGATGCCGCAGTACAGCATCCTGCCCCATCTGCGCTGCAAAGCACGTCGGACCATTTTAAAACCAGCGACCACTTTAATTATATGGCCGAGCTGGAGCTGGAAGAAATTCAGCTCAAATACGCCCAGGCCTCATCTTTTGACGACAAAATCCGGCAGCTATTGCCTTATTTGGCCCCGCATAAATCTGCCAGCGATGCCGGACGCTGGTGTACCCAGCAATACAGCCAGGCCCTTTTCCCGGCGCTGTCGCAGGCGCTCGACTCAATGCATCATAAAAGTTAATTACGGAGAACAGCAACAATGAAAAAAGATCAACAACCGAGTGAAATGGCCGGCGCAGATGCGGCAAACCGACAGAACAGTAATGATAAATCCGTTCAATTAGACCCGTATCGCAGTGATGCGACACAACAGGCGCTCACCACCAATCAGGGCGTTAAAATTGCCGATAACCAGAACAGCCTCAGAGCTGGCATTCGCGGGGCCACCCTGCTCGAAGATTTTATTTTTCATGAAAAAATGACCCACTTTGACCATGAACGGATTCCGGAGCGTATTGTGCATGCGCGTGGCACCGGTGCGCATGGTTATTTTGAAGCCTATCCGGGCAATGAAAAATATACCAAAGCCCATTTTCTAACTACCCCAGAACATAAAACGCCAGTCTTTGTACGCTTCTCGACCGTACAAGGGCCGCGCGGCTCGGCAGATACGGTACGCGATATTCGCGGCTTTGCCATCAAGTTCTATACCCAGGAAGGCATTTATGACATGGTCTGCAACAATGCCCCGGTGTTCTTTATTCAGGATGGCATGAAATTCCCGGATTTTGTGCATGCCTTAAAACCGGAACCGGATACCGAAATTCCAACCGGTGCCAGTGCACATGACACCTTCTGGGACTTTGTTTCGCTGGTGCCAGAAAGCTCACATGCGGTGATCTGGGCCATTTCCGACCGTGGTATTCCAAAAAACTTCCGTAGTATGCAGGGCTTTGGCGTACATACCTACCGCTTTATTAATGCCGAAAACAAATCGGTGTTTGTGAAATTCCACTGGACCCCGAAACAGGGTATGGCCGCCTTGGTCTGGGATGAAGCACAGAAAATTGCCGGGAAAGACCCGGATTATCATCGCCGCGATTTGTATCAGGCCATCGAGAACGGTTTCTATCCGGAATGGGAACTGGGCGTGCAGATTGTGGAGCAGGAAGATGAAATGAGCTTTGACTTCGACCTGCTTGATCCGACCAAGCTGATTCCGGAAGAACTGGTGCCGGTCATTCCGATTGGCCGGATGGTGCTCAACCGCAATATTGACAATTTCTTTGATGAAACCGAACAGGTCGCCTTCTGTCCGGCGCATATTGTGCCGGGAATCGACTTCACCAATGACCCACTGCTGCAGGCGCGGATTTTCTCCTATACCGATACCCAGCTCAGCCGTTTAGGGGGCCCGAACTTCCATCAGCTGCCGATTAACCAGGCGGTGTGTCCGTTTCACAATAACCAGCGCGATGGCATCCATCAGAGCCGGGTTCATCGCGGTCAGGCGGCGTATCAGCCCAACTCGATTGACAATGACTGGCCACGAGAAACCCCACCCGCAGCCAAAGGTGGCGGTTTTGAAAGCTATCAGGAACGCATTGACGGGCATAAAATCCGTCAGCGCAGTCCATCCTTTAGCGATCACTTTTCGCAGGTGCGTCTGTATTTCAAAAGCCTGAGCCTGCCTGAACAGAAACACGTGGTCGATGCCTATGTCTTTGAGCTGAGTAAAGTGCAGCGCAAACCTATCCGTGAGCGTGTGGTGCACAATATGCTGGCCAATATTGATGCCAATCTGGCCAAAATGGTCGCCGATAAACTCGGCATTGCACTAGATGAAAGCCAGCTGCCGCCTGATCTACCCGAGGAAAAAACCTCGGCCAAGTTATCCATGACTGCATTTTTACCGCCGAATATTGAAGGCCGTAAAATCGCGGTACTGGTACATCCCCATGCCGCCACCGACAATATTGAGCCGATTCATCAATGGGCCTTAAAAGAAAATGTGATGCTGGATTTTCTGACGCCCACCCCTTCCCCAACCACCACTATTGAAGATGACATGATTCCATCTGATGGGATGCAGCAGGCCGAACCTTCAGTGCTGTATGATGCAGTGATTGTGCTGGATGGCAACAATCTGGATGCCTTTAAGCGCGATGGGGTGGCCTGCCATTATGTGATTGAAGCCTATAAACATTTAAAACCGGTGGTGTTGTTAGGGGATAAAGCCGAGCTGCTGGAACATCTGCGTCTACCACCAGATGAAGGCGTATTTAGCGATGCCAGTTTCCAGAATGTGGCGGAAGGCTTTAAAGAAGCGATTCGTCACAACCGGGTCTGGGCACGTGAAGCCATTGCAGAATCTATTCCGGCTTAATTGTTCTGCACTCATACAAGCTGAATCAACAAAAGGGAAGCCAATGGCTTCCCTTTTGTTTGAATAGATGGATGAGATTCAGATTAAAACTTGATGTACATAGTGCTTTCCTCTCACCTTAATCTGCAATCTGCGCCGTTTGATACCGCTCCAGCTCCTTGTCACTCGAGATCTGTGGAGGGGCTGCAATATCCAGCGGTTCTAAGCTCATTAAGGACACTTTGATCTTCTTTCCCTTTGGGGTCTTCGGCTGATCTTCATCAACGGTAATTTTCTGAATAAATGTCGCCAACCAGAGTATAAACTCTTCTTTATTGCTGCTTTTCGGCACAATGCTCAAGTCCAGTTTCAGCTCGTTGGCATATAAAGGGTTGACCATCAGCTCATTAAAGTCGATGCAATTGACCAATAATTTAAGACGTGTTTTTTTGATTTCAGCACGCAGCTCAATCATTAACATATTTAAATCATTGATAATATCTCCTCTAAAGTCCTTATTTCGCTCGACATTTCTATAGATTATTTCAGAAAGTTTAATATACTGGGGCATACGATCATCCATTTATTATTCTGAATATAGTGATATTGAAGGATTTTACGTAACTTTATGTAGTATTTAATAGATATTTTGCAAGAAAAGCGCGTCTTGTTACATTGGAATTACATATTTTTTTAAACAAATCAAAGAATAACTATAATTTGCGAACTGATTGTCAATTTTTCCAGTGAATTAATTTTATTATTTTTATTTTGCTTAAGAGGATTATATATGTATTTTGATTATATATTCTAATTGAATTTAAAGATCATTTTCGGGAGTATTCATTTAATTTATAAAATAACTTAAACTTAATATCAATAATTATAATTTATATTTTAACAATATAACAGTTAAAATAGCAGCAAGCTAAAATATGGATATTCACCCTCCCACCTTCGGACAGCCAACAACAATCTTTTTTCGTCAGCCGGATTTTGTGCTACTATCTCGCCCCTGCACGCCCGGTGGATATGAGTAAAACCCTCTGCCTTGTGCTGCCCGATCTGTGCGAATAGCGCCTCAGTTTTGTTTCCCGTCGTTGCAAGGTTTGCTGTTGAATGTCAAATGTAAATACGCTTGAAAATATCCAACTGCCAAGAATTTCCGTGGCCCCCATGATGGATTGGCAGTAAATCTATTTTAATTTTAATCTATTCAATTACTTAACCAACATGCAAAAATCAATAGTTGCAAAATAGTTGCAAGACAAACAAAAAAGATGCCCTCAGTCCGAAGACCAAGGGCATGATAAAAACTGGACAACCTGCTAATAACGCTTACTATTAAAAACGGACTTGGCAAAGTCAATAAACGTGATAATCACCTTCGCCCAGCGCTCCCAATTTTGACCGAGATCCGTGATAAACGACTTTACGAAAGCTAAAACCCAGGCTTTCTTGTCAGCACCCGAATCACGCTCTTTTTCCGCTGCATCCATAGCATTGACAGTCGTTTGAATGATTTCACGACCAACACCATAAGCATCCACAATTGGAGAAAGTGCGCTTGCAATAGTTAATGCTGCCATGTGTTATGCCCCTTTTTCATAATCAATTAGAACTTTGGCCACAGCTTTTGCTGCAATCCAATATCGTGCCTGGAATGCAGCCAACTCAGCTTCATTTGAGATGAAACCCAATTCGACAATCAAGCCGCCAGCATTGATGTATGCCAAACTGCCACGAGCAGATTTACTCTGATCAATCCATCCATTGTCTCCACGCAATCGACTGCCTAAAGCACTTGCCACAGCTGCAGATAAATCCTGGGCCAATTTTTTATCGCGTGGCAGTGCAATTGTTTCAATCCCGTTTGCCTGCTTTGAAGCTGCTGCATTCATGTGAAATTCAACCGCAACTGATGAGCCTTTAATCAGTTTTAAAGCTGATGATAACGGATCATTTCGAGTACTCGTACCATCCGTTTTTGTTGCAATTCCTGCTTCTCGTAAATAAAAAGCCACTGCATTGCGGAAATTCGTCACAAGTTCAGATTCCTTGATCTTGCCATTTACCGCGCCTGGATCAGAGTTACTGTGGCCAGCTGTAACAGCCACAAAACCCAGCGGCCGATGCAAACTTGGCTGATACCACTTTTTACCAAGCCAGGACAAAAAGACCATCACACCGCCTGTCACATACGCATGATATTCAACCGGAATCAATTTAAAATCCACTGCCCATTGCAAGCCTGGAATAAGCACAAGTAATAAAAAAGCCCCCAACACCGGGAGCTTTACTGACAAAAATTGCCATGCATTTTGTTCTATAAATTTCATTACTGACCTCTGATAATCGCCACGTCTGCTTCAAGACGTGTAAGTTTTTCTTTGATAACTGAATCATCGCGTGATGATTGAATGATTGATGAACCGACCCAGACGCATGCAGAAATGACCACGCCCGCAAAAATGCTGATTATGATCCGGATGATTGTTAGCCCACCCTCCTGCGCCGCCGACTTTTTCTCAAGATTGCCAACCCGCACGCAAACCTGATCAATGTCTTTTCGGTTTTCTTCACCTGCAGTTTTGTGCGCTTCATTGATAAATGTGAGGCGCGTAACATGGTCTGAAAGTGTTCTGATTTCGCTTTGCATAGAGTCGATTTTCTTTTCGATTCTCATCCCATACGTTTCCGGATCTGCCATATATCCCCCTCTTGATCTGGCAATAAAAAAGCACCCCTAAAGGTGCTTTATGGTTGAAAATTTTAACTATCAGCAGTTGCCTGTGTGATTCGTGTTGAATAGTTCCACGAAGTCGGCTCCCACACGTCCCGCGCAGCAACACGCACATAATATGTGGTCGTTGATTGCAAGCCGGTAATCGTGCAAGCATTTTCAGTACCTGTCCAACGTGCTGCCGTTGTATCAGGATCAAAGTTCGCATTGGTACTGATCCACACTTGGTAATCTTTCAGATCAGGCACTTCACTTGGAATCCAAGTCACTGTGATCGAATCTGCAGTTGCCGATGTATAGACGTTCAACAATTGTGGTGGCACTGGATTGCTGATATTCAGCTCTGCAAAAGTGCTGACAATCGAACCGTTTTTACTTGCGACCCGTACTGTATAAGCACGTTGAATACCGTCGATTTTCGCTTCATCCATGCTGTATGAATAATCTGTATTCGTTGTATCAACAGTTCGAAGCAATACACCATTCGACCAAATCTGAACAATATAACCTGTCGCACCAGCTGCACTTTGCCATTGAACTTTAAAGCTCGTTCCTTCAAATGCAGATTGAAGTGATAAACCTTTGACACCTGCAGGACGCCCCCCGTTGATGGTGTAACTGTATGCCGTCACTTCATCCAAGGTTTCTTCTTTTTGCTCAAGACCATTGAAGCTGGTGAACTTCAGATAAATCTGTTTTCCGACCATATTTTCATTGTAATCGTGACTAAAAATGGCACGATCAATACGGACAAATGATTCGCCTGCATTATGTGGCCCTGCATCATCGAAACGTCCACGAAGCATGCCACTTAATGTATAACGCCCTGATCCATCCAAGGTTGCATCAATATAGTTGATATATTCATCACCGACTTTACACAACGTTGCATCAACTTCAGCATCTTCAAGCGTACCACCAAAGATTTGACTTGATGTGTTCAATTGCACTTGCATCGATGTGTCATCTGCATCAATGGCTGAAACTAATGTACCGTAACGCGCTGAACCATAAATGGTCCCGATCATTTCGTATGTTGTATTGTCCAAACTTGCCCAGACGTTACAGCCACCCCAATTAATACCACCAGATGCAGCTACCCAAATCTGATTTTTACCATCCGTCAATTCTAAAGGAGGCTCAAAAATTGCCGGTGCATTGACGTTGCCTGGTTCCTCATTGCCACCTTGGTACCCGTTTGATGATTGAAGATCGTACTCAACTGCTGAACGAGATCCGACTGCTAACTCTTCAGCTGTAATCGAAAGTACACCCTCTTCATCTTCTTCAACTCGTGTGATTCGTACTGGAAACTGATTCAAACCTAAGGATTCATCCGTAATCGTGACAATATCCATTGGTTCAAGTCGGCAGTACTTCCAGCCTAATTCAAACTCATATTCATTACGGACATAAAGTTTTCGCTGCAATAGCAACTGCACTGCATGGCGGGCAATTTTAGGTTCACAGAAGAAATCATGCTTGACCGGATCTTGTGTACGCAAACCAAACATTTCAATATTTGCTTGGTCCTTAGCCTCAACAGTTTCTGTGTTGTATTGATTGAAGCGGTTTACATACTCAATCTGACAATGGTTATAGGCATCGGTATCACGGCTACGACGAACCCGAACCGGCTGATCTTCACCTAAAAAATCATCATCAGTGAGGTGATATACCGGTTCAAGATTTGGCGTAAATGTCACGCCATTACCCGTCACTGCACTGTCACCGTATGAACGGATTTTCAAACCGTCTGGACTTGGTACCACTGCACAATTTACCGCTTCCACAATTTCATTGATAATTTCAAATGCTTCACGTTGTTCTGTCAAAGCAGGACTGATCAACAAATTAGTTGCTGCACAATAGGTTCGAAATTCAGATAAATCTGCCATATTCAGACTAGGTGCTGCACCGTACCGAGGATTGGTGATGAAGTCTTCAATCACATCAGCAGGATTGGCATCATGAATTGTTTCTGAAAATGTAATATCGCTGATCACTTCAAAATTATGATTCGATAAGCTGGCACTCCCCCCCAGATCGTAGTTGGCACATGCGACATAACCGAGAAATGGATAGTGCAATGCCTGGTCAGGATGCTTTGATGGGAGATAGCCCCAAACAGGATTATGATCACCATCAAATAATTCAAACCCTAGCTGATCAATGGGTTTAAGCTGAATACCGCCTTCTGTTTTGGGAACAATCTGTTCTTTATCACGCCAGATAATCCCAATGTCTTTGATTTTATTTTCACAAAGCCCCAGCATGAAGGACGCGCTGTAGGTATAAGTCGTGTTTTTGGTTTTTACGCCACCACCCTTACCACCTTGCTTTTTCGTTGTTGTATGGGCTGTGGCTGTAAAATCACCATACCAGAACATATTTGCCGCAACACGATTTTTACCATAAACCAAAGGCTGGCAAAGACCATAGGCTGACTGCTGGATACGCATTGAATTGATACGTTTGTCAGATGTACTGACGGTACCACCACCAAAAACACCACCCATTTTATAGCCCTCTTAAACGATAAAACCCGGCAATTCGCCGGGCTAAACTTCCTTTGGTTCCATCCTGAAGAATGACTCCCTGATGGATATATGAGTGGATAATCGTTGGCCACTCAATGACAATTGCAGCATGGCTGATGCACTTGCCAAAATGATAGAGAACAATATCACCAGGCTGAGGATCGTCTACCTGATCACAAAATTTCTGAATGTGCTCAAGATAACGCTGACCCATCTGGTGCATGTGCCAATCGGCTGGGTATGGTCGTGGATCATAATGATCAATAAGCCCCACTGCTTCATAAACTTCACAAAGCAGTGTTGCACAATCGACACCGACACCTTTGACACGCCCTTGATGGTGGTATGGTGTACCGAGCCAGGTTAGGGCTTCAGTAACTGCTTCATGATTTTTCATAATAATTATCACTATGCAAGTTGTTTCATAAATCCTGTCAAGCGACGAGCCATGATTGCCAGCCCCTGCCTGTTTGGATGTGTACCATCGGGCATGTATGATGTATAAATCTCAGAAATATGGGGGTCGAGCATAGATTCTCGATTCATATCCAAAACTGGGATACCGTAGAAGTTAGCAACTTCAATAATCGCATCCGCGTAATCACGTAAAGTTTTACCTTCTGTGTTGACAGCATTATCTGCGTCAAGCGGAGATTGTGAGCGTTTGATCGGAGTCATGAAGAAAAATGGCTTGCCTAGATACTTGACTAACATGCCTTGACACAACACATGGAGCGCACCATAAAACGTGTTTACTGTTCTATCCGACATAGTACCAAAAGGCGTGTGACTGTATTGCCAATCGTTTGTTCCTGCCGCCACTACTACTGCATCCGCATCATCCATCAGTGTATAACGAGTAGAAATAGGGTTGCGTTCAGATGGATTTGAAGCTTTTTGAGCAATCGTAGACCCACCAATACCGTAATTAATCGGTGTGAATTTAAGAGTTGCACCAGCAACATCGGAATAGTTGTAAACTCCCGCTGCTGCTTCCGTGATTGAGTCACCGATAAAATTAACAGTCTTACCTTTCCACCAATTAAGGCTTTCAGTTGCGCTACCACTTACAGCTTTAGCTATTGAACCAGGCTTGATTGAAGCAAAATAATCAAAGTAGTTCGATAAAAATAATGACGAAAGTAACTCATCAACATCAGACGCTTGAAGTTCGCTTCCTGCACCAAAAATCTCGGTTAAGTCTAAAAGCACAACACCATCGTAAAGTCGATTAAAAGTAAATACCCCCCCACGACCAATCATAATAGTGACACCACCATCAGTTACAGTTTTGATACATGATGCGAAATCCCACTGTCCGATGTTGCTACTAAATATTGCACGTTGCGCCCCTGCTGTATCGAGATAGTTTGTTAAGCTTAGAGAACTATCGCGCTGTTCAGCATTGTTACCGTCTGTGCTGATTAGTTTTGACCAACAACCGACATAAATGACATGATCATTTTCAAAAGCTACTTTTTGAGTAAGATAAGAATTTTGAGCTACAACATTTAAGCTAAGACTTTTAGCGCCAATTTTGAAATCAGATGTTGTCGTTGTTAAAGCTGCACCGTCTTGGTTTTTTTTCCATCCATCAAAGTCATTTTCGAAGCTAGAGTTTAGACATTTGTTAAATGCTGCTGTCTGCATTTCCCCTAATAATCGAACTTGCTTCGAGCTAAATGATTTGGTGTTAAAGAGTGTCTTATCTATTGCGCTGAGAAACGTATTTTCAAACCAGCTCAAAGAAGGCTCTTTACCTGCTCCAAAAATCTCGGTTAGATTCACACAAACCAAAGCATCAAAATCCGCATCGTAAGTTAAAGACACCCCACGGCCAATTGATACGCGAATACCGTTTGTTGAGTTGACTTTTTTAATTCCAGATACTCGCTCCCACGCACCGTCACTAGCAATGAATTTCGGTCTAACTGCATTAAGACTTGTTCCGTAGTCTGAGATAGTTAGACGTTCTGATACCTCAAGTGTGCTGTTCGAGCCACTATTTAAACGAGACCATACTGAAACATAAATAACATCATTTTGAGCAAAAGGAATATCTTGGGATACCGAAGCAGATTCTGCTGTTGCTGAGATATTTAAGTATTTGCCGCCATCGATTCCTGATTGCTTAATTAGTGCTACTGTTGATGCTTGATGCTTTGTCCAGTCATTTAAATCATTCTCAAAACTTGGATTGAGCAGCTTATTTTCAAGCGCCCCATGCCCGACCTTTGCAATATTGTCATTTAAAACATTAGAGTTGGATTTGATTTTTTGTTCAACAGATTCAACACTATCTAACTCTTTAAACATTGTCCATGTGACACCCAGGTCTGTTGTTCTGCGCAGTAAAAAACGCTGATCATGCGTCTCGATCTCCTGATATATGCTATTCGCATATACAATATTTCGTACCAAAAAAGCGCCTGTGATTTGGGTGGGCTTATTCGTTACAACTGTTGATGCCGGGAAAAAATGGTACCCTAATTCCGTGAACGTATTTAAATCAGTTTCTTCTGCAACAATTTTTGGTTTAAAGAGTGCATTTAAAGTCACAAGATCTAAACTTGCAACGTTTTCAGCTAACTGCCCAAGTCGTTGCTTCATTTGCGTATTGGTAGCAGTTGGGTCTGTAATTTCTGCAACAGTAGGTAAAGGCATTTTCTCACCCCATAAAAAAACCCAGCTAAATGGCCGGGTATGGATTAATACAAATTAGGTTAAACGGCTGTTTCGGGTACCGGAATAAATGGCGCACCACGGAAACGACTGAAATTATTAAAACGGTTTTGGCAGGTCTCAAGACGTTTATCACATCCTGGATAAACCTTGATTCTTTGCCCTGCCTGCGGTGCTTCCAACAATGGCAAAGTCAATAACAAAGCCCCTGATTCATGCATGCGAATCGTCCGTTTTAGACCAGCATTGCCACCGTCTAAAAACTCAATCACACCTTGTGTGAACCATCCCTGTGGCTGATTCACCTGGCATAAAATTCGAGCTGCAGTACTGCCTGATTCAATAGTTGTCTGCACCATAAAGTTTTGACGCAATAGACCGCATGCTGTATCAAATAGCGTATTGGTACAACTTGGCTGATACAGATTTCGTGGCATCTGCACATTTAATTCATCCAGATCTGACGCAACACTAGCCTGAATTGAATTGCGATCTAAATCAGGCTCAATGATTCGACCCTCAAAAAGCTTGATGGCCCCGGCACTGGTGTCCGTTGGCGTATTCATATCCATAAAAATACGCTCAAGCTTAAATCGAGCACCATCTAGCTGGCCATTATGGAATGCCTGAACAACGTTGATGCCGTTCCATTTATTATCGTCAATACAATCAATATTGATCGATAAATTATCGACTTCAATGCCGAGTGAAAGACTGATTCCATCACGGCTGATGATTGGACCTTCTGAGCTATAAACCTGACCTGCAACCACCAGGTCAAAGTCATAATTCGTATATCGAAAAACATCGCCCTGCACCGTGGTAATGGTATAGAGATCTGCCATCACAAACTGATCAGCATCAAGCAATGCAATTAGTTTTGGGGAAGCTGCTCTCATACTTTATTTCCTAATGATCCAATCAAGGTGACTTCACCCTTCCATAGTCGATAACTGAACAGCGTGAATGCCTGGCTATCATCAGCAAATCGGCAACGATAATAAAACGTGCCTTTTACTGAAAATTTATGCCCGGCTTTCAATGGCTTTGATGCTTGAACTACACCACTTTTGCTGACTGTAATTTTCGTGTCATCCCAGAACAATTCGTCATCGTTATCGCTCCAAAATTGCTGATTGTCATCTTCATTCCAGAATGTAGGATCAAGATCCATTGCCACTTGAGATTGTGTATTTCCTAGTGGCAACTGACCTTTATATAGTTGAAATGAAGTGGTTGTACCATCGCCATTGAACGTGCAGTCATATTCATTGTCCCAAGGCATTTTGAACAGGAACGAATCAAAAGCACCACGACGAGCAATGAAAAAATCTTCAATTGCCTGTAATTCGCCCTTTCGTTCTTGAAGACCTGGCAAAGTGAGTGAAAACTCATATTTCGGCACAGCTTGATAACTTGCACGCAGTTCACGACCATTCACAGAAGTCATGATCTTAGTATTGAACATCGGCTTTCGCGTCAGGTCATAACCAATTATTAAGTCTGGAAATAAAACATCAGACATCATTTATCTCCCAAAATTACGTGCATAGCCTTTCATACTTCCAGCAACGTGACGGCTGTGTTTTCTCAAGACACGTTCGACACTCTTACCATCCAAAGCTTGAATGTTATAAGTCGGCTGTTGTACTGGTGGCATATCGTAGTCAGGTTTACGATTGGTTCGAAGGACCTCATCAAGGGTAGCATCCAGTTTTGACGAGGTTTGACCCTTCAATACACGTTCGCCTTCATCCAACCACCAGCTACCCTCTTCAGGAATCCGGTCAATACCATCATGAGCCATACCGACAGGCTGGAATGAAACAGATCCGATTGCAGCTGCTTGAGCCATTTGTAATGCCACGGCACCCGCTGCCAAGCCTGGTGCAATGAATGGACCGACCACTGGAATCGCTGAAGCCGATGTCATTACTGCGGAGAACGTAGCAGGCGCATTCATCATCACTTGAGCAATCGCCATGGCTTTTTGCACGGCAAACATGGCTTGATAAGCTTTGGAGTTTTCACCAAAGACCTGTGCCATGACACCCGCTGCACCTTGGACATAGCTCATGCCCCATTGCAGTTGCATGTTGGCACGAGAACGGAAGTACTCTTGCTCAATGAACTGCATTCGGTTGTGATGCGCTTCCCAGATTGCTTCACGCTCTTCAGCGGTATTGGCCAACGCCATTTGAGCATCAAACAGTTCTTGCGATTCGTCTATGCGTGAAAAGCGCTGCTGTGACAAAGCATGATCTTCACCCTGCCCTGTCATGTCTGAATAAGTACCACCCCATGCAGCCATGGCTGAATTAGCTCGCAAACGCTTTTGCTCTTGTATATTGGCTATATCCAGTCGATACCATGCATCCAATGCTTTCTTTTTCTCTTCAAGTTCTGCTTTATGCAGCCCTTTCGTAGACTCAAGACGCAACTTATCAATATTTAGCTGTTTTCTTAACTTTTCCTCTTCAGCTAAATGGTGCTCAGTAACTTCAAATTCTAATTCAGCAACAAATAGTTTTTGCTTAGCATTTGATAATTCACGCGCATCTCTGATCATCCGTGTCTTAGCATCACTTTTTAGATATTGAGCATCATTGATCCGTTCAATTTCTTTTTCGAGATCCATATTGATACGGTTAAGCTCATCACCGTATTCATAGATCAAGCGTTGTGCTTCCTCTATCTCTCGTTTTTGCTCACGATATGCTTTCGAACTATCTGATGTCTTTTTAGCTAATTTTGCAGCAGAATCCGCGGCTTCATTTTGTTTTCTGGCTAATTCACCTAGGCCCTCATTTACCCCACCGACTGTATTACTTACACCACGTAACTGAGCCATTTGAGCCGCTGTACCAGAGCTTGTACCTGACCACATTGCATCTAAGCGCTCTGCTGCGCCAATAACAGTATTATGCATATCAGCGCGAAACTCGGTCTGTAATGCCGCAATTTCAGCACGCGCCTCGTAAGCTGCTTTAACCAGGCCGACTGGATTCATTTCATACCAGTCCATCTCGTTCCAGATAGCGCCGCCCACCGCAGCCATACCACCTAGTGCTTTACCTACTAATTGAATTGCTGTAACCGCACCAATGGCAACCGAAGCAATCACTTTCAATACTTTTGCAATGCCATTTGATACATCTGTAAACTGCAAGCCTTGCTCAGACCCACTGAAGAATGCCTGGGCAATATCGACAAATGCCGGGATCACAGCTTGCATTAGCTGATTTTTGGCACCCTGCATTTGCAGATCGAGCAAGTACATCTGCTCTTTTAGAATCTTCGCCTGAGCAACCGTTTCATCACTCATGACTATGCCGGCACGCTCCGCAGCATCAGAATAAAGCTGCATTCCCTCCCCGCCATTTGCCAGCAATGGGATAAGGTCTGTCATATCCGAGGCCATAGACTCCAAATAAAATGACATTTGCTGCTGGGTCACTCCAGCTTCTTCGAGCTTATCGACATAAAGCTGTAATGCATCTGGACCGGACAATTTCTGCATTTTTAAAATCAGCTTTTCAGCTGCTGCTGCAGATCCTTCGGTTTTAACCGCAATTTGTTCAAAAAAATCGACACCACCACCGGCACCGATAGTTGTAAGCTCACCCAGCTTCTCATTGAAGTCTTTCATCATGTCGCTGAGCTTTTCTTGCTCAACACCATATGCCTGGGCACCCACAGCCATTTTTTGGAATTCTTGGGTCGTTGTATTCGCCCGAAGCGCGTATCTTTCTAATTCAACAGCCTGATTCGCTGTTTCCCAAGCCATGGCAGACAGGGCAATTGCTGCTGAAGCTGCGCCTGCAGCAACTGCGGTACCCATAACTTTTGCGCTGGATTTAATCTTGTCAAAAGTAGATACAGACGTGTCCTGAGCTTCTTTCATCTTTTGCTCAAAGTTTGCTGTATTTGCATCCAGCAAAATCTGAATCCGGCTTAAAATATCTGTACCCGACATAAATTTCACCCATAAAAAAACCCCGCCAGAAGCGAGGTTTTCGTAAACTTATAAACTTAATCTTTAGGAATTATCCAATTACCCTTATCGCACAGTTGCCTATCCATAAATTTAGATTTAACGCAATCCTGTGCAAATTTCGCGTAAGGTTTTCCACTCAGATCACCAGTGTAAGCGGGGCAATTCATACTATTAGCTTGTTGCATTAATAAGCTAATCTCAGATTGATATTCTGGGATCTTCTTAGACTTAATAAATTGTGTACCTCCAACAGCCAAAGACCTTTCGATCTCAATGACTTTTTCATAGACAATATATTTAGTTTTATCTTCAATTTTATTATTTAAACTCTCACAAGTTTCCTGTGCCATAACTATTGTTGGAATAGTTATTAATGATATAAAAAAATATTTCAGCATATTCTAGCCCCTCATTATTAGAAGCTAGAATATTTACATTGAAGTTAAATTTATTCAATTAATTAATGCAAAATGCGAATAATGCCCCACAAATGAACGGTCTTCAATGCTGACTTGCAAACGTTCATCATCAATCAGTTTGTCCACGACATATTGTTCATCATCTGGTACCCGAAATTTGTGACGGGCAAACAGGTCAGGAATATAAACTTCATCACCGACCTTGAAATTATGCTTTTGACTTGGCACTTAAAGCTCCAAAAACTGCTTTGATGTTACGCATTGTTTGCTCAATATCAGGTTCAGGCTCTACATATTTATTGCGATTAAATACTGTGAAATCACGAAGCACTAACTCATTTTTCACTTTTAAATCTGCAAGCGTTTTACAAACATTGGCAAACAGCGCATCTTCTCGAAGGATGCCGATAGGCTCAAGTACTGAGAAAGCTTTCCAGTACTCAAGTTCTTCAGCGCTCATACAGCTCATCAACTCGCCTACGGTCCGACCCAACCGCAATGCAAGCTGAAACATAAACATTAGTTCTGGTCGTTCTCGGAGTTTTTTAGCTCTTCAGACTCCGCTTCTTTTTCAATCTGTTTTTTAATTGCTTCTTGAGTAATGCCAATGGCTTGTAATGCCACTTTGACCATTGGATCTGTCACGTATGTTGGCAAGTTATTGATGTCTTCAAGACTTAATTTCTGCAAAATAAATTCGTTAGTTTCAGGGTCAAAAACGGTTTTTTGAAGCAATAACGCATTCGCAATATGATCTTTATCTTTTCGTTCTAAAAAGTATTCTGCACGGGATTGCAAAGTTAATGAAGTTAAAACACCGACACGACCAACATCTGGAACTTCAACGATTTCTGATGTTTTTTTACCAACGGTACCTAAGAACGCATTTACTAAATTAGACATGATTGCCTCTCATTTTTTTAAATAGATAGAATGAAAAAAACCCCGTCGAAACGGGGTCTTTTGAATGGTTTTGCTTATTAGCCTGCAGGAACTTCAGGCGGGTTTAATACTGATACACCATTTTCAAGATGGTCCACTGCACCAGAAATCGCAACAGCCATAGCTACGCGGTTCTTTTTGGCAGCTTCACGTGATGGCGCGAATTTAGTGATTGTCCCGCTAAATGTATATGAAGTCACGGCTTCATCCGGCAGTACAATATCCCAGGTATAACAATCACCTTCGATAAAAGCACGTTCCAGTGTAGCCTGCTGGGGCGTGTTGGTTCGCTGCAATAAACTCAGCTCAATACTGCCGTAGTCGATGACACCAGCGGCCAGTTTTTCTGCAAATTTTGACACAACTGAGGTCACATCATCAGTCGGGCGCTCACCTGCAGGCAATGGCAAATCCAGCACATCTGCAACCAATGTTCGTGTCGGGAAAAGACTCCCGCCAGTCACATAAAGTTCAATTCCCTGGGAATCAACTGTTCCCGCTGCGCAATCAGTCATAGTGTCTCCTAACAACTGTTATCAGATTGATGTAAATAAAAGTCAATTTGCTGCACATACAGCATTGTTTCTTCATCGTGGTCTGAACGCTCTGCGACAGCCGAACAGCCCCCGTAAGGATTTTGTTTCGTGAATAATCGTTTAATGAAATTTGAATTCTTCACTGCCTGCAGCTTTTCACGATGGTAAACATTGACCTGCACGCGCACCTGGTCATAACCGAGCCAGCCAGCCGTGCTCTCCTGCGGTACCGTACTCACATCCTGATAAGTCACATAACCGTTTTCCAGGTTCTCACCTTCAGGCAATGGTGCAGGCCCACAGTTAAAATGCTGTTTCAACAGCTCATAACAGATTTCAATCGCTAGCATCTGTAGTCACCTGCTGTTTTCTAATCACTGATTTAAGTCGGCGGGCATAACTCGTTTTAAACCGCGCAACTACACGCTCTTTGTGAATATCGAAATTTTTTCTGAGGAAAGAATCAGCTGGTATATGTGGAGTCCCGTACTCGGCAAATCGCCAGTAAAACGCACGGTTCAATACATAAATTCCGACACCGACACTTTTATCCAGTTTCACACGCTTAAATTTTATTGAGTTCTGCAATGTCCCCGGCTGAATCAGCTTCCTTGAACCTTGTGGATTCCCCGCCCGGCGTGCCTTGGCTGAACCGCGCCAATAGCGGTAATAAGCCTTTTCCGCACGTGGAGCATCAGCAACTACATCTGCATGCAGCTCCTTTAAGGCATAACGACAAGCACTTTGAGTGATGCTTTTCTGCCGAGCCAGGTTTACAAGGCTGGCCAGCTGCTTTTGCAAGTCGTCTACGCCTTCAATCTCGACAGATGATTCAATCATAATTTTCCTACCGTACACATAATCCGGTGCTTGGCACGACTCACCGGCAAGATTCCGGTAATCGCATAAATTTTCTGGTTATCGACATCACGCAACTGATGTTCAGGCAACAAGTCAGGGAAATCTTCAGGCCGGTAATTGATCTGGACCACCAGGGCCGATCCTATAGCGCCACTGGATGAGAATGCTGTTGTATTGACTGGCACCTCGCCACCATAGAATTGGCCTATGCTGTTCCATATCCATTTTTTCTGGCCAGCACTGTCTTTTTCTTCAGTCCGTTGCAGTACTTCATATAAATGATCTAGATCGCCTGATTGCATGGTTATACTCCCTCAATCACAACGCGAACTTTGCCATAAAGCTTTTCGCGGAAAACTTCACCACGACCTTTATCTATGACGAGTTTTCCATTTTCCATTTTGGCACGCTCGATATAGCCCTGTTCTTCATCCGCAACTAATACATTTCTGACTTCGTGATCATTTAAAAAAATAGACACTTTGCCAACGTAGCGCTTTGGATCTCGATTCACATCATCCACAGTTAGACGCATATCACACCCCCATTTTTCGGTATGGCAGCATGTACATCTCTACTGCTTGATTGACGTACAAATTGACTTCTGTTTGAGCTGCTCGGTTCTCGTACATATCAGTGATGATCAACAAAGCAGCAATGGTCAAATCTTCATGCAGTACGCCTTCGACCAGCACTTCTTCGAGCGGCCGATCTAAAAAATTTTGAATATGCTTAAGCGCTGCTTTTGTGAGTAATCCGATGTAATCGTCATCACGGTTATGCAGTACACGCAACTGCTTTTTGACAATAGCCGGGTCAATATAATCACTCATAAAAATAGCCTTTTTGCGACACGAAAAGAGTTAAAAAAAGCACCCCGAAAGGTGCTTTTTATTTCAGAAATTAGCCTTCACCGACTGGAGGCGTTACTGCAGGGATTTCAGGTAAATCACCAGCGACACATGCATCAGGTAATACCACTGCGCCAGAAGCACGCATTTCTGCCAAAATTGTCACTAAGTTTTTGGTTACGTTGTTGCCATCTTCTGTTGATACAGTAACAGCAACATCTTCACGGATTAAACCGTCAAAACCAATCGCCAAGTTACCTACCCAATATTTTCCTTTAGGCATTGAAGCTGCGAAAACAACAGGCACGCCCCAAAGTACTGGCTGAACCGCTGCACCAGGTGCGCCAAATACATAGTGACCATCTTCACCTTTGATACGCTCAATTTTGCCCCAATCTTCTGGGTTTAAAATGATGCTGTCAGGTAAAAGATATGAATCAGCGGCTTTATATTTCGCTTGGTTCAATACATCAATTGCTGTTGCATCAGCTTCTGCAGTGATTTCAACATAGTTGTCTTCTTCAAGCAGACCACTGAAGCATTTAGGATTCTGTGATGTTGGTGTATGGCCATTAACGACAAAATATTCAAGCTTCAAACGTACACCATAAGTCATACGGGTTTCGATATAGTTTGCAAGCCATGTCATATCTGCCAAAACTTGCTTAGATGCACGAATCCAGTGTGCAATCGTGCCGATATTCAGCTGAACTGGACCAAATTCAAGATCAGATTCTGCTTTATCTGTATTTTCAGGCGCAATATCTGCCATGATTTCGAAAGCAGATTCACGGAGGAATACTGCAACATCGCCATCTGCTGAACCCCAGTTGATCAAATCAATCACTGATAAAGGTGCTTGGAATGATGTACGAGACACATCATTTTTTGCCAACGTTCCATTAGTACCTAAGCCTGCCAAGGTGATGACGTTACGTGCATTGATCCCTTCAAAGACCACTGATTCTTTTTTCTTGCCTGAACGAGTTGCCATTGTTTTGGCAAATTCGACCGCATCCTTGTTGCGAATTAAAGCTGCTGCAATGGTGTCTTGTTCACCACGACTGCGATCATGGACACCATCGACCAGCTGTTGCTGAATTTCTTCAATTTCACCGGTCAAGCGCGCCACTTCTTTAGAACGATTTTCCAACTCTGTTTTAAGGTCTTCTGGCAAACCATCCAGTGCAGATAGGCGATCACGATAACGCTCAAGCAAAGTGTCAAGCTGGCTAATACGATCACGTAATTGAATCGCCATCTGATCCAGATTGGCTGTATCACGTGCAAGTAGGTTTGAAAAAGGCTGAGCCTGTTGAGTTGCTGCAGATGCCATAGCTAAAGCAAGAGCTGGTGTTGATAGTGCTTTCATAATTTTTTCCATGCATAGAAATTAAAAAACCCGCTTTTCAGGCGGGTCATGTTTGAAATTGAAATTATTTGCTGTCCAGAAACTCAAACGGATCTTTAAATGGCTCTGGTTCAGCCGGTGGCGGCTCCGACTTCTGAATGCCAGAAATCCGGGACATCAGCTTTTTGGCATAATCACCGACAAGGCCCATGGATCGAAGCAACTCTTCAGCATCATCTTCCGACTGAATCGCTGCAATCGCTTCCTCGTTAATCACTCGCGCTGCGCTATCCGCCGGCTCATCCACAATACTGATTTCATAAACATCAGCACGCTTGATTTCCACATGCGTCCCTTTGTCTTCCATATCCAGAGAATTTGGGGGAAAAAACGCAATCGAAAAACCATCGACTGTGCCATGCTGAACCATTGCTGCAACATCCTGGGCAATTGCCAGCCCGGGTGTCAATTCGATCTCAAGATACAAGCCCTGGTCATCTTCTTTTAAAACTGTGATTTTCCCGACACGCATGCCCATTCGGGAATCAACGTAATACAGTCGCCAACCGTGGTTGTAATAGCAGTGAACCTTCTTTGTGCCCGCCTCAAATGCTGCACACACTTCAGCAAATGCACCACGAATGAATTTTTCACCGTAATAATTGATTGAATCCCACTTGACCGCATAACCGCTGATTTTCACCACACCTGTCTTTTCATCTTTGTCGATAAATCGACAGTTATCCACAGTAATTGGCATGCGCCGACATTGAACTTTCGGCAAGTTTGGCAGTGCCTTATTCCGCACTAGCAGGTTTTGATTCATTAGCTTTCGCTCCATAATTGCCTTTTTTCATACGTTCGGCAGTGGTCATGTTGACTGGTACCAGTAATTCATCACCATACGGCAATGGTGCATCCCCTTCCTCGACCCGGATCTGGTTCGGTGTGGCCTGTGAACTCAAGATTCGGTCCTTGTTCGATTTAATCCGCTCAAGATAAGATGCTCTTAACAGATCCTTGGTCTTAAACTCGAACTCATATTCATCCCATTCATGCCGTTGCAGCAGATGAATCCGGGCACTTTCTTCAATCCGCTCCAGATACGGACGTAAACCGAATTTATGGAAGCCATCGACCAGCTGCTCGATACCACTGCCCCAGGTCGTACTTGAATCGGCACTAAAAATCAGAATCGGATTGACACCAAAGTAACGGCAAGACTCTTCAACCGACATTTTCCGGATTTCAATCAGTTCCAGATCCTCTGGTGTCAAACTAATCTGCTCGAACTGCATATTGCCTTCTAGTACGGCCAAATCCCCGTCATCACCGTTAATTAAAATATCCAGCTCACCACGCAGCGCATCACGCTGTTCTTTTTTCAGATATTTGTCGGTTTTTAATGCACCGGTCGGCTTGGCACCGTTCGACATGAGCCGGGAAGTTTTATCCACCCCGGCAAGGCCAACGCCAATTGACTGGGCACCGTAGGCAATCGGCGACATTCCGACAAATCCGGTACCAAAAAGTTTGATATGCCAGATTTCCTTGTCCGTATATTCGACCGTCTTGTTAGCTAGCTTGCACTTGTATAGTGGCGTGCCATTGTCCTGGATACTTGGTTCCACCGATCCAGAGTTAATCACCTGCAAACTGACCAGCTTTTTTCCCGAATAATCCTTTTTAACGTAGGCATTGCCTGCGACCAGGTTCAGCATGAGCTGTTCAAAGAACTCAACCCGCGTCTGGTACCGGTTCGGCTTGTTGTATAGCAGCCGAATCACATCATGATCTTTGACTTGAGAACGTGTACCGTCAGCACTGAGCTTGTACATGTGCAAGGGCAAGGTGGCCACCGATTCAGTCAGGATTTTGACGCAGGCAAATACAGCACTGAGCGTCATTGCACTGTCGAATGTCACAGGCTTCGCTGTTCTAAAACCAGAACGGGGACGATCAAAAATAGTCGTCCCCGTTCTGTCTTGCATCGGTCCGGTGCTCCGGGCCTTCAGCTTATCGCGATTGGTTTTATCACGAATTTTCATTTTATCGCGCTTTTTACTCATCGCTTCGCTACCTTAATCATGTCATTCAACCAGTCATCAATGTTTCCATCAGCTTCACCTGGTACCAAATCAAAAACGGATTCATTGTCATAGTGCATGGCCCGTGATGCCGCAATGATCAAGCCCACTGCCGCATCAATTTTCTTGGCTGGTGCGCTCTTACGCGGAAAAATATTTTCTTTCGCGTCCGGCTTCACCACCACGTTACACATACACCACTTGAGGACCGGATCGCCATTGTGATGCAGCCGGCCTTCCGTGAGTAAAACCTCAATCCACTTCATGGCCGGGTCCAAAAACTCGACCTGCTGCGGTACCTCAATCACATTAATATCTTGGTCTAGCAGGTTCGATGTCAGCTGGGCCGCATGGTATGAATCGTGCCCCAGTTCATAAAACGGGTTATCCATGTGGAAATTTTCAATATCCTGCTGGATTCGGTTGAAATCCGTTGATTTCCCCTCAGTCACAATCAGATGGCCTTGGTCACGCCAGACCGGATATTCATCCGGGCGTTTTTCACCATTAATGGCTTCTTTGGTCTCGACCACATGCTCATTGATGTAACTGCTGATAAATGCGTACCAGTGAACCTTTCCATTTTCCATTTTTGGCCGTAATCGGCCCCAGCAGGCCAAATCCAGACGGCTTGCAAGGTCATAACCGCCAAAACAGACTTGTCCAGCAAAGGAATCTTCGCCCACATCGCGCTCAGCACGCTCCCAGATCGTCGGTGCAATCCAGCCATCCACCGCGCCAACCCATTCGTTCAGGTGTTTTTGGCGGGTAATACTTTCCTGTTTTGGACTGACTTTGACTTTTTCGAACACCGAATGCAGATATTTTTCAGTCACTGAGACCCCATAATTGGGGTTCGCCTTTGGCCAAACCTTTGGATCTAACCAGTCATCACCACGGTCCAGGCAGAAAACCATGCCAAAGTACTGCTCATGAGTAGCTTTACCTTTCAAAATGTCGACTACAACCTGACGTTCCTGATAACACTTGGTCGTGGTATCGTCACCAGCCGTGGTAATGGCCAGAATCAGCGGCTCTTCACGTGCCGCGATACCATTGGCCACAATGTCATACATGTCAGCCGTCTTGTGGGCATGCAGTTCATCAATAATGGCCGCATGAACGTTCAGACCGTCTTTTGTCCCGCCCCGATCTTGTGATAGCGCTTTAAGAACGCTGTTTGTCTCGGTCTGGAACACCGTATATTGTGAAAACTCAATGCCGAACCGCGCGCGCATTTTTGGCGAGTACTCGACCATTTTTTTCGCATCGTTAAATACGATTTTGGCCTGTTCAGCTGAAGTTGCGGCTGTATAAACCTCGGCCCCCATCTCACCGTCAATAAATCCGAGATACAGGGCAATGGCCGCCAGCCATGTCGATTTACCATTCTTTTTGGCGACTTCGATATAAACATATAAAAACCGCCTTTTTCCTTCCTGGTCTATCCAGCCAAAAATATTCAGTGTGGCAAAAACCTGCCACGGCTCCAGAATCAGAGACTGGCGGGTACCGTCAGCTCTAAGTTTTGCCAGCTTCCCTTTGACATGCGGACAGGTTTCCACAAAAAAGAGCGCATGATGCGCTCTGTCTAGGTCCAGCTCATAATCGAAATCTATATCCGGCTTTGGCGTGTACTTTAATTTTTTCAGCAACGCCTGGGCTTCTTCATCAACCGATGTGACATCAAAGTTTGATCGGCTTAAATCAGTTAAGAATCTTTTTACCGCAAGCTTTTCCAGCTGCCCTGCCGTTCTTGCTCCAGATCGAACATCAAGGCAGTACTGGAGCGAAATTTTGAAATAATCCCGCATTAAAACTTACTCAACAACTTTGACGAGCCGTAAAGCCGTCATAAGGGTCATTTTCTTCATTCGTTGCAGCTGCTGCACCGAATAAACCTAATTGCTGCTGTTTATTCACTTTCACCCCAGAGCGAGCTGCTGGTGTAAGTCCGAACTCACGCGCAGTTTTAATAATTTGTTCCTGCAGTTTGTTCCGGATCTGGAGCCAGGCGGCCTGAACTTCAAAACCATTCGGCGTTTTGGCCACCCATTTTTCAACATCCTGCAGCCGTTCCATTGCATCGGCATAAGCGGCCATATTGTCACAATGCAAACCGAAAACATCTCCATCGACTACCGACAGCAATCCAGCCTGAACCAGTGTTGGTCCCAATATATCCCAATGCTTTTTTGCCTTTTTGTTTAACCATGCCGGGCAAGGCGGCATTCCTAAATCCACTGCAGCATTCGCTACTTGTGCACCTTCATCTCGGTCATCTCGAATTCGGGCACCGGATAAAATTTTTTCTTGCAACGGCTTAGGAGGTCGGCCAGTTCTAGACATATGAGCCTCCAAAATTTAATTTGTGAAAAATGTTCGGAGGTATACCCCCCTCTGGACTTTTGACCACGTGAAAATTTGTCGGGGGGGCGGTCTTTTCCGGGAGGTCGCTTTTGACTTTCGACCCCATATCCCCCTGATTAATTTGAAATCGGTGCCCGTCTTTCCGAGCTGTCATTTGCTTTCACATAAGCGTGCTGTCTTTCCAGCTGTCAACATCGAGACTAGCTAACGTGTGCAGTCTCAGTATGTCTTTTGAAATGTGAGTGATGCAGTCGGCCACCGTTGCCATCTTCATCTTGAACAAACACTGTCTTGTCATGGACTTCAATCACGGTGAACACTGTCTTGTCATCGCAGAGTAAGCATTCCTGTGCGTACTCAGTAGCAACCAGCAAGCGGTCATTGACCTGAAATTCATTCTTGCTGTCACGATTGGCTTTAACCTGTTTGACCACTGGCGACCAGCTGCCCCGATCTTCTGATGCAGTCTTGATGTTATGGTGTGTTTCACATAACGGTTGCCAGTTCTTTTTATCCCAGAACAATTCTTTGTCGCCTTTGTGTGGAACGATATGATCGACCACCGTTGCAGGCATCACATAACCTTTGCGACGACACTCAACACAAAGCGGATGCTCCAACAAGAATTGGTCACGATGTTTTTTCCACTCGGCATCATAGCCACGTTGATGTGCAGTCCCGCGATCACGGTCACGTTGCTTCACTCGGCTCTGATGTTTGTCGCAATATCCTTTGTTCGATGCAAAGTCTTTACAGCCCGATGATAGACATGGACGCTTAGCTTTCTGTGGTGCTTTGTTCATGTTTCACCGGAGTAACTTTGATGGAACGTTTAATAATTAATTCACGCAGTTTCTGTGTTGCTTTCAGTTGAATGATCTTGTCCACTGCATGAAGCGCTGTGAGCAATAGCATTCGACGTTTAGGCATCTTCACCGAGATACGAATGATCTGATTGTTATCCATGCGTTCACCCTAAAAAAAGAACTGTATGCCCGGCCCCGCGCCCGACATACAGCCATAAAAAAAGAGCCTCTGGGGAGAGACTCTTAAAAACTTACAGCGCTTTAGAAACAGTTTTGCATTGTGGAGAAATGTAGATTAAAACTGGCTCAACTGTCAAGTAACTTAAATCAACTATTTGATATTTTTTATCTGCATATTAATTTTTGCTACAGCAATTCCTGACTCAACTGATAATAATTTTTTAAAATCATCAATCAACTTGCCCAGGTGACGCTGAACTCTCATTCGGCTAACACCAGCAATAACCGCTCGGTTTCTCTCTGAAGGCTTGTAACCTGCTGGGACTTTGCATAGCTCAACCAGCGCAACAAAAATTGAAATCTCATGATCTTCAGACACCTCAGCCATATTAAAACGAATGTACTCCTCATGAATAACGCGGGCCGACAGCTTTAACTGATCTATTGAATTGCGATTCAGGGCATAAAGTTCGATCAGATGGCTTTGAACCGGGGTAAGTTTCGCATAGCTAAGAGCAACACACACATCTTGGGCTGTTAAAGCACCATGATTTCCCCCGCCGACTGAATCAAAATTTGTTGTTTTTGGATTTAATAAACGCAAATATTTTTCCATGATCTTTAACCTTGTTGGTTTTTTAGCCATTGTTACGGGTAAACACCTGTTTGTTACGGGTCTGTTACGGGTAACTCATATAAAAAATTAAATAAAATCAAATGTTGTTACGGGTGTTACGGGTGTTACGGGGGTTTTTACCTCGCGCGGGGAATTATTTAATTCAAGGTATTTGAGAAAAATATAAGCTATTAAATTTTTTCTCCCGTGCGCGCGCGTGCATAAGCCCGTAACAGCCGTAACAGGGTGGCTGTAATGCAGATGTGGTGTGGCTTTGACAGTGTTACGGGGTGGAGAAAAAGCCCGTAACAGACCCGTAACACCCGTAACAATTAAAGTTATTTTTTTATAATACAGGTGGTACATCATGATCTCCTTTTAACTTATCACGGAACTGCTTTACTTGGGAAGATAACCATTCTGCCTGTTTCACATTTTGTGGCGGCATGCAGGTAAAAATCATACGTCTCTGCACTTCCTTACGCTTCTCCTGGTAGCCACCACCAGTCACAACATCCTCGTAGATCCGTCCATGCCCTTTGGCCACAACACGCTCCGATGCAATCAAATTCAGAAACTTATTGGCGGGAATAGTCTTTTCACCATTCTTATGACACCACTGCCGATACGCCATGTATAAATCATCTGAAAGACAACAAACGAACGGGTTATTCAGAACGCCAGCTCGCCAGTCGTCTAAAAACAATTTCCAGCCAGGTAAACCAAATTGAATAATTTTCTGCTTGGCCTTGGTCATTGGCGGCTCGGTGTATGGCGTAAAGTCGGTTAGATCCATTGATAACAAATACGTATAAAACGCACTGATGGCTTTACTGTCTGGCTCAAGACAATTTTCGATTAGTCCTTTCAGTTCATCCCCTAATTTCTGATTAGGTTCAAGCACCAAGAACCGTCGATCACGCTCTTCAATTGCCAGCGGCTGCACTTCATTGGACAGAAACACGCAGTTGATGTGGTTATTCTGCGAATAGCCAGACATGAACTTTTTCTCGATGCGGATCTTCTCTCCAGTGATCATATGTTTGATCAGACCCATCATGCCGAACTTTGACTTATTGTTAAAAATTTCTTCAAAAAGGCAGTACAGTTTGCGCTCGGCCCAGTCGGTATATATGGACTCAAGACCATTTTGGCCCAGGGTAACAGAGTACTTTTCACCGTAAATGCGGGTCATTATCTTTTCAAAGAACAACGATTTACCGGAACCCTGAACAGCACTGCACATCAAAACCGAGGTATTCATTTTGGCGCCAGGATGTTGCAGCGGATAAGCCAGCCATTTCATCAGCCATTCATATGCGGCTGTTTCTTTACCGCACAAAAATTTGACCAGATTGATAATCGGAATGCACATCTCCAGTGCTTCACCTGGAGGAACAATCTGATTCTTATCATCCAGCATAGGTGAAATATCCATGCCGTCATAAGTATTGATCTGACCTTCACTGATATGCATAGAAGGAACAAAGACCAGATCCTCATGCCAGATCATGCGTTTTTCTCTGGATTTTGCCCATACATCATAGGCACCGGCCCAGTTTTCCTTCATAACATCGGTGCCAACCAGTTCACGACGAAACGTGTCCCAGCATGCTTTTTTACCCTCCAGCATAATGAACCGCTCAATCATTTCCTTGGCTTTAATATGATTTTCACCGGTTGCACGGCCATTCGCATCATCCGAAGAAATGGTTTTACGTTTAGGATGTGAATTCCACTGGTCAAAAACCTTTTTACCGCCCAGCATGGTCTGGAAAGCAGTCTTTTTCCATATTTTCTTCCCATAGTCATCCCAGACGTTGGTTTCACCTTCGATCAGACAGAATCTGGCCAGCCATTTTTCCATCTGTGCTTCAGGCGAAGTATCAACCTGCTCAGTATTTTCCTGCGAAATACCCGCCTCCCCCACTGAGCCAGCAACGTCGTTTTTATCCAAATCCGGATTTTGCCCCTGAAAATTGTTGGTTGCATTACTAGGGGGTGCGGGGGAAATTTGATAAGAGGAAATGGCAGAATGGATCTGTCTCCGAACCTCACCTAACCCACAAGAAACATGCAAATCGTTGAAGTCTGTATAGGCCTTAGAATTCATGCGATAGACTCCTTAATTTGCGTAAAATCAGGCAAAACAATAATGCCGCCAGTAATCGCCTGGGCTTCCTGGGCATACTTCATGCCGGTGTTATCTTTGGCACTGTCGTCATCGGCACAGTAAACGAATACTGCATTCGGGTACTTCTGACGCAGAGCTGTACCAACCTTGGGTAAATTATTTGCTACGAATGAAAGCGCGACCGGATGACCAGTTGCCATGTGAATAGACATGCCTGTTGCATAACCTTCCGCGATACAGACGATGTGAGAATCATAGAGATCTGGCTGAACCTCACCGATCATGAAAAATAGACCGCCCATCCGACCACCACCGGTCTGCCATTCACCTAAATCATTGGTGTCGCCCTTAATAAAATATTTGTTGCCGTCCGGTTCAATGGTCTGCAAGTTCCACATTTTCCCGTGTTCATCATAGGCAGGGATTAACAGGTTGCCCTGGTGATCAATCTTGATTTTTGGGTCTTTGTTAACCTGTTTTTCTTTTAAATACAGACTTGTTTCACCCAAATATGCATTTCGGAATAAACCCTCCGCTTTACGTGCAATTTGCTCCTGACGCTTTCGTTCACGCTCACGTTGTTCTTTTTCACGTAATTCACGTTCTTTACGCCAACGAGCACGGTCCGTATCCGTAATCGCAGAAGTTGCATCTAGCCCAACAATTGAGGCGACTTCCTCCAAAACTTTAGGGAATGACAGACCTGTTACCTTCTGAATCAGGTCTAAGCCGTCACCAGCGCCACACTGCTGACAGATATAATCACCAACACCGTTTTTGTCGTCATAACGGAAACGATCACGGCCACCACATGCCGGACATGGTGTTTTTTTCTTGAAATGAACATCAATATTAAAACTAGGGAAAATCAGATTAGCCCATAAGCCTTGGGCCTTGGCTTTTACATCCTCAATTTGAAAGTTTGGTTTTGTCACATTTCACCCCGTTCAAATTCACGCTGTTTTTTGACCATGGCCAGAACCGTAGTTGCAACACGAACCAAATCCAGCACTTCCTGATAAATTTCGGCTTCTTCCAGTTTCGTTATCCGGCCATCGGCAACAGCTTCAGCAATGGATCTGGCCAAGCTACCCTGCTCCTGGGCCAGCTCACCTAACTTTTTCATGTAGTTCACCTGGTCCAGATCCTTGACTGCAGGAAGTTCAAACCAGCCTGCATTACCATGAATCGCACAGATGCTGTCCATAATTCGAGAATCCTGGGTTTCAGCCAGTACTGCTTCCAGATGGTGAATATTGGCTTTATGTGTTGTGGTCGTTGGACACAGAGAATTTCTAAAAGTAGTCACATTCCAGCAGTTCTTTTCAGCGATATGAGAAATGAGAGACTGATCTCCATCGCTATAAACTGCTGCACGTAAAGACATGGAAAGCGGCAAAATCTTTTCTTTTTTATTAGTCATGATTTTCGACTCGTACAATAATCATATTTATCAATGAGAAAAGCGCTTATGCTTTCTGCAAGTCATAAAACCAAAGGAGTAAGTCCTGAGATGAAAATTCCCCATTACTTTCCATGGCTAGCGCAACTATCAAATCCTTTCTTGGCATTTTCCGGCGGTACTTTAAATGCACACCCAAATAGCCAACTGAGGTTCCTGAGCGTGTGGCATAGTTTTCTAGCTCTTTCTCTGAAAGACGATCCAGATATGCTGCGAAGTCGAATGGCTGGGTTATTTGAGACATATAGTTACCAATAAGATAAAAACCTATATAAAAGTTACCTATCTGGTAACTATAAATCAATACCCATAAGCTATTTTTTTATCAAATAACTCAACTTTCTGGGTGTTGGTATTTTATTTTTTGAAATACATAATTCAAAAAATCAACCAGTTAACTAGGAATAACGGTATGTTAGGCATCAAAGAAATCAGACGTACAAATGTGCTTAAAATGCTCCAGCACCTAAAAGAAGATTACAAAATAGATAGAAAAAGCTTTGCTGAGATCGTAGATATTCCTTACAACCTGCTAAATCAATACCTATCTGATAATGCAAAAAAGACCATCGGCAGCAAAATTGCCGAGAAATTAACTGAACCGTTTGGACTGGATGCAACATGGTTAGATCACATCCAAAATGACGTAAGCATTCAACGAGTATTAAGCAATAAGTTCAATGCGACACAACTAGACGCAACGATCACTGAAGAACCAACTTCTTTAGATCCACAGTCTTATCAAGATGATCAAAAAAGTTTTAAAATCTTAGCCTTAGCAAAAACAATATATTTAAGCAGAGGACAAGACTTGGAAATCAATAACAACGTTGAAATCCATTACCAGGTAGAAGTACCAAGCACAATGACAATTCCTGTTGCTTTTGAAATTAAAGGTACAGGCTTCAACAAACCGTACAAAAATGGATATGTAATCATATGCGACATGGCTCTCAAGACCACCGCTGGAGAAGACGTAATCCTTGAAACCACTGACGGTAAAGTCTATTGCGGTGAGTTTTTATTTGAGAAAGAGGGTTTCATTGAAATCGACTCAGTTGATGGACAACGCGATTCCGTGAACAAAGAGAATATTCTGAGAATTTACCCAGTAGTAGCTTTTGTGACTCCAAGCCAGAAAAGAACATACCTGAAAGCTAAATAAGAATATTTATTTGTAAACTAAACCACTTTTTTGTGGTTTTTTTACGCCTTATAAAAAATAAAAATATAAATAAAAGTAATCTAAATATAAATAAATCACCTTCCAGGTATTGACAAGAGTGGATAAACAAATTTACGATTCGGTTATATTAATACCTAATAGGTAACTTTTAATGAATAAATCAACTTTCGACACTATCGTCATCAACCGCCTTCAAGCAAATGACTTTGCTCAACCAGCAAAACATCCAATTCTTATCCGGATCTGGAGAAAGCTATGTGCCGTGAAACCAGCTTAAAACAAATTGAAGCTGCAATCGGGCAATTAGAGCGCGCTACTTCCAGCAGCGCTCTACTCGATGCGCAGACACAAGCCCTGTCATTCATTCAAGCCGCTTTTGATGCAGAAGAACTTAACCAGATTGAAAAACAGACTTTAGAAAAAAAGGTCCGCCGAATTTACCGGAATCAACTTATCGAGGAATCAGCGCAATGAGCACAGACAATCAAAAAATCTCTGATCTGAAAGCACAAATCAAAAGAAAAACCCGGACGCTGATTAATGATGCGCTGGGGTTTAACGACCGCGACTTCCACGTGCAGGTTTCTATTCTTGGTCACACCAACCACCTGGACATGCATGTCTTCGTGGGTGGTTACGAAAAAAATCGTGAGCCTATTTACATTCTGATGCACGAGCCGCTGGTGCCGTATCCGTGCAATTACTCAGACCCGGCCGCATGGCAAGCAATCTATAAAAAACTGACAGATGCTCACAACAAACTGAAAAAACTGCGAACTGAACAAACAGAAAAACATTGGGAGTCATTATGAATAAGCATCCATGCCAGGACAAATGCCCGAACTTTACGGACGAACAGTGCTGTCACTGTCTTGTTCAAGCTGAAGACCAGGCTTCAGAAAATGAAGATGAAGCCAAGTTTTTTGCCCAGGCCCTCATTGCCGGGAGCTATGTGACATGACTCAGGAATATATGCCGCTTTTGCTGTTTATTGTGCTGCCCATTTTCGCCGGTTTTATTTTCAGTATTTTCATGCTTATCAAGGCATTAAAAGAATATAAGCGACTGACCGAGCAGGCTGAAAACTTAAAAAAACAAATTGAGGAGAACCGTTAATGCTTCAGTTCATCGACTCAAATTTTGCAGAGCATTCAATTCATATTGCGAATCTGAATAACGTTGTTTCCCGAGATGCCGGTGACAAATTTGTGCTGGCATTTCATATGGTCGGCGGCCACATGGTGCCCGTGACTGTAGATCGCGCAACAGCCCAACGCATTTTTGAAGATTTAAAGGAAGTGAAATGAAAAAGAATACTTCAATTAATACCTACACCATGCTGGTGATGCGCTACATGTCTCCAGTGGTACCGCTGGAAGATGTGGTCGAAGACTACTTGAGCCACATGTCACTTGAAATTGCAAAACGCAAGGCCATGAGACAGGAGCTGCCTTTCCCGGTGCTTCGCCTGGGCGAAAAACAAAAAGCATCTTGGATGGTCAATTTGCATGATCTTGCTATGTATATTGACCAGCAATCGGCTTTGGCCAAACACGACTACAAGGCAATGAATGGTGAACAATATGCACACTAATCTGGACCATGACGTTTTTATCAAAAAGGGCAAATCCATTGCCCTAGCCGAACAAGTCGCCGACTTCCTGAAAGCTCAGGGCAAATCCGAACCGACACAGATCCCGTTCGGGCATTCAGAAATGGCCAAAAAACGCAAAGTTGAAGGCTACAACGCGCAAACGACAATGCGTGAAATCATGTTCAACGCGGTAACTGAGGCAAAGAATTCCAAGCCTGGTACAGCGCCAAGAAAATCGAATGCAGTTTTGCGGGAACGGATTGAAGACATAACAACCGATGCCGAGCGTCTTGTCTTTAATCGGCATGCTCGTGAAACAGCATGGTCAGCTGGTGCAGATACCTTCATTGGTGTCTGTCACATTCATAAAACACAGGTTTTCTCGATCAGATCGAACGGATCTAACCACCGCTGCAGAATCTGCATCGCTGGCTCAAATAAAAAACATAGAGAGCTTGCAAAGCAGGTGACGGCATGAAGGACCTGAACAAAATATTCATGTTTATTTTCACGCTTTTAGGCGCGGCAGTATTAAAAATTGGAGAAATGTGGTGATTAAAAAATTAATGCTGGATTGTGAAACTTTGGACGTTGGTGAACGTCCTGTCCTGCTGAGCATTGGCGCGGTGGTTTTTGATGATAAACAGATTCATCAGTATTTTCATGTATCCATTAATGCGGAAACCGCCAAAGCCCATGGCTTTACTGTGAGCCAGTCAACGCTGGACTGGTGGGACCAGCAAAGCCCATTTGCCAGATCTGCAGCGTTCAATGGCATTTATCACATTGAAGCCGCACTGACAGCCCTGGTGAACTTTTACAAACAATACGATTGCCAAGAAATCTGGAGCAAAGGCGCTCTGGCCGACATTCGATGGGTAAATAACGCGCTGGATTATTTCGAAATGGCACGGCCCTGGAAGTATTACAACGAGTTTTGCTTTAGAACGCTGCTGAAATCTGTCCCTAAATTTGAAATTCCGTTTACCGGCGTGGAACACAATGCACTGGATGATGCAATTCATCAGGCCAGACAGTTCATCTATATCAAAAGCCTGCAGATGAATCAGAACAAAATTTTGATAGACCAGGGCCAGCGCTTTAATGAAATGGCTCAGAAAGTTGCAGATCTGGAGTTCCAGCTGCTACAGAAAAACACCAATGACCAATACCTGTTTGTAAACCTTTAATCCGGAGTCGACATGAAACTCGAAGATGTACAAGATCAACTTTTAGAACTTAGCCCTTTAAAACTAAGCCAACAATTTAGCCGTGATGATCTGATTGATCTGCGTGACCAGCTTAAAGCCAAACGCGCAGGCCTCATTGAAGCCAAGGACAAATGCAAAAACGGTAATTCGATTGCGCTAATGAATATCGAGTTGTCACAGGTCAATTCAATGATTACTCGCATTAATCAGACCATTACCCTGCTGGACCAGGATGCCAAGATCATGAAAAAAAATAATCACTCAGCGCAGGAGCTGGCGATGCGTTTTTTCAAGGTTGCTGAAAAGGAATTGGATTCAAAGACGTTTAATAAAATTAAAGAAAAGGCAAAGGTGGCGTGATGGATATCAAAAAATAAACCCCACTTACGTGGGGTTTATTTTATATCCTGAATAGAATACTAAGACGCTTTACCAAGCTCAGTTTTACAAGCAGCACTTTGCATGTCTCCTCGTAAAACAAGACGTAAATCTTCTGTTGCCGCACAAGCCTGAGTAATACATTTAGCTACAAGCTCATTGATTTTTTCTTGTTTTTCAAATTTAACTTGTACTTGGTGCTGTAATGAAATCACGTTCATAATTTCTACCTTTAATTAAGATCAATGGCGTCTAAAAGCAAGCCAACGCTTGCCTTCAAATTCAACACTAAGACCTACTTTTTCAAAATCTGCTTGAATTAACTTTGCAGTTGCATGCATAAGTTCAAGGAATGCCTGACTCTGGTCAGTACGTGCATAAATTTTCGTCGCACTACCAGAACTATCAGTTTCACGCAAGAATGTTTGAACTGCAAAGATCAAATATTCCGCATATTTCGCATGATAATCCGTTTTAACTAAACTATCAACCTTCGGACTAATGTAGATATCCATAATCTTGATCGTTTTTTCGCGCCCACGACGGTGGTACCCAACTTCAACAATAACATTCGGGAAATCACTATCGTCGTCACAAATGCCAATATGAGTATTAAGACTCGGGCGATCTAAATAATTACCATAAGATTTACTAGTTTGAATATATTCAAAAAACTGCTCATTTAACTCTATAAGCTCATCATCTAGATCTGCCTCAACAGCGCTCTCAATCCAATAACCTGCGGTAGCTTTTAACGAACTCTCGTCAAACAGAATGATTTTCAAAATCCATCCTCATTAATATGTAACTATTTACCCAAGATAACAAAAACTGTTAAACAAGCAACATTTTTCAAATAAGAAAAACAGCTCCACAGCCCCCTAAGCCCTAAAGCTTATAAAATTTTTGATAGTCCTGTGGATCGAGTTATTTCAATAGCCTGCTTATACGTGAGCAGATCCTTCCGAATAATATCCAAGTTCACATACCGTTTCAGGCTATTCCAGTCATCATGCAAAGTATACTGCTGAATCTGCGGTACAGTTAAACCCTTCTCTGCCAACCTGGTGGCAGCTTCATGTCGAAGGTCATGAAAACGCAAATCATCAATACCGGCTTGCTTTTTAATCTTCTGCCAATTCCGGGCGATATTCTCTTCATGTATCGGAATCAGGTACCGGTCATCGCCACCACGCAGTAGCATCTTTTTACGGATCTCTGGCTTCAATAATTCATCAATGATTTCTGCAGCTTCATCTGAGACCACAAACCATTTGTCATTGTTTTTCTTGGTCGGATGCTTCACTGCCTCTAGGTACCATTTTTTGTGCTCGCGGTCATAGTGCTGAATCTCAAGCCGCGGTAATTCCCCCAGGCGCCGGCCAGTGTAAATGTCCAGCCACATAATCAAATACAGTGGCGTATTTGAATAATTCTTTAAATGAAAATCCATGTAGGCATAGGTGGTAAGGTCCTGTAATTCTTTGGACGTTGGCAACCGGTTACGCTCTTCAGATTCAGCAATCACACGTGACTTTCTTAAACCCTTAACCGCCTTCTCATATTCGTTGAAGTCGATCTCAACACCCCAAAGCAGTTCGGCATGGTCCAGCACTGATTTGATGCACTGGAACTCAAAAAGAATCGTACTTGGCTCAACCGGGTCTAATTCGTAATTTTCATTTTTATAGCCATCGCGCCGGCGCAATGCATGCTCAGCATAGTCAGTTCGCTTGAGATCTGACAATGCCTTTTTAGAAATATCGAACTTTCTCAGCATCTCCAGTGCAAAAGCTTTGCTTTTGCCATAATCTGTTATTTCAGATTTATACCTGGTTATTGCCGCACTTAGCGACATGGCAGCCGAAATCACCGCATCTTTGTCGGTTGACAACAAGTGAGGATTCTTTTCTAATTTGTCCTCTTCTTTTTTCAGCCACGCTTTTGCCAAAGCTCTGGTGCTAAAAGTTTGAGTATCGAAATACTCAATACCTTCCTTAGGCTTGCGAATATTGATCACAGCCTTGTATCTGGTACCTTTCGTTTTGGATTTTAACTCTGTGATATAGCCCATATTTGCAACTATTTTTTAAATGACGGGGAATAGTTGCAAATATAGTTGCAAGAGTTGCAAAAAGATACAAAAAGATTGGAAATAATTGGAAATGTTACAAACACTCATAGGTGCTTAAATGACTGATTTAAAACAAAACGTAGATATATCAAGGCTTCCGCGTATATCCGTCGCACCTATGATGGACTGGACCACCCGGGATTATCGTTTCTTTGCGCGCCTGTTTAATCCAAACGTAATTTTATACACAGAAATGGTCACCACCGGCGCCATTATTCATGGCGATGCCAAACGCCATCTGGACTTTAATC
Source organism: Acinetobacter sp. YH12116 (assembly GCF_013418895.1). Taxonomy (NCBI): domain Bacteria; kingdom Pseudomonadati; phylum Pseudomonadota; class Gammaproteobacteria; order Moraxellales; family Moraxellaceae; genus Acinetobacter; species Acinetobacter sp. YH12116. The sequence goes on along the minus strand of NZ_VPBE01000003.1, from coordinate 202,460 downwards.
AGGAAGAACATCCAATTGTGCTGCAACTGGGCGGTTCCAATCCTCAAGATCTGGCCACCTGTAGCAAAATGGCGCAAGACTGGGGCTATGATGAAGTTAACCTGAATGTCGGCTGCCCAAGTGACCGCGTGCAGAACAATAAAATTGGTGCCTGCCTGATGGCCGAGCCTGATCTGGTGGCAGAATGTATCGCAGCAATGCGTCATGCGGTGGATATTCCAGTGACGGTTAAACACCGGATCGGGATTGATGACATGCATTCGTATGAAGAAATGCTGCATTTTGTCGATACCGTTGCCAAAACCGGCTGCAATAATTTTATCGTGCATGCCCGGATTGCACTGTTACAAGGCCTATCACCCAAAGAAAACCGTGAAGTGCCGCCTTTACGCTATGAAGATGTTTACCGTTTAAAGCAGGATCGCCCGGAGCTGATCATTGAAATTAACGGCGGCATTAAAACCCTGGCAGAAACACAGGCACATTTACAGCATGTCGATGGGGTGATGATTGGCCGCGAAGCCTATCACAATCCGTATTTACTGGCCGAACTGGGACATTTCTGGAATCTGCCCCTCCCGGACCGTTTCGAGATTATGCAGCAGATGATGCCATATATCGCACAGCGCGTGGCTGAAGGTGCACCGCTGTCGATTATCACCCGTCATATTCTGGGCCTGTTCCAGAACTTGCCAGGCGCACGCAAATGGCGTCAGGCCTTAAGTGGCGGCAATGCCAAAACCTTAAAAGATGTGGAAGTGGCCATTCAGAATATTCAGGCCGCGATGCAGCGTACTGAAAACTATCTGCAGGAACACGCTGTTCAGCCTTAAAAGATCAACAAAAAGCCCTCAATTGAGTTTTTTTAGAATCAGATCGTAACCGGATTATGCCTGTTTGGCTTTTAGCTGATCGAGTTTTTTCAGAACTTCGGCCACGGCCACCATCGCAAAACTGGAAGTAACCACTACCGCCGAACCATAGCCACCACAGCGCAGCCCGGCACTGGCACAGACATCAGCACTGGAAAACGGATTATCAATTGAATAGATGCAGGTAATCCCGAACTTCTCTTTCGGCTTTTTACAGATGCCTTTGCTACGCAACTGGGCACGCAGTTTGGCCAGCATCGGGTCCTGTTCGGTTTTAGATAAATCAGCCACACGAATTTTCAGCGGATCGAGTTTACCGCCGGCACCGCCGGACACAATCAGCGGCACTTTATTAAAGCGGCAATACAGCATCAGCGCCAGCTTGGCTTTGACATCATCAATACAGTCCAGCACCACATCGGGCGTATGCGCCAGCAGGTCTTTGACATTGTCCGGGGTCAGGTAATCATCAATCAGGTTGATCTTGATGCGTGGATTAATAGCACGGCAACGCTCGGCCATAATTTCAATTTTTTCATGGCCCAAAGTGCTGCTCATGGCCGGTAATTGCCGGTTGATGTTGGAAGCGGCCACCACATCCATATCCACCAGGGTCAGCTCACCAATACCAGTTCGTGCCAAGGCTTCAACCGCCCAGGAACCGACCCCGCCGATACCAATCACCATGACATGACTGTTGGCATAATACTGAAAGCTGTCCTCACCATAAATTTTGGCAACACCGGCAAAACGGCGGTCATATTCATCATCTTGGAGCAGTTCAGTCATTGCACAATCAAATCTTATACAGGAGGGCTTATTTTAACGGTTTTTTCACATGGCGTGTGAGATTGGAGGATTTTTGCACGGCGCAACATCAGCGAGAGATTTAAATTTTAGGCCAGATGTAAAGCCTGTAACGAATTCTGCCAGATCATCTCAGCCAGTGCTGTCTGCTCCATCTGCAGGCTTTGCGCCAGCCCTTCAAGTACATAAGGCAAATTGGCCGGCGTATTGCGGGTGCGCTGCTCGGTCGAGGACTGGCAGCACAGCGGTGTCATATCCGGACAATCGGTTTCAAGCACCAGATGTTCTGGGCCTAATTCCTGCACCACCCGATGCAGTTTCTTGGCATTCGGATTGGTAATTTGTCCGGTCACGCCAATTTTAAAACCCAGTTTGACAAAGGCTTTGGCTTCTTCAACACCACCGCTAAAGGCATGGGCAATTCCGCCATAGCTAAAATTCTGCTGTTTTAGCAGCGCCAAGACATCGGCATGGGCTTTACGAATATGCAGCAATACCGGACGCTGAAACTGTCGTGCCAGCTCCAGCTGGGCGGTAAAATACTCCTGCTGTTTCTGATACAGCTCAGGCTGTTTATGCTGCTTTAAGAAGGTATCCAGGCCAATTTCACCAACCGCAACGCAGTCCTGTTCATGCAATAACTGTTCTACATCCAGCAGATGTTGCGGCTGATGCTGCTCGATATAAAACGGATGTAATCCCGGTGCCAGATGGCTTCGCGGCGCCTGGCTTAACCGGTTCAGCCATTGATGGGTATTCAGTAACTGCTGAAAACGCGACTGCACAAAGCCAATTAAAATCAGCTGTTCGACACCCGCCTGCTTCGCCTGATAGGCCAGTTGCTCCCGATCGGCATCAAAATCCGCCACATCAAAGTGGGTATGGGTATCAAACAGTGCCAATGCCATTAGATGGTTTTCGCGTCAGCGCTGGACGCAGCTGCTGTAGTGGCTTCGCTGGCTGGCGCTTCGGGTGCCGGCAAATACGGTTTTTTCAATACCTGCTGTAGCTCTGTATAAGGAATCATCAGCCGTGGCAAACCGACCACATACGGACCAATTTCATATTCAGCATATTGCAGAATCAGGCCCTGCTGCCCCAGATAGAAATTATCCGACAGCTTGAATTTCCAGGCCTGCTCGTACTCGGCAACATTATTGGCCAGTTTGCTGTCTACCACCCATTGCTTAAAGGCTTCATAGGCGGCAGCTTCCAAAGCGGCTCGTTGCTTCGGCTGCAAGATGTCAGCCAGTTTGACCTGCTTTTTCTGCTCCAGATCAAAATTAAAATAGGTTTGCGCAGTAGCGCCATGTGCACCGCCCAGATAGCTGCTGCTATTTACTACCACGGTGGCCAGCGGCCCTTCCGAGTTTAAAATTTTTGGTTTAATCATCAGGCTAATCTGATGATTGGCACTCAGCGCCTTGATTTCCTGATCCAGACTTAAGAAGGCCGCAATAAAGGGCTGCACCTGCTGTTCCAGTTTCTGTTTTGGCGTTGGAATTTGCGTTAGTGCCTGTGCCGAGGAAGCTGGCTCTGCCGCAGAGGCTGGTGCTTCAACATTCAGAGGTTTATCTGCCGGAGCAATTTCTAGGGTCTGGTTCAGTTCTTTAAGAATGTACTGATCAATCTGCTCATCGACAAAAGGCTGGTTACTCTGCAAGCGCTCAACAGAAAGCTCGGGGCAGTTCTTGCCTTCACATTCCGGCAAGTTCAGCTGCAGCTTTTCCGGCTCGCCAATCAGTTTTAGCGCCTGCTGTTCAACTTCTGCGGCCTGCGCCTGCTGTTCCTGTTTCGGTTCATTATTTTTGGGCTGACATGCGGTCAATGCCATGGACACGGCCAAGACACTCATCACCCATGCTGTTTTTTGCTTTAACATTGAATAACCTTTATTGCCTTTTGTGCATCCCAGATTCAAAGCGGATGTTCTGATTATTAAAACATGCGCGAATAAATTTCAGCTTTTACAACTTGTTGAGTTTGTGCTTTCGTTAAGTAAATATCAAGCTGCGTTCCATCTTTCACAATTTCATGAGTGCGATAATGCAGCCCCATACCTTCATGATCAAAGAACCAGTCGGCCTGTCCCCAATATAAGGTTTTCGGTGCCGTGTTTTGCACCTCTGCACTTTGTTCTTTCAGCCATTGCTGATAGGCCTGCTGCACGATTGCATGCATCGCAGTTTGCTGCTCGGGCTGAATAATATCCAGTGCGGTTAAAGCCTGCTGCTGTTGACGATCAGCCACGAAAAAATAATAACGCTCTTTGACTTTTACCGTTTCCTGATGACTATCCACCCCTATCTGCAATAACACATACTGGTTGCGCTGATAGGCTAGCCGGGTATACAGCGCCAGTTCATAGGCCGGATTTTTGGCAAACTCGGCCTGCCAGGCATCAGATTTTTTCACATAGGCATTCACCGCCTGCTGCAGGCTCATGTCCTGTTTCAGCCCGATCTGGTCCTGAATCACCTTGGCCTGACTTTTGGCAATCCACTGGTTCAGCCATGGATCCTGTGTCTGAATGGTTTGAATATCCAGATCAATACAGTTTTTCTTTTCACAAAATGGCAAAGCAATCTCTGCCGGCTGCTGCTTAATCTGCAGGAATGGCAGCACCTCAGCCTTTTCCTGCTGGAAGATATTTTTTTCAGGACGTGCATCTTCAGCCGATTCGTTTTTCTGGGAAGATGAGTCGCAGCCACCCAAAGACAGTGCCAGCACGGCACAAGCAATAAAACTGATTTTTGTTTGCATTATTGATCTCTCTTCCTGAAATTTTCCTCATCCTAGAAAAACAGCTTCACGAAGAAGCTGTTTTAACGGCGATAACCCTTTAGTGTTCGCGGGTGTTACTGAACACGATGTCCGGATAACGCTCCTGCATCAACTGCAAGTTGACGCGGCTTGGCGCCAGATAAGTCAGATGACCACCACCATCCACCGATAACTGGTCATGGGCTTTTTTCTTGAACTCGTTGAATTTCTTCTCATCTTCACAAGAGACCCAACGTACCGTGTTGATGCTGACCGGCTCGTAAATACAATCGACCTTGTATTCTTCTTTCAGACGATAGGCCACCACTTCAAACTGCAGCACACCGACCGCACCCACGATCAGGTCATTGCTGTTTTGCGGCATAAATACCTGGGTCGCACCTTCTTCCGACAGCTCTTTTAAGCCTTTTTGCAGCTGCTTCGATTTTAGCGGATCTTTTAAACGTACACGGCGGAACATTTCCGGTGCGAAGTGTGGAATACCGGTAAACTGCAAGTTTTCGCCCGAGGTGAAGGTATCACCAATCTGGATGGTACCGTGGTTGTGCAGACCAATAATATCGCCCGGCCATGCTTCTTCCAGATGCTGACGGTCACCGGCCAGGAAGGTTAAAGCATCTGAAATACGCACGTCTTTACCAATACGCACATGCTTCATCTTCAGGCCTTTTTCATATTTGCCTGAGCAGATCCGCATAAAGGCAATCCGGTCACGGTGTTTCGGGTCCATATTGGCTTGGATTTTAAAGACAAAGCCCGTGAAACCTTCTTCAGTCGCTTCGACCACACGGTCCTGAGTCGGATGCGCTTTTGGTGGTGGCGCATAGTCGCTAAAAGCATTCAGGACATGGTCAACACCAAAGTTACCCAGTGCAGTTCCAAACAGTACCGGCGTTTGACGACCCGCCAGGAATTCTGCACGATCTAACGGTTCATTGGCCATTTGCACCAGTTCTAAAGATTCTTCAAATGCCGCCCAGGCCAGTTCACCGACTTTTTCACGCAGGTCAGCATGGTCATAGCCATCACGCACTTCAATCTCGGGAATGGTCGAACCAAAACCGGCTTTATACACGTAAAATTTTTCTTCCAGCAGGTTAAACACGCCAGCAAAATCACGCCCGGTACCCAGCGGCCAGGTAATTGGTACACATTTAATTTTCAGGACGTTTTCAATTTCATCCAGCAGCTCTAAAGGCTCACGGATTTCACGGTCCATTTTGTTGACGAAAGAAATAATTGGTGTGTCACGCATACGACACACTTCCATCAGTTTGATGGTCCGGTCTTCGACACCTTTGGCCCCGTCAATCACCATAAGTGCCGAGTCTACCGCGGTTAAGGTTCGGTAGGTATCTTCCGAGAAGTCTTCGTGCCCCGGGGTATCGAGCAGGTTGATCATCTTGTCTTTATACGGGAACTGCATGACCGAGGTGGTAATCGAAATCCCACGCTCTTTTTCCATTTCCATCCAGTCCGAGGTCGCCGCCCGATCCGATTTACGGCTTTTCACCATTCCCGCCACCTGAATCGCCTGCCCCCATAACAGCAGTTTTTCTGTCATGGTGGTTTTACCGGCATCGGGGTGGGAAATAATCGCAAAAGTTCTGCGCGCCGCGACTTCTTTCGCGAGTTGATCTTTAAACATAAGGGAAATCTTCAATATATACACAGTTTGCGACACACATTTTCATGTGAATCCAAGCCGTGAAGGGATAACTTAAAATTGGCGCAATTGTAGCAGATTTCAGCCAACAATCATTAGAGCACTTGGGCCGGAATCGGTTTAAATTTTAAGTGGAAAATAAAAGTATCTTGAGATCATCACTTTGCGATAAAAACAAACAAGCCCCGCATCTGTTTCACTTTAAAAGACTTAGGCTTTTCACCGCAGAACAGAACTCCCCATATTTCTTTATCATTTGGAAAAATCAGGGAAAATCAGCATCCTCTCTGCGGATATTTTTGATTTAAATATCTCATTAAAGCTAATTAAATAATAATTATTATCAATAGAGAGTGATATTCAATATCATTTACAGTAGACTGTTTATTCCCCACACTGCATGCACTTTTTTCGGGGTCCATCCAGAGCATGTTATGAAATCTTCTCTTTTTTTGCTGTCTTCAATCGGCTTGATGACAGCGCAAGCCTATGCCAACGAAACAGCCAGTACTGTGACTTTACCCACACTCAACTCTTCGGCACAGGCAAGCCTTAGCCTGAAAACGCAAGTAGAGCAAGCCTCCACCGCCAGCAAAGGTATGGCACCACTGAAAGATATTCCTCAGATTGTGAATGTGGTTCCGCAACAAGTCTTAAAAGAACAGAATGTGACCTCCCTTCAAGGCGCATTGCAGAATGTAACAGGCTTAAGTTTTAGCGTCGGAGATGGCCAGCGTGATCAGGTCATGATTCGCGGCTTTTCAGCCATTTCCGATCAGTATGTCGATGGAGTACGTGATGATGCGCTGTATTATCGTGATCTGTCGAATGTAGAACGGGTGGAAGTGCTAAAAGGGCCGGGTTCGGTGTTATATGGCCGGGGTTCAGCAGGCGGCCTGATCAACCGGATCAATAAGAAACCCCTGGATGAAGCACTGCATGAAATCAGCCTGATCGGCAGCAGCTTGGGGCAAAAACGTGCCGAACTTGATTTTGCCGATGCTCTCAATGACCAGCTCAAAGTCCGTCTGACCGGTGCGCTTGAACACTCAGATGGCTATCGCAATCAGAGTTTCGTGAACCGGGAAACTGTAGCACCGTCTGTGCAATGGGATATTTCAGATCGAACCACTCTGCTCTTGCAAGCCGATTATTTGCACGATGACCGTTTGGCCGATCAGGGCTTTCCCATGGACCCACTGACCGGTAAACCGGTACGTACCAATCCAAAAACATTCTATGGCGCATCCAACGCAAAAGATGTAGGCAATGTCGATACTGAAGTGTCCAGCCAGACGGTTACGCTAGAACATCAGTTCAATGATCAGCTGAAATATCGCGGTGTCGCCCGGCATTATAATTATGCCTTGGACCGGGAATACAGCAACGCCAGTCCAGCAGCAGATCAGATCACGCTTAGCCAGATTAAACGCATGCGCGATGAAGATGGCATCTTCTTGCAGAATGAATTATCTGGCGTCTTTCATACTGGTCAAATCAAACACGACACCTTAATCGGCACGGAATACAGCCAGCAGCACAAAGATGAAATATTCTGGTTAGGGTCAAAAGCCACGACCGATTTGTATGATCCGGTCTTGCCGCACTGGTCACCGGTCGATACCTCCGCCACTCCAAGAGTCAATACCGCCAGCGAATTTGAAAATTATGCCGTCTATGTACAAGACCTGATCAGCCTGAATGAACAGCTCAAGGTTTTGGCCGGGGTACGTTATGATCATCTTTCCCAATACAGGCATGATCAGAAAAATAACAGCAGCATCCAGCGCGATGACCAGACCCTCTCCCCTCGCCTGGGCGTGGTCTATCAACCGACCAAAAATTTATCCTTATATGCCGCCTATAATCAGTCGTTTCAGCCCCTTGCAGATTCATTCGTGTTTTATAGCAACAGTGCCGACCTGAAACCGACCAAAACCAGAAACCTGGAAGTCGGGACCAAATGGGACATCAATGATCGGCTGAATATGACCCTGGCCGTATTTGAAATGACGCAGAGCAATATCCAAAATAAAATTCCGGACAGTAATCCGCCGCTGGCGATGCTGGCTGGGGAACAAAGCACGCAAGGCGTTGAAGTGTCCTTGACCGGTCAGCTCAGCGATCAATTATCCCTGTTGGCGGGTTATGCCTATATGGATGGAAAAATTGAAAAATCGACCATCGGTCTGGCCGGCAAACAGGCTGCGTTAACGCCCAAAAACAGCGCCAATCTCTGGTTAAAGTATCAACTGGATGAACACTGGTTTGCTGCCGTGGGTGGTCGGGCAGAATCCTCCCGCTTTAGTGCTCCGGACAATAAAAATGTCTTGCCAGGCTATGCGGTTTTCAATGCCGCGCTGGGTTATCAGACCGCGCAGTATGATGTAACACTAAATCTGAACAACCTGTTTGACCGTGATTATTTTGTCTCAGGACATGGTGAGAGGAACGATTCCAATATGATGGGCGACCCACTGAATGCACAGCTCGCGCTTCGTTATCGTTTTTAATATGTGAGGTAAATAGATGTCACTTGACATCCATTTTTAAACCATTTTTTCTTGCAACATCGACCGTGATTTTTTAAACATCTGGCTATCTAAAAACAGTACCTCAATCAGACCCGATAATTTCATTTTGTACTTGCGGCAAGTCTTCCAAACGCTCGACCTCAACCGGCATCGACAGCAAATAACCTTGTAATTGCTGACAACCCAAACGCGCCAGAATTTCGGCCTGTAATGGCGTTTCCACCCCTTCTGCGGTAACCGTCAATCCCAGTTTGGTCGCCAGCTGGATAATACTTTCCAGAATCATTTCTTCTTTGGAATCGCGATACAGGTCTTTAATAAATGCGCGGTCAATTTTCAGCTCATCCACCGGCAGGTCTTTTAAATACAGGAAACTGGAATGGCCCGTGCCAAAATCATCAATCGCCAGTTTCACGCCCATTTCTCTTAAGCGCCTAAAACTGCGAATACTCGATTCCACATGATGCATGGCAGTGGTTTCGGTAATTTCAATCATGAGATGACTCGGGTCAATCGCATAACGGCAGAATAAGGTTTCCAAAGTACTAAACAAATGTTTATGCTCGAACTGCACCGCCGACAGATTGACTGCCAATGGAAACAGGTTCAGTCCCTGCTGTTCCCATTGCTGAATCTGTTTGCAGGCCTGCTCGAGGGCCCAATAGCCCATCTGGATAATCAGGCCGGACTTCTCCGCACCTTTAATAAACATATTCGGGGTCAGCAGACCATGCACCGGATGCATCCAGCGAATTAATGCTTCAACGCCACAAATCTGCTGGGTGCTGGTGGTAAATTTGGGCTGGTAAAACAGAATAAACTGCTGTTCATCGACAGCTTTATATAAATCATTTAACAGCTTGGTCTGGCTTTTGGTTTCCTGCTGGTCAATGCTGTAATTAAACACCGAATAGGTGTTACGGCCCTGATATTTTGAAGTCAGCATGGCGGCATCGGCATTCATCAGTACATCTTGCAGGTTGTTGCCGTGCTCCGGGTACATAGCAATACCAATACTGGCCGAAATATTAATACTCTTGCCGGCAATCAGGAAACTGTCCTGTACACTGTGCAGCACATTTTCTGCCGCCTGAATCGCATCCTCAACCGTGGCCTGCTCCAGCACCAGCAAGAATTCATCACCGCCGATTCTTAATAATTTTTCCTGCGATTTCAGCTGCTGATGCAGTCGCGTGGTCAGCTGAATCAGCAACTGATCACCAACATGATGGCCAAATACATCATTCACCGCCTTAAAACGGTCCAGATCAATATATAAAAACGCGACATTCTGCTGATTGATGCGCTGGGCACTAAACAGCAAATGCGCATATTCAGCCAGATATAAACGATTGGGTAATTTGGTCAGATTGTCCTGCACCGCCTGATTGGCCAGCTCACGGTTAACCAGCGACAGCTGGCGGTTACGTTCTTCCAGACGCTGCTCCAGCACGGCCACACTAAAGGCGGCAACCATCACCAGACTGGTCACAAAAATCACGGTAAACAGCAAGATGCCATTACCGGCTTTATAGATCGCATCCAGACGTTCTGTATCAATCGGATAGTAAGACACCGAGGCCATGCCGGTATAATGCATCCCGACAATGGCCAGCGACATCATAATGGCAATCATCACCTTATAGTGACGATGGTAAAGCAAGGTATTTTTAAAACGAAACGCCAGCCAGAAGGTCAGGCCGGAACCACTAATGGCAATGAGCACCGAAAACACCACCAGTAGCGGATCATAATAGGTCCGATGATTCTCTACGACCATGCCCAGCATACCGGTATAGTGCATGCCGGAAATGCCGAGTCCCATTAACACCGCCCCAATCACCAGACGGGCAAAAGGCAGGGTGGGTTTGGTGGTTAGCCAGATGGCAAAGGTGGAAGCAATAAAGGCAATAACACCAGAAAAAATGGTTAGCGGCAGATTAAACGCGTAATTGGCTGGTAACTGGCAAGCCAGCATCCCGACAAAATGCATGCCCCAAATAGCAACGCCAAGGCATAGGCCACTGAGCAAGAGCATGGCTTTTTCAGATTTCTGGCGGATTCCCCCGAGCAGGAACTGCTGGGTTGAAATAGCCAGATAACTGGCCAGAATTGCAACCGCAATTGAACCTACCACCAGGCTAAAGTCATAGTGAATATGAACCATAAAAAGCTTCCGTATAGGTTATTTTTTTGTTGTTACTATACTCAACGCTAAATACTCATGAATTTGCCGCTTTAAAAGATAACAATAAAACAAGGAATTAAAACTCAAACTAGAATCTTATACTATCGCATTGAGGTCAAGCCTAAATGCGGTTTTTCCGCCCTGAAAACCGTCATTTTTCATGTTGATTTGCCGGCTCATCTGGATCTTGAGTTATTCAACTCAAAAGCATCAAAAAAGGCCAGTACATCTACCGGCCTTTTTCTCACATCCAAGGTCTTATTTGGCTGTGCCTGATTGTAACTGACTATAATCCAGTAACACATTGGCCGCTTCGTTCACAAAGACTTCTTCTTCCGGCAGTGGTGGACGCTGGTTGGCTTTCATTTTGGCCCGTGACTCGGCTTGCGCTTCCAGTGAGGCCTGATAGCTTTCCCAGTTTGGATACGGCGCCAAACCGGTCGCCTGACGACGTACGTTTTCAGCGGCTAAGGTTTTACGCTCCAGCTCAATCAGCTCGGCACGGCGCTGATCTAAATCCAGCACCGCCGTTTTGCGCTCTTCTGCCTGTTTGGCAATATTTTTACGCTCAGTCAGATACTTGAACTGCGGATCAATACTGACCCGGGTCTGCGAAGATTTGGCCAGTTGCGGCACATAAGACTGCACCACGCCCTCACGTTTAAATGGTGCGGTGGCAATGGTATCCCACTTCAGCGCATTCTTGGCCTTACGCTCACCAAATTCTTCATTGTAGATATCTACCAGTTTAATGTCCGGAATCACCCCTTTGTTCTGGGTACTGCCGCCGGTAATCCGGTAGAACTTACGCTGGGTGAGCGTGGCCTGACCATAGGCCAAGGTATCCAGCTGCACCTGTGCTGTCCCTTTACCGGTGGTTGTGCTACCAATCACAATACCGCGCTCATAATCCTGAATCGCGGCTGAATAAATCTCGCTGGCAGAAGCCGAGGCCAGGTTAATCAGGACTGCTAGCGGGCCAGCATAGGTCTGTTCACCGCCATCATTGTCTTCAAACACGCTCACGTTGCCATTGCCATCACGGATTTGTACTACCGGACCCGATTTAATCACCTGACCCAGCATACGTGCCACCTCTTCAAGTGAGCCGCCCGGGTTATTGCGTAAATCGACAATAATCCCGTCGACATTTTTGGCAGCCAGCGTTTTCAAGGCATTGTTGGTGTCTTCCGATACCGAACGGTATTCCACTCCGGCACGGCGCGCCCGATAGTTCAGATAAAATGATGGAATTTCAATCACGCCATAGGTATAGGTTTTGCCATCACGTTGAATTTGCACGGTTCGGTTACGCACCCCGGCATCTTCTTCCTGAATAATGTCACGTACCAACGTCACGGTACGTGCCTGACTCATCGAGGCACCCGGACCGAGTAAACGCAAGGTCACTTTGGTGCCACGTTTACCGCGAATCAGACCGACCACTTCATTGCTTGGCCAGCCAATCACATCCACAATTTTCTCGCCATCCTGACCGACACCAATAATCCGGTCGCCAGATTTGACCTGACCAGATTTACTCGCCGGTCCGCCTTCAACAATGGTTTCAATCTTGGTGTAATCTTCATTGCTGCGATCCGGACGAATCGACACCCCAATCCCTTCCAGCTGCAAGGTGGTCTGACGGTTCAGCTCCATTGCATCAACAGGCGGGAAATAGTTGCTGTGCGGATCATAGGTCAGCATCATCGCATTTAAGGTTTTGTCCAGCACATCGTCGCTTTTCAGACGGCTCATGCGTTCCAGCTGACGAGTATAACGCTTGGTCAGGGTTTCCACCGGCGTCATATCTTCCGGGCCGGATAAATCTTGCCCATTGGCCAGTTCTGGATTTTCCTTGAGGGCTTTTTGTTTGGCCTGCTCTTCTTCTTTGCTGATGGTCAGGTTAATCAGCTGGGACACCAGCATTTTTTGCCAGTGGGCACGCTGCTCGGCCTGGGTCTTAAAGAACGGCGCTTTTTCACGATCCAGCTCAATGGTGACATTCGGCTGTTTTAAATTCTGCGGTTTTTTCAGCTCGGCCAGCATAAACTGATAGAAGGCCTGCATGCGTTCACGATAATGCGCATGAATCTGATACGGGCCCGATAAATCACCGGCTTTTAAGGCGGCTCCAAAATTGGCGCCATATTTTTTCTTGTACTGTTCGACTTCATCGGCCAGGAACAAGGTGTGCTCCGGGTCCAGACTATCGATGTAAAAATCAAAAATGCGATTGGAGGTGTTGCTGTCTAAACGCTGGTTCAGGTAATGCTGACGGTCAACCAAGGTCGCTAACTGGCGTGACACCAAGGCCTGTTCCCGGGTTGGAACAATGGTATTGGAAACAGCAGCAGTATTATTGGCAGCAATGGCTTCGTTGATTGCGTGACTAAAGAAGAATCCCCCAGTTGCCACGGCAACTGCACAAGCTATCGTTTGAAGTTTCATAAATAATGTGTATTTCCTTGGTTTTCGACCAGTAGTACAAGGTTGCTTAGCGACGAATCAAGCAGATTCAAAATCTTAAACAACTTAATCTGTTTATGTCGTGTAGTTTTATCATATTCTGTGCTGACAAAATGTAGCAAATCATTGCAGAATTCAGGTATTGTTTTTCGATAAAAATTTGAATCCGGAACCGATATGATTGGCGCATTGATGCTCGACATCGCTGGCACAGCACTTACTCAAGAAGATATTCAACTCTTACAAGCTCCGCAAGTCGGTGGCGTCATTTTATTTGGTCGAAATATCGAATCACCGCGGCAGGTACGCGCCCTGACCGATCATATGCGTCAGGTACGTCCGGATATTTTAATTGCAGTCGATCAGGAAGGCGGCCGGGTGCAGCGTTTAAAACAGGGTTTCACCCTACTGCCGGCCATGGGTCGTTTTGGCGAGCTGTATCAGCAGCAGCCGGAACTGGCGGTCGAGCTGGCTGAACAGTGCGGCTGGCTGATGGCCACCGAAGTATTAGCGGTCGGTATTGATTTCAGTTTTGCCCCGGTGCTGGATTTAAATGACATCAGCGATGTCATTGGCGACCGCAGTTTTGCCCGCAATATGGACGATATTATTGTGCTGGCACGCGCCTTCTTAAGTGGCATGCAGCGCGCTGGTATGGCCACCACCGGCAAGCATTTCCCCGGTCATGGCTCGGTCAAGGCCGATTCGCATGTGGCCGCTGCGATTGATTCACGTTCTTATGCAGAGATTCAGCAAAAAGACATGCAAAGCTTTATCCAGCTGCAAGCCCAACTGGATGCCCTAATGCCTGCGCATGTAATTTATGATCAGGTCGATCCGAACCCGGCCGGTTTCTCGCCGTACTGGATTCAGACCGTGCTACGTCAACAGCTGAATTTTGATGGCGTGCTGTTCTCGGATGATTTAAGCATGCAGGCCGCGTGTGTGGCGGGTGGTGCCGATGCCCGGATTCAAGCGGCCTTAAACGCCGGTTGTGACATGGGACTGGTCTGTAATGACCGTGCCGCCGCCTGTCTGGCACTGGAAGGGATTCAGAGTTTACCGTTACCAAATCAGGCCCGTTTAGCACGTATGCGCGGCCAGATTCCAGAAATTCAAATTGGTGATGTACTCGAGCTCGGCCCGGAATGGCAGGCAGTACGCGACCGTATTGTCCGCTTTAAAGACAGCGGCCAGTAATACCGACAAAGGAACAGGACAAGCTGTTCCTTTTTCTTTATGATGCAAATACATAAATCCACCCCGAATAAATAAAAAGAATAGAGGACCTTACATGAGCCAACCGCTTTCCGAACATCGCCATATATCCTTTACTGCCCACTATACCGGCTATATCTGGTTTCAAATGGGCATCTCGCATCCGGTATTTGCTACTTCAAAAGGCAAGTTTCTGGCCAAATTGGTCCATCCGCTGGAAAGCTGGGCCGAAAAATATGTCGGTGGCAGCATGCGCACCACCCTGAAAGAACGCCACACCATTATTGACCAGCAACTGACCGAGCTGATTGCCCGCAATCCTCGTACCCAGGTGCTGGAAATTGCCTGCGGCCTGTCCCCACGGAGCTGGAATTTCCGCCAGAAATATCCGGAACTGAATTACCGCGAGCTGGATTTACCGGATATGGCCAAGGTGAAAACCGCCGCCTTGCAACAACTGGACCAGCAGGCACCGGAAGTCTTGAGTGCCGATATTTTCAGTGAAGAATTTGCCCAGATTTTTCAGCATTTTGACCCGCAGCAACCGCTGGTAATTATTAGTGAAGGCTTAATCAATTATTTCGACAAGCCGATGCTCAGCAAACTGCTGCATGGGATTTATCAATATGGACAACATTTTCAGGAACTGCATTACTTGAGTGATATTTATCCTGAACCGGTGAAAAACAAACTGGCCAGCTTTATGTGGACCAGCAGTAAATTACTGAAAGTCATGTCACGCAGTGCCTTTAGTTTTCATTTTCAAAGTCCGGGTGAAGTCCGTGACTTTGTTAAAGCCAGCGGTTTTGAGCGGGTCGATATTCTACAGCCGCAGCACTATTTCCACACTCCGGACCTGCCCGCCCCTGAAGAACATTTGGGTGATATTGTCTGGGTGCTGCACGCCTGCCATAAACAGCCCAGTGCCTAAAGGAGAGTTCTGAGCATCATCAGCCCATAAAAAAACAGCGCCTTTGCGCTGTTTTATTTTTACACATCTCAATTTAGGCAATTGCTGCCAGACAGCCTTTTTGACGCTGGATATAACGCAGCAAACGCTCGGCAATATCAAAGCTGCCATGTTTTAACAAGGCGCGAATCTGCTGATCCTGCACTTCAAAAATCAGGCACTCAATCTGGAAACTACCCTCTTCATCTTGGAGTGTCAGGGCCAAATCACGCTCATACTGCGCAGCCCGTTCTGCCTGTCCGTCTTCAAAACGTAGCAATACGCCAAAAAAGTTCAGATCGACAATTTCCGTGGCAAAGCTTAAATCGGAATGACGGTGCGTTAACTGACTAAATGGCTGTTGTACAGCAATGCGTTCTTCTCCACGGCGCTCCATGTTCAAGAGCTGGGCACGGGTCATGGGGATAATACCTTCTAACGACTGAATCGGCTCATCTCTTAAAAAGGTGGCAAACAGGCGCATGGTTTCTTTACGGCGCTGCAACTGCGGCACATGATCAGCATTGGCAATCATGGCAAACTCCATGTCCGGACATTGCAGGGCAAAATTGGCATTTTCATGTGGCAAGGTAAAACTGTCATACTGGCCACAGGCCACCAGCACCTTGCACTGCGGAATAGGAACGTGAGTCAGGCGCAGCAGACGATTACAATTAATATCATAGCGTTCCTGCTCGGTGGCGGTGAACTCGGCCATCTGCCGGAAGAACAGCCGCTTGGCGGTTGGCGACATGCGGGTCGCTTCCAGCTTGGCATGATTGACCAGATATAAAATCACCGCCTGACCAAACTCATCCATACGCTGCTCTTTCATTAAATGCAGCGATTCTTCCAGCAGCATACGCCAGCTTTTCCGGGTCTTTTGCATGACACCCATCAGAATCATGCGGTCTATCAGTTCCGGACGCTGATGCGCCAGGCAAGATGCCACCACCGAACCAAGGGACATGCCCAATACCGTGACCTGACTCAAGCCAACGATATCCAGCCAGCGGCCGAGCATGGCTGCCAGATCTTCCAGCTCCAGCGTACCGGCAGATATGCCAGTATCGACATTGCTGATTTGCTGGTTGGCGCCCATGGAAGGTAAGTCAATCAGAATAATCGGGCCGGCATCAAACAGTTGTTCAACACAGTATTTATAGGAGTTAAAATTCTGAAAAGCGCCCCCGATAATCACCATCGGCGTCATGTGCAAGGTGTCTGGGCGAGCAATCGCCATGTATTCAATCTTCCAACCGTCAATCCAGGTTGTACGCGCTGGCTGTTTGAAACTGTGCTTATCGTAAAGATCAAAAAAACCAAAGTGAGCACTTGACTGCCCGACTTCCGAGTCCATTTGGATAATGGAATTCATATTCCTTTCCTCCATTCTCGCGCTTATTTTTATTGTGCAAGAGATGATTTCTAAAATTGAGCAAAAATCGCATCCTGCTCTTTCATTGTTATTTGTATGACTTCAATGTCCATCGTGTTTCATTCTATACAGGTGTCGTTTTGACACGCAACCTCTTCTGCAACCACTTGTCTGCTTTTAAACAGGAAACAATTTCAAAATGTTTAGCGCTTTTCCGGCTTTCCTGCGGAAAATTCCATCAAACTGCTTCATTGTCCCGACCTAGACTGTTAATATCAAGGAGAAATTTCTAAGTGATCAAACCGCTATGCACGAGTCTATTGAACAATATATGCAAACGGTAGGACAACAAGCGCGCCAAGCTTCCGCAGTTCTGGCAAGTGCTTCTACCCAAACAAAAAACCATGCTTTATCTGCTATTTACACTGCACTTGAAAACAGTGAAATAGCAATTTTAGCTGCCAACCAGGTTGATATGACCAAAGGTCGCAACAACAATCTGGATAGCGCCCTGCTTGATCGCTTAGAACTGACTCCCCCGCGCTTTAAAGGCATGTTACAGGGCCTGAAAGATGTGATTGGCCTGCTTGACCCAATTGGTGAAATTACCGATATGGCCTATCGTCCGTCGGGCATCCAGATTGGCAAAATGCGAGTACCTTTGGGCGTGGTCGGCATGATTTATGAATCACGTCCGAACGTGACCTTAGAAGCAGCTTCGCTGGCGCTAAAATCAGGCAATGCCATTATTTTACGTGGCGGTTCAGAAGCGCTGGAATCGAATAAAGCCATTGCCGAAGCCATTCAGCACGGTCTGAAAACTGCAGGCTTGCCAGAAACGGCGGTACAGGTCATCAATACCCCAGATCGTGCTGCTGTAGGCCAGTTAATTACCATGTCGGAATATGTCGATGTGATTGTGCCACGTGGCGGTAAAGGCTTAATCGAGCGCATCACCAATGAAGCCCGTATTCCGGTAATTAAACATCTGGATGGTAACTGTCATGTCTTTGTCGAAGCACAGGCTGACTTGCAAAAAGCCCTACCGATTGCCCTGAATGCCAAAACCCATCGTTATGGCGTCTGTAATGCCATGGAAACCTTGTTGGTGGATGAAGCCATTGCAGATGAGTTTTTACCGCGTATTGCCGAGCTGTATGCAGAAAAGCAGGTCGAGCTCCGTGGCTGCGCCGAAACCCAGCGTATTTTAGGCGACAGCGTTCAAACGGCTACCGAAGACGACTGGTATACCGAATATCTTGGTCCGGTTCTGGCCATTAAAGTGGTGTCGGGTCTGGATGAAGCGATTACCCATATCAATAAATATGGCTCACACCATACCGATGCCATTATTACTGAAAACTTCAGTCTGGCACGTCAGTTCCTGGCCCGTGTTGATTCCAGTTCAGTGATGATTAACGCCTCTACCCGCTTTGCCGATGGCTTTGAATATGGTTTAGGGGCGGAAATTGGTATTTCTACCGATAAAATCCACACCCGCGGCCCAGTCGGTCTGGAAGGTCTGACCTCGCAAAAATGGGTGGTGTTTGGAGATGGCCAGATTCGCCAATAACTCACTTTTCTAAATATATGGATGTTCAGCCTTTGCGGAGGCTGAACATTTTTATGCTGTTTTCCCTGCCTATTCCACCGTACACTGTCTTAAGAATGAGAATACGAGGTGGACAATGTTCTATTATTTAATTGTGACCACATTTGTTCTGGCGCTGCTGGTGTCGTTTGTGGTGATGCGTATTTTTTCCAGTTCCATTAACCGTATTCTGGCGCGTATTATTCATGATCCGATTCATGAAGCCTGGGCCAGATATACCAAATTTGCCGGCATGGTGGTTGGAACATCCTCCGGAATCCGGATTTATGACATGGAAAAATACATTACCCCACTCACCTATAGCGAAAACGACCAGAAAATTATTATTGAACTGACGCAGGAACGCTGGTTTCTGGAAATTTACCGCACCTTAATTGAAACCCTGCAAGGCTTGGCCTGGATGATGCTGGTATTTTTTATGGTGGCGCTATTTGCCTATGTGATTGTGCGCTGGTCGGAAATGAAGTATCAGAAACCTTAAATATGAAGGAATAAGAAATATTTTCAAACAGTTCTGTCACATGCTTTGATTCAAGGCGTGTTATGGTAAAGAGAAGAACAACGCGACTGGACATGACTACTATTTTATTAATAAATGAAATCTATCAACCGATAAATTTTAGTTATTATTCCCGAAAGGGTCGATAGTGCTTAAGTCTAATCTCCTAAAGTCTATCTAGAAGCGATACCCATCCCATGATAAAAATTAGTTATTGATCAAGATTGCACCGTGTTGGAACAGGTGCAGATCAATACGGGATACAAATATTTCAATTAGAATTCGGGTAAAACAACGTGTCTACAACTGTATTAGTAATTAACTGCGGATCTTCTTCAATTAAATACGCGCTTGTTTCTGAACGTCGCGAAGACCGTATTTTTGGTTTGGCTGAAAATTTAGGATCTGCCGAGGCACGTATTAAAGGGATCACTGTCGGAGGTGAACCGCTCGAACTTTCTATTCCGCATGCAGATCATGAAAAAGCCTTAGAAACTATTTTATCGCGCTTGTCACAATACAATCCTCAAGCGATTGGCCACCGTGTGGTACATGGCGGCAGCTTGACCAAAGCCGAGCGCTTAACCCCAGAAATTATTCAACGCATTCGTGAAGCAACCCCACTGGCACCGTTACATAACCCGGCGCACCTGGTAGGCATTGAAGCGACCATGCGTTTATTCCCTGAATTACCTCAGGTTGCTGTATTTGATACCGCATTCCACCAGACCATGCCAGCACATGCTTATCGTTATGCTGTGCCAAAATTCCTGTACACCGATCATAACGTACGTCGTTACGGCTTCCACGGCACCAGCCATGCCTATGTTTCTGAACGTGGTTCAGAACTGGCCGGCAGCCTGAAACAAGGCGGCTGGTTAACAGCGCACCTGGGCAATGGTAGCTCGACCTGTGCCATCTGGAACGGTGAAAGTGTAGATACCTCTATGGGCCTTACCCCACTTGAAGGTCTGGTGATGGGTACCCGTAGTGGTGATGTAGATCCATCTTTACACACTTTCCTGGCCAGCAACCTGGGTTGGGATATCTACAAAATTGACAAGATGCTGAACAGCCAAAGCGGTCTACTCGGTTTATCTGGCCTCTCTAACGATATGCGTACCCTGATTGAAGCTTCTGAACAAGGCAATGAAGATGCAGCTCTGGCGATTGAAGTATTCTGCTACCGTTTAGCGAAATCTTTAGCAGCCTTAAGCTGTGGCTTACCGCGTCTAGATGGCCTGTTCTTCACAGGTGGTATTGGTGAAAACTCGGCTTATATCCGTGAAAAAACCCTGTCTTACTTACCACACTTCGGCTTTAACTTTAGCAAAGAGAAGAATGACAGCCTGAAACGTGGCACCGAAGGTCGTATCGATAACGGTACCGGTCCACAAATCTGGGTAGTTCCAACCGATGAAGAAGGCCGTATCGCTAAAGAAACCAGCGCGGTGGTGGAGTCTGAGTTGGGAGCAACTCCGGCAAAAAAGTCTGAATTAGAAACTGCGATTGCTTAAGCAATCGCAGTTTTACCCTGTTTACTTTTGGCTGATTTGAATAATACCTTATGAAAACAATTCTACTTGTCCCAACTGGAGAAGGTGTTGGTCTAACATCTGCATGTTTAGGTCTGGTGTATGCTTTGGAATGCCAGGGCATTAAACCCGGTTTCGTCAAACCTTTCTCTCAAGAATTACAGCCTGAAAACGAACGGACAACAGCGCTGTTTGAGCATGTCTCTAAAACCAAAACGGTTCAACCCATTCCTTATGCACAGGTGGTGCATCAACTAAGCCATGACCAGCAAGATGAATTGCTGGAAGAAGCGGTTCGCTTACACCGCCAAGTGGCCAAACAGCATGACCTGATTATTGTCGAAGGCCTGTTACCGAATTTCCGTGACAGCTTCGCAGATGACCTGAATGCCCTGCTGGCTCAAGCCCTAGATGCACAGGTAGTGATTGTCAGCGGTGCCGACATCAACAATCCGCTTCGCTCTGCTGAACGAATTGAACACCAGATTCGTAACTTCGGTGGTGCAGAATCGAACCGTTTACGCGGTGTGCTGTTTATGCGTACCAAAGGTTTGCCAGAAGATTCTGCGCAAATTCCTGTGACGATTGATCCAAACCTGCGTTTACTGTCAGATACCAGCAAGTTTGTGGCCAGCATTCAGCAAACTTATAGCTACATTGGCACAGAAAAACTGCCAGTGATTGGTTTGGTACCATTTAGTAATACCCTGAGCGTGCCGCGCCTGTCTGATCTGGCGGCGCATATTTCTGCCCAGTGGATTCATGAAGGCGAAGCCAATACACGCCGTGTGTTACATAGCAGCCTGATTACTTCGAATATCGAGCATGAACTGCACAAGTTTGTGGCCGGTGAACTGATTATTACCGCAGCTGACCGTACCGATGTACTACTGGCCAGCAGTCTGGCAAACAGCAATGGCATTCCTTTAGCAGGCTTAGTCTTAACCGAGCAGCATCAACCGAATGAACAGGCCTTAAATTTCTGTCAAACTGCCATCAAGCAAGGTTTACCAGTATTACATACCCCTTTAACCACCTTTGAAACGGCGCAACAACTCTCGACTTTCGGTAATGAAATTCCGGTCGATGATATTGAACGCGCTGAACAGGTAACCCGTTTTGTGTCCAGCCATATTGATCCGGAATGGTTAAACTCGCTGATTAGCGGTGCGCATAGCCCACGTTTATCGCCTTCTGCCTTCCGTCATGAGCTTGTACAAAAATCAATTGCAGCGAAAAAACGCATTGTTTTACCTGAAGGTGATGAGCCACGTACAGTTCAGGCTGCGGCCATCTGCCAATCGCGTGGTATTGCGCACTGTATCTTGCTGGCCAAACCTGAAGCCGTAGTTGAAGTGGCCAAAGCCCGTGGTATTGAATTGCCGCATGACTTAGAAATTATTGATCCGGATCTGATTCGCGAAAACTATGTCGAGAAAATGGTTGAGCTGCGTAAAGGCAAACTTAACGAATTACAGGCACGCGAACAGCTTCAGGATACGGTGGTTTTAGGTACCATGATGCTGGCACTGGATCAGGTTGATGGCTTAGTTTCAGGTGCAGTACATACCACGGCCAATACCGTACGTCCGGCCTTCCAGCTGATTAAAACTGCACCTGAATATTCACTGGTATCTTCAGTGTTCTTTATGCTGCTGCCAGATGAAGTTTATGTGTATGGTGACTGTGCGATTAACCCGGACCCGGATGCAGAACAACTGGCTGAAATTGCCATTCAATCTGCTGACTCGGCCAAAGCCTTTGGTATTGACCCGCGTATTGCCATGATCTCTTACTCAACCGGAACTTCAGGTGCCGGTGCCGATGTAGAAAAAGTAGCGCAAGCGACTGAAATTGCCAGACAGCGCCGTCCAGACCTGCTGATTGATGGCCCGCTGCAATACGATGCTGCATCGGTTGAAAGCGTTGGTCGTTCTAAAGCACCAAACTCTCAGGTGGCTGGTCGTGCCAATGTATTTATTTTCCCTGACCTGAACACAGGTAATACCACTTATAAAGCAGTACAACGTTCTGCCAATGTAGTGAGTGTTGGCCCAATGTTGCAAGGTTTAAATAAGCCGGTGAATGACCTGTCACGCGGTGCATTGGTCGATGATATTGTGTTTACCATTGCTCTAACTGCAATTCAGGCTGAACAGCAGTCTGCTTAAATACTGTTTTTAACAAGCTCCGCTTCACCCACCCTGTCGAAAGATAGGGTGGTTTTTTAATTTAGACCAGACGTATCAAATACATCTCATTTTCTGTATAGGTGAGGTGGTAATCACATGCCTTTAACATTAAAAAATAACAACGAAGTTTTTAAACAGATCTTTGAAATCGCCAATCAATTTGACAAAGAGCAAGAAAATTATCTCATTGCGTATTCCCATTTTTTAAATTATTTCAAAAAAACAGATGTACTCACCCTGGATGACATTGTTATCGGCATCAGCTTTACCTATTCGTGGATGCCGACTATTTTGAAAAAAATTGATTTAACTGCAGCAGATGATCTGATCAAAATATTTAACAAAGCAAAACAAGGTCATCAATTAACAGTACCAGAACTTCAAACACTCAAAAGTGCATTCAATAACTCTCTTGTCGGTGTATCTAAATTGTTGCACTTTATTCATCCTGAACACTATGCGATTTGGGATAGCCGTGTATTTAGATTCTTAAGCGGCAACGAACCCCATAACTTCGCATTTAAACGTCCTGAAACTTATCTGGAATATCTAACGCTTCTGGACGAATTAAAAAATGAGGCGGTTTTTGAAAGTTTTTATCGTTTAATGCAAGACAAAGTGGGGTATCAGATTTCAGCATATCGAGCTTTAGAACTTGCCTTCTTTAAAGGAGGATAAAGCAAAGCTATAAACAAATTTTGAGAATTGAGAATTGAGAATTGAGAATTGAGAATTGAGAATTGAGAAAAATATTATTTTTATCAGCTTAAAATGAAAAAAGAAGATAAAGCTTAAGCTTGATCTTCTTTTTGGCCATACATCCAAGTTGCAGCGATATATACACAAAAGCCCGCAACCATCAAAATACCTGTTGTCATCTTTAAGGTCTCATTTTTGGATGTGACAATTATGCGAAAGTTTTATGACAGTTATATGACAAAACCGAAATATTTAAATTTTATTAAATAATTAAAATTCAACAACTTAATGAAATTTCATCTAAACTTAAGCTGTAATATGACATTAATTTCAGCTCAAATATGACAAAACCACCCGCCAAATACAGTAAAAATCACCCAAAATCCTGTGTAAAAGCACCACTATAAACTTTCGGCCAATCCACTTCTAAAACGCCCACAATGCCGTCATTTTGTCTTATAATTTAGCCCGCTAGCTATCAGCCCGCTCAAGAGAATTTTGATATGACAACTATTATCAAGCAAGATGACTTGATCACATCGGTTAAAGATGCGCTTCAGTTCATTTCTTACTATCACCCACAAGATTTCATCCAAGCGATGAGCCGTGCGTATGACCGTGAAGAAAACAAAGCTGCAAAAGATGCGATTGCACAAATCTTAATTAACTCTCGTATGTGTGCAGAGGGTCACCGCCCAATCTGTCAAGATACCGGTATCGTCAACGTATTCGTTGAAGTGGGCATGGATGTTAAATTTGATTTAACAATGAGCTTAGACGACGCAATTAACGAAGGTGTACGCCAAGGTTACTTAGAAAATTCGAACGTCCTGCGTGCATCTGTACTTGCTGACCCTGCATTTGGTCGTAAGAACACCAAAGACAACACCCCTGCGGTGATTTACCACAAACTGGTTCCAGGCAACAAAGTCGACATTACTGTTGCAGCCAAAGGTGGCGGTTCAGAAAACAAATCTAAACTGGCAATGCTTAACCCATCTGACTCAATTGTAGATTGGGTACTGAAAACTGTTCCAACCATGGGTGCAGGCTGGTGTCCACCAGGTATGCTCGGTATCGGAATCGGTGGTACTGCCGAAAAAGCCATGATGCTGGCCAAAGAAGCACTCATGGAAGAGATCAACATGGACGAACTGCTTCGTCGTGGTCCACAAAATAAACTTGAAGAACTTCGTATTGAAATCTTCGAAAAAGTAAACGCACTCGGTATTGGTGCACAAGGTCTGGGCGGTTTAACCACTGTACTTGACATCAAGATTAAAGATTACCCTTGTCACGCTGCGGGCAAACCAGTCGGTATGATTCCGAACTGTGCTGCAACACGTCACGCACACTTCACTTTAGATGGTTCAGGCGTTGCCCATATTCAGGCACCACGTCTTGAAGATTATCCTGAAGTCACTTGGGACTCATCTTCGTCTAAACGTGTTGACCTCGACAACATCACCCAAGAAGAAATGAACTCTTGGCAGCCAGGCGACACACTGCTGCTGAACGGGACCATCTATACCGGCCGTGATGCTGCACACAAACGTATGGTTGACATGCTCAACAACGGTGAAGAATTACCGGTTGACTTGAAAGGCAAGTTCATCTATTACGTAGGCCCTGTTGATCCAGTCGGTGATGAAGTGGTTGGCCCTGCAGGTCCGACAACAGCGACTCGTATGGACAAATTCACACGTCAAGTACTAGAAGCGACTGGTCTTTATGGCATGATTGGTAAAGCAGACCGTGGTCCTGCAGCCATTGAAGCGATTAAAGACAACAAAGCAACTTACCTAATGGCTGTGGGCGGTGCTGCGTACCTGGTATCTAAAGCAATCCGTGAAGCTGAAGTGGTTGCTTTTGAAGACTTGGGTATGGAAGCGATCTACAAGTTTGTAGTAAAAGACATGCCGGTATCTGTCGCAGTTGACGTAAACGGTACTTCTGTACACGCGACTGCGCCAAAAATCTGGCAAGCTAAAATTGGTAAGATTCCAGTGGTTGATGCCGCTGCTGGCTAATGAATGCTGTTGAAGCGATTAAAAAAGCACCCAAATCTGGGTGCTTTTTTATTTCTCAATATCAAGCATTTTTACCAGGTGCGTGGGTCCCACAATTTAAATGGCTTGGTCAACTGCACATCGCTGGCCGGGTCATAATCAGCATGTTTGATTTTTTGTGCCTTGGAGCGAATTTTACCGGTACTCTGGTCTTCAGCCACAAAGTTATAACTGTGCGATTTCAATTGAGTAAAAGCAATTTCATTGAGGCCTACTGTTTCCGGCATCATAATTAAGGGGCCAGAAACCGTGCGGCGGGTACTGCTATTTTCTTCATCATATTTAATAAAATAGGACTTGCCTGCTTCAACGGAAAAATCCAGATACTTTGGCTTTTGAAAATGTTGCACACCTAGAGGACGACTGGTAGATAAACGGTAATCCCCGGCTGGCAATTCAATCCAGTAATAATGATTATGCAGCAGGCTTGGAATGCGTTCACTATTGATAAACAGGCTGGAGGCTACAATTTCCTGACGGTTCCAGCGTGAATCCGGACGATATAAATACACCACGGCGGCCTGATCATGCTGCGGCTGAATGGCTTGAAAGCGCTGGCCTAATTTCTGATTGACCCAACCGCCAATGGTAAACATGCCAAAGCGGTACTGTTCCAGCAAACTCGGCTTTTCGTTCTGATCAATAGCTTTTAACGTAGAGGTGGGCGGCAATTGCGCCTCGGTTGACGACTTCCCATGACAGCCAGCCAATGCGACAGCCAGAAATACGATTGATATAGCACGCATGAATATCCCTCATTCCTTCGTTTTTATTTTTACACTTAACACTTTTTCAATATTTTTATTGGGTTGGGCATCCAGGCCCTGATGCAGAGATTAGCACTCTGTCTTATTTTTTCAAATAAAAAAACGTGCGAAAACCGTTGATTTCCGCACGTTTCTGACGAATAGCGTCTTAAGCCGTTTTTGAATTCACGACTTTTAAATCGGCTTTCGGCTGTTCTACCACAGCTTCTTTGCTTTGACGTTCCGCTTTTAATTCTGGCTTGGCCTGACCATTAATCACTGCTTCAGTGATGATGACCGTGCCTACATCACTACGACTTGGCAAGTCATACATGATTTCAAGCAAGGCATTTTCCAGAATTGAACGCAGACCACGCGCACCTGTATTACGCTCCAAGGCTTTTTTCGCCACTGCACGTAATGCGGCATCATCAAAGATCAGGTCGACATTTTCCATCTCGAACAGATATTCGTATTGACGCGTCAAGGCATTCTTCGGCTCGGTCAGAATCTGCATTAATGCGTCTTCATCCAGCTCATCCAGTGTTGCAATGACTGGCAAACGGCCAATAAATTCCGGAATTAAACCGAATTTCACCAAATCTGTTGCTTCAACCTGACGGAACAGTTCAGACAGCTTTTTGCTTTCATCCTTGTTACGTACTTCAGCGGTAAAGCCAATACCACCTTTTTCCTGACGTTGCTGCACAATTTTCTCTAGACCCGAGAATGCACCACCACAGATAAACAGGATGTTGGAAGTATCAATCTGGATAAATTCCTGCTGCGGATGCTTGCGGCCACCCTGCGGCGGAATAGACGCCACTGTGCCTTCAATCATTTTCAGCAAGGCCTGCTGCACACCCTCGCCCGATACATCACGGGTAATCGACGGGTTTTCAGACTTACGGGTAATCTTGTCGATTTCATCGATATAGATAATGCCTTTTTGCGCCTTTTCGACATCGTAATCGGCTTTTTGCAGCAGCTTCTGCACGATGTTTTCTACATCTTCCCCCACATAACCGGCTTCGGTTAAGGTGGTGGCATCGGCCATGGCAAACGGAACATCCAGCAAACGCGCTAAGGTCTGTGCCAATAAGGTTTTACCCGAACCGGTTGGACCCACCAGCAGGATATTACTTTTGGCAATTTCGACTGCATCATTGGTTTTCTGACCGTTATGCGTGACTTTCAAACGCTTATAGTGGTTATAAACTGCCACTGATAAGGTCTTTTTCGCCAGGTCCTGACCAATCACATATTGATCCAGTGCAGCGCGAATTTCATGCGGTTTTGGCAACGGACGGGCGGCCCAGTCACTCGACTCAACTTGTTGACTGGTCTGAACCAGATCCAGGCATACGTCCACACATTCATTACAGATATATGCGTCCTCGCCTGCAATCAGCTTCCCGACTTCAGACTGCGTTTTACCGCAAAATGAACAATGTTTTTGTCCTTGAGGATGTTCGGACATATTCTCTCCAATTTAAATCTTTAAAACTTATGGACGCTTAGATAACACTTCGTCCACTAAACCGTATTCTTTGGCCTGCTGTGCAGTCATAAAGTTATCACGGTCGGTATCTTTGGCCACTTTTTCATAGTCCTGGCCACTGTGCTCTGCCATCAAACGGTTCAAGCGCTCTTTAATGAACAGGATTTCACGCGCATGAATTTCAATATCAGAAGCCTGACCACGGAAACCGCCTAAAGGCTGGTGAATCATGACCCGGGCATTTTCCAGGCAGTAACGTTTGCCTTTGGCACCGGCATTCAGCAGGAATGCACCCATGGACGCTGCCTGACCCATACAGTAAGTCACCACATCTGGCTTGATAAACTGCATGGTGTCATAAATCGCCATACCGGCTGTGACTGAGCCGCCTGGCGAGTTAATGTATAAATGAATATCCTTATCTGGGTTCTCTGCTTCTAAAAACAACATTTGCGCCACAATCAAGTTGGCCATGTTGTCTTCAACCTCACCCGTTAAAAAAATCACCCGTTCACGCAAAAGACGTGAATAAATATCAAAAGAACGCTCACCACGAGATGATTGCTCAACGACTACTGGAACCAATGCGTTATCAATTGATGGAACATACATACGTTTATTTATTCCTAAATTCTTGTGAGTTCACCCATGATCACAATATGAGGGATAATCATCTAAATTGCAAAATATTCACCCACAATTCATGGATATTTTTTGCATAAGCTTTGTAAACTTTAAAACCATCCAAGTTTTTATATTATATAAAAAAGGCGCCTTAGGCGCCTTTTTTACTTCAGCTGAAATTAGCCTTGTTGACGAGCTTGTTGCTCTTTCAATAAGTCTTCGTAGCTGACTTGTTTGTCAGTCACTTTTGCAGCTGCAAGAATGTGATCAACCACCTGGTCTTCTAACACAACTGCTTCAATTTGAGCACGTTGCTGTTTGTCATTTTTGAAGTATTCAATTACTTCATTTGGATCTTCATAAGAAGATGCCATGTCTTCGATGTAAGCATCAACACGTGCAGCATCCACTTCAAGTTTCGCGTCTGCTAAAACTTTGCTCACCAATACGCCAAGTTTTACAGATTTTTCAGCTTGTTCTTTGAACAGTTCGTCTGGAAGCATGCTTGAGTCAAATGCTTTCGCACCTTGCGCACCAAACTGCTGAGTGAACTGTTGGATCATTTGTTGACGTTGACGGTCAATTTCTTGCTTAACCATAGATTCTGGAACTTCGATTTCGTTCGCAGCAACCAGTGCATCAAACGTTGCACCTTTCACCTGGTTACGAAGACCGTTTTTCACTTCACGTTCCATGTTTTTACGAACGTCAGCTTTTAACTTTTCAACGCCCTCTTCTTCAGTTAAACCGAAGATTTTTAAGAATTCAGCATCAACTTCTGGAAGTTTTTGTTTTTCAACCAGTTTTACATTGATTTTGAACTGAGCTGCTTTACCTGCCAGCTGTTCAGCTTGGTAATCTTCCGGGAAAGTTACATCAATAACTTTCTCTTCACCTTTTTTCATGCCCACGATGCCGTCTTCAAAGCCCGGGATCATACGGCCAGAACCTAATACCAGTTTGAAGTCTTCAGCAGAACCGCCTTCAAATTTCTCGCCATCTACTGTGCCTTCGAAATCAAAAGTCACTTGCATGTCTTTTTTCGCCATGCCTTTGGTTTCAGCCCAAGTTGCGCGCTGCTTTTGCAGGTTTTCGATCATTTGATCTACATCTTTGTCGCTAACTTCAGATGCTTTACGCTCAACTTCCAGACCTTCGAATTTCACTTCAACTTCTGGATAAACTTCAACAGTCGCTTCATATACTAAAGCGTCGTCTTTCATTTCAGTTTTTTCAATATTTGGCATACCAACAGCATTGATTTTTTCTTGTTGGATTGCTTCAAATACGGTGTCACGAATGATGTCGTTTACAACTTCTTGATAGATACCCGCGCCATATTCACGACGTACAACGTTTACAGGCACTTTACCTGGACGGAAGCCGTTAATCTTCGCAGTTTTAGCTGTGCGTTTTAAGCGAGCTTCGAACTGCTCGTTAATACGGCTCGTCGGTACAGATACATTTAAACGACGGGCAACGCCCGAAACCGCTTCAGAAGTTACTTGCATGGCTTCCTCGATATTTAGTAATAACAGTTTTTAAAAAAGTGCCATATTATATGACAACATTTAAAGATATACAAAATAACAAGCGATCAGAACAATTTTTCGGCTTAAATTATTCATATTCCCTTCGCTATTTTTATCTATTGTCTAATATTTGTTGCAAATGATAAGTACTATCATTAATATTCAATGGTTTTTAACTCATATTTTTAACTATTCTTCTTATATCCCAATACTGGAATTCGGTTATGCGCACCTTTAACCTTCGCCCGCTTTCGCTCGCGATTCTTGGAATTTCTGCTAGTTCCGCATTTGCAAATACAACCACTGAAACAACAGCTGACCCGACACATCAATTATCCACGATTGTGGTTTCTGCGGCAGGTTTTGAACAAGATATTAAAAATGCACCTGCTTCTATTAGCGTGGTCACAAAAGAAGATATTGAAAAGAAAAATGCCACCAGTATTGCTGATTTGTTAGCAGATGTTCCGGGTATCGACGTGCGTAATGGCGTTGGTAAAACGGGTGGATTAAATGTCAGCATGCGTGGTATGAAAGCTTCTGACACCCTGATCCTAATTGATGGACGCCGTCAAACGACAGCTAGTGATAATATTATGCCTAACGGCTTTGCTGAAGCAGCGACAAGTTTCATGCCACCACTTTCAGCAATTGAACGTATTGAGGTCATCCGTGGACCAATGTCTACCCTGTATGGTTCAGATGCCATGGGTGGTGTAATTAATATTATTACTAAAAAAGTATCTGATGAATGGAATGGCAACGTTACTGTCAGTGGTAACGTGATGGAAAATAATGACGAAGCTGACTCTTGGAAAACAAGCTTCTTATTGAACGGCCCACTATTAAATGAAAAATTAGGCCTGCAACTTCGTGGCAGCTATTACGATCGTAATAAATCTGAACGTATTGGTGAAGGCACTTCCCGAGATCCGCGCCCAACAACAGCTGAAAACTACGATATTGGTGCAAAACTGACTTTCCAAGCAGATAGTCAAAACTCTCTTTGGTTAGATGGCTTTCAATCTTCTCAAACTTATGACAATACCGATAACCGTTTAGGCACACAAGATAATGCACAAAAAGCCAGTGGTTATAAAAATGAGCTGGAATTCTCACGTAACCAAGTGGCTATAGGTCATGAAGGTGACTATAGTTTTGGTCTATGGAAAACTTATATTAGCCACTCAGAAACTGAAACAGAAGGAAGAACACTACCAACTGAGGCTTTCCCAAAAGGTAGTACCGACCCATTAATCGGCTCTGACCGTACTTTAAAAAGTACTGACCTTGTAGCAGATAGCCATATTATTTCACAGCTTGGTGGCCATAAAGTTACTGCCGGTTTAGAATTTAAAAACTCAGAAATTGAAGATAATATTGCCCAGCACATTACAGGCAAAAATAAATTCGACAAGAATTCTTGGGCTATTTATGCAGAAGATGAATGGCGACTCACTGATCAGCTAGGACTAACATTTGGTGGTCGTTACGAGGATCACTCAGGTTTTGGTGGTCATTTCAGCCCACGTGCATACCTAGTGTGGAATACCAATGATATTTTAACCATCAAAGGTGGTATCACTACAGGTTATAAAGCTCCTACCGCTAAAGATCTCGAAAACGGCTTGATTGATATGAGTGGTCAAGGCTCAACTTATATTTTTGGTAATCCAGACCTAAAGCCAGAAACATCTACAAACTATGAACTTGGCTTTAATCTTCAACCAAATGATCAAATTAACTTTACTGCAACGGGCTTTTATAACCAGATTGAAGATGCAATCGTAAGCAACGATTTATCTGGACAACCAATATGCCCTGTCACAAACTGCTCACAAGACATCAATGCTCAAGAAGCGGAAGTCTACGGTGCGGAAACGACCCTTCAATATAGTATTATTCCTGAGTGGGATATTAAAGCGGCTTACACTTATACAAAAAGTGAAATTACTGATGGTGAAGATGAAGGCCTGTACTACAACAACAATCCTCGAAATGCATTTAACTTAACCTCAACATGGCATGTTAATCCAGCACTTGATATTTGGTTGCAACATGAGTACAAGTCAAGTCGTACACGCTTTTCAAGCATTCCGACCTCTGGAGATAACCTAGAAGTCTACAAAATGTATGGCAATAAATTCGCCGGATATAACCTATTTAATTTAGGTACAAGTTATACAGTGAATGATCAATTGCGCCTGAATATGGCTGTAAACAACCTGTTAGATAAAGATTTTACAGAACATCAAACTAATAATGGTGTTACGGGCTATAAATACTTATCTACGGGCCGTAGCACTTCTGGTACTTACCTCCCAGGCCGCAACTACTGGTTGTCTATTTCTTATGACTTCTAATCCTGATTTCACATAAGAACCCAAAACCCTGCCCCGGCAGGGTTTTTTAATTCCAAAAACCGATCAAATTAAATCAAAAATACGATTATTCAAATATTCTTATTGATTTATTTCATTAAATGCAGCCAATCCATAAATATTTTCTTAATTGTTTAGCTTGTTTTAACCAATTTTCACATTGTTACTGAGAATTATTATCACTAAAATTCGCATTACTTGTTAGACACATACAATAAGTCCATCATTACTCTGCATTTGAACTCCGCACTCAAATCATTGTGGTAAGAGAATTTTGTCATTCATATCAGGAAATACACCACCATGGCACAGATTAAGAGCCGAAAACATCAACGCACTGCATCATTCGTTGCCCTTGCAGCCACCCTGCCGCTCATGGCACATGCAACCACAGCAACCGAAGAAGTCACCCAGCTTCCTGAAATCACGGTGAAATCTCAGGCTGAAAATAAATATAAAACCAATCAGCTCAGCTCCGCGAAACAAACCCAGCCACTGGTCGATACCCCACAAACAGTTTCTGTTATTAATCAAACCTTATTAAAAGAACAAGGCGCGACATCACTGGTTGAAGCGCTACGCAACACCCCGGGCATTACCTTACAAATGGGTGAAAACGGCAATACCAGCGCTGGTGATACCTTCCAGATGCGTGGTTTCTCTACCCAAACCTCTACCTATGTCGATGGCATCCGTGATTTGGGCGCAGTCAGCCGCGATGTATTTAACCTGGAACAGGTTGAAGTCGTGAAAGGCCCGGCCGGTGCCGAAGCCGGTCGTGGTTCAGCATCCGGTTATATCAACCTGGTCAGCAAACTGCCACATCTGCAAAACAGTAGCGAAGTCTCTGCCAGCTACAATACCGCAGAAAATGCCCGCCTCTCGGCCGATATCAACCAAGCCATCAATGACAATACCGCTTTTCGTCTCAATGTCATGGGACAAGAAGGCGGCGTGCAAGGCCGTGATGTGCTCGAAAACAACAGTTATGCCATTGCCCCATCTGTTGCCTTTGGCCTGAATACTCCGACCCGCCTGTATTTATATTCACAACACGTCCGTCAGCGTAATATTCCAGACGGCGGTATTCCAACCATTGGTATGGAAGGCTTCTGGAATGCCAATCCGGATATTGCCCAAGCTGGCAAGGTTAATCGTGAAAACTATTATGGCCATGTAGATGATTACGAAGATGTCGATGCCGACATGTTCACCGCGAAAATTGAAAGTGATCTGGCAGATAATCTAAAACTGACTAATATCACCCGTTTGGGTCAAACCCAGATGAACCGAGTCCTGACCGGGATTAACACCATTTCTGCACATGATTCGACCAATCCAGCCGACTGGACCATCAGCCGTTCACGTCAGGGGGTTGATCAGGAAAATAAAATTCTGGCCAACCAGACCACTTTAAATCTGAACCTGAAAACCGGTGCTATTGAACATGATGTGGTAGCTGGCCTGGAATTTTTAAAAGAGCAGCAATACACCCGCAATCTGGCCACCCAAATGCCGGATGAGCCTGCAGTATCCACCACTGAAGCCAACCTGTATAACCCAAACCCCAATGATCCAATGGCCGACCTGATCTATAACGGTGCTTATAGCGATGGTGAAACCCAGACGGCTGCGGCTTATCTGTTTGATACCTTAAAGTTTGGCGAACGCTTCCAGTTAAACGGTGGAGTACGGGTAGATTATTACGAAACTGACTATCAAGGCCTGTCCTTACCTCGCGGCACAAATGCCCTTGTAGCTTCAGATATCAGTGCACATGACACCCTGCTGAGCTGGAAACTTGGCGGTCTGTACAAACCAACTGCTTACAGCAGCGTTTATGCTTCTTATGGCAAATCCTTAACCCCACCGGGCAGCACCAACTTTGTGATGTCTGAGTCGGGCATTAACAGTGCAGCGGCAGAACCGCAAGAAACCCATCATTATGAACTGGGTAGCAAATGGGATCTGCTTGATGGTCGTCTAGCCCTCAATGCCGCAGTCTATCGCACGGAAAATGAAAACCAGTTTACCCAGGATGCGATTACCCAGGAATCCATCCAGGAAGGTAAAACTATTGTCGATGGGGTTGAGCTGAGTGCAGTCGGCCAGATTACCGATGCCTGGAATATTTCTGCCGGTGTGGCGCATATGAAAACCAAACAGGAAGATCAGCAAAGTTTCCGTGACAATGTCATGACCCGTACCGATAGCGTGCGCTGGTCACCGGAATGGACCGCCTCATTATGGACCACCTATGACATTGCCGGCTTTAAACTGGGTCTGGGTGCACGTTATGTCGATGAGCAAAAACGTGTCGTCACCGACAGCACTGCTCCAGCCAATATGCCAAGCATTCCAAGCTATGTGGTATTTGATGCCATGGCCGGTTATCAGTTCAATGAAAATGCCTCACTGAACCTGAATGTCTATAACCTGGCAGATGAAGAATACATCAGCACCTTGAACAACGGCGGTTCGCGTATGACGCTTGGTCAGGAGCGCAGTGCCAGCCTGACCTTTAACTATAAGTTCTAAGTTTTATTTTGTTCTGTTGAAGCAGCATTTATCTGAAATGCTGCTTCATTTTTTATTTGGCTTTATGATGACAGACAGCGCTCTGTCTGAAGGATGATTCAAGTCTCATGATGCTGCATGTTCCTCAAGTTCTCAGTAAAGCGGCCGTGGCTGACATCCGTCAGCAGCTTAACCAGCATACCGCCTGGATTGATGGCC
Source organism: Acinetobacter sp. YH12116 (assembly GCF_013418895.1). Classification (NCBI taxonomy): domain Bacteria; kingdom Pseudomonadati; phylum Pseudomonadota; class Gammaproteobacteria; order Moraxellales; family Moraxellaceae; genus Acinetobacter; species Acinetobacter sp. YH12116. The sequence goes on along the minus strand of NZ_VPBE01000003.1, from coordinate 167,469 downwards.
AGCACAGTGCCGGGCCACAGGCCAAGAAAAGCAAACACAATCTGCAATTTGACCCGCAGCATCCGGTGTATCCAGCGCTGGCTGAACAGATTGAACAGGCACTGAGACAGCATCCGCTGGTACAATCTGCGACCTTAGCCAAACATATTCTGCGGCCAATGTTTAACTGCTATCAGCAGCAAGGGACGTATGGCAATCATGTCGACAGCGCGGTGCATTATTCGGCTGCACATCAGCAGCTGATTCGTACCGATGTTTCCATGACCTTATTTTTGTCTGAACCGGAAGAATATCAGGGCGGCGAACTGGTGATTGAAGACACCTATGGCGCACATGAAGTTAAACTGGATGCCGGTGATGTGATTCTCTATCCCGCCACCAGCCTGCACCGGGTGGAACCGGTCACTGCCGGCCGGCGCATTGCCGCCTTTACCTGGGCACAAAGCATGATTCGCGATGACTGGCAGCGCAGCATGCTGTTTAATCTGGATATGACCATTGGCCAACTACGCCAGCAACTTGGCGATAATGAACAAGTGCTGCAACTGACCGCGCATTATCATAATCTGCTGCGTCAATGGGGCGAACTATGACATCTGCCCAGCCACTGCCACCGCTTACCCAGATTCCAGCCTATCTGCAAACCATTGCTGACTATGAAGCTCAGGCCAGCAAACATTTAACGCCGGCCACCTGGCACTATTTACAAGGCGGCGCCATGGATGAGCGCAGCCTGCAACAGAATCTGGACCAGTTTCAGCAGCTGCAACTGCTGCCCAGAATGCTGCGTGACCTAAGCCAAGGCCATACCCGCTGCGAACTGTTCGGGCAGGAATTTCCCCATCCAATTTTTCTAGCCCCGGTTGGCCATCAGCAACTGTTTCATCCACAGGGTGAACTAGCCACTGCCCTCGCAGCAGAAGCGGTGGGCAGTAATCTGGTCCTGAGTCATTTAAGTACTACCGATCTGCGTGAAGTTGCGCCAACAACCCCTCTTAAATGGTTTCAGCTGTATTGGCAAGGCAGTCGCGAACAATCGCTGGCACTGGTGCAACTGGCAGAGCAACAACAGTTTAAAGCCATTGTGGTGACCGTCGATTCACCGCATAGCGGCGTTCGTGACCGTGAACGTCGGGCCGGTTTTCAAGTGCCGGCGCATCTGCCTCATCCGCATCTATCTTCCTTTACATCCCCCATCCTCAGGCCAGAGCAACATCCCCTGTTTGATGGTCTGATGCAACAGGCACCGACCTGGGAAGATATCGCCTGGCTGGTACAGCAAACGTCTTTACCGGTGCTGCTCAAAGGCATTGTGCATCCTGAAGATGCTCAACTGGCATTGCAATACGGTGTACAGGGACTGGTCATTTCCAATCATGGTGGCCGGGTGCTAGATGACTGCATTAGCCCACTGACAGCTCTACAGATGATACGCGCACAACTGCCGGCAAATTTTCCCTTAGTGCTGGATGGTGGCATCCGCCGCGGCTCCGATATTTTTAAGGCGCTGGCCTTGGGCGCATCCGCCGTGCTGATTGGCCGGCCGTATATTTATGGTCTGGCAGTAGCCGGTGCGTTAGGTGTGGCGCATGTGATTAAAATTTTGCGGGAAGAACTGGAAGTGACCATGGCTTTAATGGGAACGGCGCGCCTGCAAGAGATCAATAGTCGCTATATTTTTCACAAAAACTAGATCCAGTGAAATTTTTTATCTCCACAACCTTTAATGATGCAAATTAAGAGAATAATTTCCACTTCAGTTGGCTTATATTTATCTTAGGAATTTGCAAGACCGCGAACGGTACCAGCCAGGTAGCAACTCTTTCTGAGAATGTGGACTGATCCTAATATTTTCCGGAAATACGCTTGTAAATTGATACCATAGATACCATCTATATAAGTAGTACGTTGCTTTTTTATAAGCTTAAGCAACCCATGCTTCACAAGGAGTTACCTCATGATGTTGGCTGATCCAAGTAAAAAATATCGTCGCATGTATCAACGTGTTGACTTGCCAGACCGTCAATGGCCGAATAACGAAATTACAAAAGCGCCTATCTGGATGAGCACCGACCTGCGTGATGGTAACCAGGCAATTTTCGAACCAATGAGCATTGAACAGAAGTTCAAAATGTTCCAGATGTTGGTGAAAATTGGCTTTAAGCATATTGAAATTGGCTTCCCGTCTGCTTCACAAATTGACTTCGATTTCACCCGTAAATTGATTGAAGAAAACCACATTCCGGATGATGTGTATATCGAGGTTTTGGTTCAGGCACGTGACCATTTGATTCAGCGTACCTTTGAAGCATTAGAAGGTGCAAAACGCGCGATTGTACATATCTATAACTCCAACTCGCCAACCTTCCGTCAAAAAGTCTTGAATGTTGATGTCGCAGGTGCCAAACAGTTGGCCATTAACGCCGCTGAAAAAGTGAAAGAATACGCAGCGCAATATCCTGAAACCGACTGGATTTTCCAGTACAGCCCGGAATGTTTCACCGCAACCGAATTGGAAGTGGCTAAAGACGTCTGTGATGCCGTGACTGAAATCTGGGAAGCTTCTCCTGAAAACAAAGTCATCTTAAACTTGCCTGCGACTGTAGAAGTTTCGACTCCAAACGTATATGCCGACCAGGTCGAGTGGATGCACCGCAACATCAAACGTCGTGACGGGGTGATCATCTCTGTTCACTGTCATAACGACCGTGGCTGTGGTATTGCTGCCTCTGAATTGGCGATTATGGCCGGTGCTGACCGTGTTGAAGGTTGTGTGTTTGGTAACGGCGAGCGTACCGGTAACGTTGACGTGGCAGCAATTGCCTTGAACATGTACACCCAGGGCGTGGCACCAGAATTGGATTTCTCTAACATCAACGAAATTATTGCGACCGTAGAAGAATGTACCGGTTTACCTGTGCATCCACGTCATCCATATGCCGGTGATTTGGTGTTCACGGCGTTCTCGGGTTCACACCAGGATGCGATTAAAAAAGGCTTTGAATACCAGAAAAACGAAGAAATCTGGGATATGCCTTACTTGCCAATCGATCCGAAAGACTTGGGCCGTGACTATGATGCCGTGATTCGGGTGAACTCGCAGTCAGGTAAAGGCGGGATTGCTTACTTGTTAGAATCGAACTACAACGTGGTGTTGCCGCGTCGTGTACAAATCGAGTTCTCGCAAGTGGTGCAGCAAGTGACCGATGAAGAAGGCACTGAAATTTCAGCACAGCAAATCTGGTCATTGTTCCAGCAAACCTATGTCGATGCCAAAGATTCACATTATTCTGCCAAGAGCTATAAATTGTCTGATGACAATGGCAAACAGGTAATTGAACTTGAAGTGGTGGTGAATGGCTCGACACAGCAGTTGCGCGGTGAAGGTAACGGTCCGATCTCGGCCATTTTGGATGCCTTGCAGTTACCAATTGATGTCTTGAACTATGAAGAACGCGGCATCAGCTCGGGTGCCAATGCCAAAGCCTTGGCCTTGGTTGAGTTGCAGGTGAAAGGTACCGGTAAATCTGCCTTTGGTGCTGGGGTGCATGACAACATTGTGACTTCATCCATTGAAGCCATTATTGCCAGCACTAACCGTCTGATTGATCAGGGCGTATTAAGCAAAGAACAATTGGTTGCTGCTGCCGTTTAAGCACATAAAGTACTTTAGAAAGGATACCCCAAGTGGTATCCTTTTTATTTATTCATTCTAAAGATTCTAAGGCGAATTATTCCTGTGTCTTTCCCTGCTAACTCTGTGGGTGTCGTAACGCCACAACAGTTTCAATTTGAAGAGCCGTTAGAGCTGGAATGTGGACGCATTCTGCCACGTTTTGAACTGATGGTTGAAACTTACGGAAGCTTGAATGCCGACAAATCCAATGCCATTTTAATCTGCCATGCCCTGTCCGGGCATCATCATGCGGCGGGCTATCATCATGAAGATGATAAAAAGTCTGGCTGGTGGGACAGCTGTATTGGTCCGGGCAAAGCCATTGATACCTCTAAATTCTTTGTGGTGGCACTGAACAATATTGGTGGCTGTCATGGTTCGACCGGTCCAACCTCACCCAACCCGGAAAATGAAAACCGCCCTTATGGTCCGGATTTCCCGCTGGTGACGGTGCGTGACTGGGTCAAAACCCAGGCCATGCTATCAGACCGCTTAGGCATTCAAAAATGGTATGCAGTGATTGGCGGTTCTTTGGGGGGCATGCAGGCCTTGCAATGGTCGGTTGATTATCCGGACCGTCTGGAAAAATGTGTGATTATTGCCAGTGCGCCAAAACTGTCGGCACAGAATATTGCCTTTAATGAAGTCGCGCGTCAGTCGATTCTTTCTGATCCTGATTTTCATCATGGCCGTTATCTGGAACATGACAGCTATCCAAAACGTGGCCTGATTCTGGCGCGGATGGTCGGACACATCACTTATTTGTCTGAAGAAGCCATGAAGCAGAAATTTGGCCGTGACCTGAAACTGGGCAAATTCATGTACGGTTTCGATGTCGAGTTTCAGGTGGAAAGCTATTTGCGCTATCAAGGTGAACAGTTCAGCCGTAACTTTGATGCCAACACCTATTTAATTATGACCAAGGCGCTGGATTATTTTGATCCGTCGCGTGAATACGAACAGTCGCTGGTACAGGCCATGGCCCATACCCAATGTCAGTTCCTGGTGATTTCGTTTACCACCGACTGGCGTTTCTCGCCTTCGCGTTCGCAGGAAATTGTCGATGCGCTGATTAGCAACCATAAACCGGTCAGCTATTTAGACATTGATGCCGAACAGGGCCATGACTCCTTCCTGTTCCCGATTCCGTTATATGTCAAATCTTTAAGAGCATTTTTGGGAGGTGCAGAACACCTCAAGGCAACCCCGCAGGAGGCTGTGTAATGCGTATTGATCAGCAACTTGCCGAAAAGTGGATTAAGCCCGGTTCCCGCGTTTTAGACCTCGGTTGTGGTGATGGTGAACTGCTGGCCCACATGAGTAAAAAGCACAATATTCGTGCTTACGGCCTGGAAATTGACCAAGAAAAGATTGCAATTGCCGTCAGTCGGGGGTTAAATATCATCCAACAAGACTTAAACCTCGGTTTAAGCCGCTTTGCCGACCAGTCTTTTGACTATGTGGTCATGGCACAAGCCTTGCAAGCTGTAGATGCACCTGACGTATTATTGCGTGATATGGTGCGTGTCGGAAAACAGGCGATTATTACCTTTCCGAACTTTGCCCACTGGAGGACCCGTTCTTTCCTGGCACTGAAAGGAAAAATGCCGGTTTCAGAAGCTTTGCCGTATATGTGGTACAACACCCCGAACATCCACCTCTGTACTTTCCGTGATTTCGAAGCACTCTGTGCTGAAAACAATATCCGTATTATTAATCGACTCGCTGTGAATGGGGATCAACAAGTTAGTTTACTCAGTAAACATATCCCGAATCTGTTTGGTGAAGTCGCAATTTATCGAGTGAGCGCTCTATGAAAAAATTATTATTAAGCACGACGCTACTGGTTGGACTTTTTAGCCTGCAGGCGCATGCAGATTACGTGGCACCAGGCAGCTCGGTGTCGAGCCAGGCCGCCCAGTATTCGGTGATGGACATTCAAGGTCTGATTAAAGCCGCCAAAGCCGGTCGGGCCGGTGCGCAGTTCTATCTGGCAACCAAATATCTACATGGTCAGGATGTCGCCAAAGATGAACGTCAGGCCTTTGCCTGGTATAAAGCCGCTGCCGATCAGGGACTGTCTTCAGCCCAACTGAACGTAGGCCGTATGCTGGCCGATGGCATTGGCACCAAAAAAGATGAAGTCCTGGCCCGTCAGTATTTTGAAAAAGCGGCCAGCCGCGGTGATAACCGTGCCAGCTTTAACCTGGCGATGATGGAAGAGAAAAAGAAAAACTATATGGGCGCTTATCAGTGGTATGAGCTGTCTACCCGTGATGGCATGCTCGACAATAAAGTGATTTCTTTATCTGAAGGCAAAAAAACGGCCTTGGCCGCCAACCTGACCCAAGAACAGATTCGTCAGGCACGTGACCGTGCCGACAAATGGATTCAGGCACAATAAGCCAGGTTCAAAAACACTAGCACCTTCAGGTGCTTTTTTCATGCCTGCTGTCTGGTGGTTTTCGGTTAAACTAGCCCGCATATTTTCAATCATGAGTAATTCGAGATGACTGCACCTGCTTGGCTCTCTCAAGGCACCCTGGTTCTGGCCAGCAATAACAAAGGCAAAATTGCGGAATTTGAAAAACTATTTGCAGAACTGAATTTACCGGTTGATGTCATCCCGCAAGGCCAGCTCAATATTGAAGATGCCATTGAAGATGGTCTGAGCTTTGTTGAAAATGCGATTATTAAAGCGCGTCATGCCTCTAAAATTTCTGGCAAGCCTGCGATTGCTGATGATTCCGGGATTTGCGTACCGGCACTGGGCGGCGCACCGGGAATTTACTCTGCCCGTTATGCCGGCGCACATGGCAATGATGCCGCCAATAATGAAAAACTGCTGGCAGACTTACTGCCTTTACGCAAAGATGGAACAGCGATTGAAGGTATGTTTGTTTGTGTGCTGGCCCTAGTGCAGCATGCCGAAGATCCATTGCCACAAATTTTCCAGGGCATCTGGCAAGGTGAAATTCTGGATGCTCCACGTGGTGAAAATGGTTTTGGTTATGATCCACTGTTCTGGTTACCGGAGCTGGGTATTTCCAGCGCCGAGATGAGCAAGGAAGAAAAAAATAAGATCAGCCATCGAGGTCAGGCGATGCAGCTGTTTAAAGCGAGTTTGGAGAAGTAACATCCTTTTAAAACTCCTCCCTTTGAAAAAGGGAGGCTGGGAGAGATTCTTCTATACATCTTTCTTCTGACGCTAAAATATTGCTCATTTCTACAAAGGGTTTCCGTAAAATCCCCCTCTTTAATAAAGAGGGACTTTCAAAAACTTTTATACCCTCTCTCTAACTCTCTCCCAAAGGGAGAGAGAACTTTTTGATTTATAAACCCGGCACCAATATATGCACCACCACGCCATATACGCCAATCAAAATCGCACTGGCAATCGTTCCTGAGGCAATATATTTGGCAGAATCACCGGTGCTCTGATAATGGGTTTCTAGTGCCACAATATTGGCAGCCGGTGGCAGCAGGAAAAACATCAGCATGACGGCATAAATCAAGGTCTGCTGCGGAATGGGTAAACACCAGTACGCCACAGCACATAGCAACAAGGCCAGCGGAATACGTGCGACCAGTAAACCCAGGCTGCGCTTTAAGTCAGCCCAGCCAATCCGAACTTTACTCAGCCACATCCCCAGCACGCACATGCCGGCAAAGGTCACCAGTACTTTATTGCTTTGGTAAATCACTTGTACCCAGGTCTGATGTTCAAACTGGCTCACATCCCAAAAAGATAGAATACCCGCCAGACTCAGGGCAATCACCGGCGGTGAAAGCAGCACATTTTTAACAATAAACTTTAATTCTTGCCGGGTCTGGCTCACTGCCATCACCGCACAAACATTGCCAAATAAGGATCCGCCAATATACAGCGCCACAATAATACTGCTGGCCGCAGGTCCAAACAGGGCCAAGGCAAAGGGAAAACCCAGCCAGGCCCCATTTAAATAACTGAAGCACAGTGCGATCAGTTTATCTTTTTGCAAGACATAAAAGACTGCAAAGAAAAGGATGGAACTGATCAGACTAAAACCAATCAGCCACAAGCTGCCGTCCTGATAAAACACCATGTTGTAGATAATCAGTAACGGAATAAACAGCCGGGCCAGTAACATCGCTAGCACCGGACGCAACGGCTTTAAATACGCGACCCCGAAGTATCCAATCAGAAATGAAATTAGCGGAAGCAGCAGCGCCATGCGGGTACACAGGAAGGCAGAAAAGTGGTGATTATCCTAACATAATTGATGGCACAACATGCTTTTAGCCCATCTGCTGTCTTTGAATCGCAATATTCCTGTCACCTCGCTGTCATCTAGACCTGTTGAGATATGTCTTGAATTAAAAAGAGGTAAATATTATGGCTGGTTTATCCATCTGGCACGTTCTGATTTTTGCAATCGTGGTGATTCTTCTGTTTGGTACATCTAAACTGAAAAACCTGGGTAAAGATGTGGGCGGTGCGGTTAAAGACTTTAAAAAATCAATTAAAGATGATGAAACGACCACTGCGGCCCTAAACGAGCCACGTACCATTGAACATCAAGCGACATCATCTGATGTTAACACGACTGTAAAACAATAATTTTTCAGGTAATTTTGTTATGCTCAATATTGGAATGGCGGAGCTGCTGTTTTTCGGCATCATTGCATTATTGGTGCTGGGTCCAGAAAAGCTGCCTGAAGCTGCACGTTTTGTTGGAAAGTGGTACGGCAAAATTAAACGTACCATCAGCAATGTGCAAAATGATATTGATCGGGAACTTCGACTTTCTGAACTGCGTGAACAGATGCAACAGGAAATGGCACGTATTCAGGAACTTGAGCAAAAAATGCAGTCTCAGATGCATGAGCTAAAACAACAAAAAATATTCGCGGAAGAACAACCGAACCAGACCGCTGCAACGGATAATAAAAATTTGCCGACGCGTTATACCTTTATTGCCCCGCAACCTTCGCTGTTGCTGCGTCCTCAGCATCAACCGCTAACCGCGACTGAAGCTATCCCTCCGACCACATCACAATTTACCGATTATAAGGTGGCTGTATGAGTCAAAGTTCTCCTTCTCAATTGCCAGCGGCGACAGTGGGCGAGCAGGCTGCTTTAGAAGAAATGCCGATCACCAAACATCTGGTGATTCTGCGCAAGCATTTATTTAAGATTGTGGGCCTGGTTATTGCGCTGTTTTTCTGCTTATTGCCTTTTGCCAATCGCACTTATCAGATTTTATCTGAACCGCTGCGTGCGCAGTTGCCGACTTCATCGACCATGATTGCTACCGATGTCACGGCCACCTTTATGGCACCGTTTAAGCTGAACTTTTTTGTGGCGTTGATGATTGCGATGCCGTTTATTATTTATCAGCTGTGGGCTTTCGTAAAACCAGCATTATATGAAAAAGAGAAAAGCCTGGCATTGCCGTTGCTCATAAGCAGTATTGCCCTGTTCTATATTGGGATTTCATTTGCTTACTTTATTGCACTGCCGTCAATTTTGCACTTTTTCATCAGTGTGTCGCCGGAAACGGTTGCCCCGATGACGGATATTAATAGCTATCTGACCTTTTGTTTGAAGCTGTTTTTGGTGTTCGGGTTTACCTTTGAAATTCCAATTATTACCCTATTACTGATTTTAATTGGTGTGGTCAGTACCCAGCAGCTGGTCGAGAAACGCCGCTTTATTATTGTTGGCTGTTTCTTTGTTTCGATGTTTGTTACCCCACCGGATGCACTGTCGATGATTATGCTGGCTATTCCAATGTGGATGTTATTCGAATTGGGCTTATTTGCTGGCAAGCTGATTGAGAAGCGTCGGCTGACTGCAGAATAAGTTTTTACAAACCCGATTAAAAAAGAGCAGCTCCGGCTGCTCTTTTTTATTTTAGTAAACCATTGTTCTTATTTAACTTTTTTGAAATATTTTCTTCAAGGTACTGTCATATTCAGCGGGTAGTTTATTTCTAGCTTTTAAGCAGCAACCAAGCCATTAAAGAAAAGCTAGGACTTTTAAATGAACAACGATGAAATGATTCCGTGTCAGGATCTGACCGAAGATAGTAACACTTCAAATAATACGCATTTTCAAACGATTCTTGATCAACATATGAATCGTCGTGGTTTTATTGCAAAAACTACAAGTGGGGCAATGGCATTAGCATTTGCAGCAAGCGTGAGCGGCTGTTCAGATGATGATAATGATTCTGGTAATTCAGGTGAAAATCCAACCTCTCCTCCAGACACAACCTCTCCTGATCAGCATGAGTGGAGCGATCTGAACGCCCGCCCGAATAAATTAACCTTTGAACCTGTGAGAAAAAATACAGCGAACTTCTTCAGTGTTCCTGCAGGCTACCAGCTGAAAGTGTTATATGCAGTAGGCGATCCAATTAACCCTACTTATCCAGAAAAAACCGATGCTGAACTACCATCAGGTGCATCTTATCAATTCCGTGCCGGCGATAACCATGATGGTATGAGCTTCTTCGGTATGCATCCAACCAACAAAAACTATGCTGCCAAAGAATCAAAACAAGGCTTGCTGGTATTAAACCATGAGTATCTGCAGCAATCTCAGTTACATACCCCTGTGGGCACGATTTCAGTAGATGGCATCCGCCCTGAAGATCAGGTTTTACGTGAAGTAAATGCTCACGGTGTATCTGTTGTTGAAATTAGCAAAGATGAAAATACCCAAGACGTTAAAATTAATTTAAATTCTGAATTTAACCGTCGTATTACTGCCGCAACTGAAATGGAAATCCGTGGTCCAGCGCGCGGTTCTGATCTGGTTAAAACCCGATTCTCTCAAGACGGTACTTTAACACGTGGTACATTTGCAAACTGCGGTAACGGTTATACACCTTGGGGGACATATCTGACTGCAGAAGAAAACTGGAGCGGTTATTTCGCTCGTCAAGCCAATGACACACGTGCCATTGCAAAAGAAGAAATTGCCTTATCACGTTATGGTCGTGGTGGTGCTAATGCCCGTTCTTCGCGATATTTATGGAATACTCCAGTTGCCGAGTTAACTGGTGACAAAGATCTGTATGATCGTTGGGATATTTCAGTTAAAGGTGAAAACGCGCTAGCAGACTACCGTAATGTCATGAACACTTGTGGCTTTATTGTTGAAATTGACCCGTTTAGCGCAACTGAACGTCCAGTAAAACGTACTGCACTCGGCCGTTTTGCACATGAAGATTGTCGTTGTAGTAACCCGATCCCTGGTCAGCCACTAGCTTTCTATATGGGTGATGATGCAACAGGTGAATATATCTATAAATTTGTTTCTGAAGCAGTATGGGATCCTAAAGACATCAATGGTGGTTATACCGCTGGTCATAAATACATGGATAAAGGGACATTATATGTCGCTAAATTCAATGATGATGGTACAGGTGAATGGTTAGAGCTTACTCATGGCAAAAATGGTTTAACCGCTACAAATGAAACCTATCCATTTGCAGGCCAAGATGACATCGTCATCAATGCTCGTCTTGCTGCAGACCACGTTGGTGCAACCAAAATGGACCGCCCAGAATGGGTTGCAGTGAACCCTGAAAATGGCGAAGTTTATGTCACCTTAACCAATAACAGCAGCCGTGGTCGTTCGTATCCAACTGATGCCGCTAACCCACGTAGCTATATTGACTTCAAGGGCACAAGCGCAAGTAGTTCCGGAAACATGAATGGCCATATTATTCGCTTCCGTGAAGAAGGCGACACGGTAGCCGCTACAGCATTTAAATGGGATATCTTCTTATTTGGTGCTGAAGCACGCGCTGAGTCAAACATCAACCTGTCTGGTCTAGACGATATGAACGACTTCTCTAGCCCGGATGGTATGTGGTTTGACCCACGTGGTATCCTTTGGATTCAAACCGATGATGGTCAATATACAGATGAAACCAACTGTATGATGCTTGCAGCACTTCCAGGTTCAGTCGGTGATGGCGGTACCGCGATTGCAGCAAGTACCAAAGCAGGTGGTCAAGAAACAATTGTGGGTGCACAGCTTTCTAATGACCGTGTCCGCCGCTTCCTGGTTGGTCCATCTGGCTGTGAAATTACCGGGGTAACCATTACACCTGACTATAAAGCGATCTTTGTCAATGTTCAGCATCCAGGTGGTGCTTGGCCAGCGAACCAAAGTACCCGCTACAGTGCGTTAGGTAAAGTTCCTCGTTCAGCTACTGTGGTCATCACCCGTAAAGACGGTGGTCCGATTGCAGGTGAGGCACTAGAGCAAGCATAAAACGCTTTCTCTTAAGCATCCTTAAACTTAAAAATACCGGCTTGATGCCGGTATTTTTTATTTATGTAATGGAATATTCAGCTCCACGATCTGTCCGGCGGTTTCACCCTGCTGGCTTTTCTCTAACCAGTGCCATTGCTGAGCATTTAATCTTAAAATATTGGAACAGCGTGTACCATACGCCGGACTCTGAATAAAGGTCGACGACAATAACTCTTCCAGCTCGACAGGAATGCCGGTTTCTGGCAATAAATCTGCAATCACCTTGCGTTCATCTTCCAGAATATCCCAGGCAGCATGCTGCAGATCTGCTTCTGGCATCTGGGCTTGCTGTAACATCGGTAAAAATTCCTGGGTAAAGCGTTTACGCAAATGGCCAGTTTTTTCCCAGTGCTCGCCCATTAAGCCATTGGACACTACATATACGCCTTTGGCTAGTACTTGCGGCGCCTCCCCTCGGTTACTCATATACACCGCCTGTTCCCGGTCGCCGACAAATAAATTAAAGCCGGCATAATCGCACTGGCGCGGCTCCAATGCTTGTGCAAAGCGAATTGGACTTAATTCAGATTCCAGAAAATCCTGAATCAGATGGCCGCGTGAGGTCGGATAATTGTGCTGATCCTGTCCATTACGAAAATTGGTAACAATGGCCCAGCGGCCTCTGGCGGTCACGCCCATCCAGGTGCCACCCGACTGCAAGTCCTGTCCGGCATAAATCGGGCTATTTTCCCAGGCATGCAACGCCGCAGTCGGACGCTGATAAAACTCATCACGGTTTGAAATTAAACATAAAGGCAACTCATCCAGAACCTGCCAGGCAAAGGCCACAATACACATAATTTCCTGCTCGCTATCTTTACACATTGAATGTACAACATTTTTCATCTTATTCAGCTAAAATCTGTGCAAAACAGAATGACAAGGAACAGGAATGCTGACCTATCCAAATATTGATCCGGTGGCGATATCGCTGGGTCCCTTACAAGTCCACTGGTATGGACTGATGTATTTACTGGCCTTTTTATTTGCCTGGGGTCTGGCCACCTATCGCGCCAAGCAGCGTGGCTGGACGCCGGACATGGTTTCGGACCTGATCTTTTACGGCGCGCTGGGTGTAGTCATTGGCGGCCGTGTCGGTTATGTGTTCTTTTATGGCTTTGAGCAGTTTCTGGCTAACCCGGTGTGGCTGTTTCAAGTCTGGACCGGGGGCATGAGTTTCCACGGTGGTTTCCTGGGGGTCATGCTGGCCATGCTGTTCTGGTGCAAAAAATACCAGATGACCTGGCTCCAAACCCTGGACTTTATTGCACCTTGTGTCCCGACCGGGCTGATGTTTGGACGCATCGGCAACTTTATTGGTGGCGAGTTATATGGCCGTCCGGTCACTGATCCAAACTTTGCACTGGGCATGATTTTCCCGACCGATCCACTACAGCTGGTACGTCATCCATCACAGTTGTATCAGGCGCTGTTTGAAGGGCTGCTGTTATTTATTCTGCTGTGGTGGTTCAGTTCCAAACCGCGTCCACGTATGGCGGTTTCGGCACTGTTCCTGATTGGTTATGGTCTGGCGCGTTTTGTGGTGGAATTCTTCCGCGAACCGGACAATGGTCAGCTATTTATTGCCTGGATGAGTAAAGGCCAATTCCTGAGTCTGCCAATGATTCTGGTCGGTCTCTGGATGATGTGGTACGCCTACCAGAAAAAAATCTATGACTGGGGCCCACAGAAAAATAGTTAAACTGGAGCGAGGCATTGGCCTCGCTTTTTTTATGCCATTTTTGCTAAAGTGCATGCACCCTTGCACAATTCATCTGGTGGGCTATGCTCGAATTCTGGTTTAATCCCAACGTATCCGTACTGCAAAAACTCATGCTGTTTATTCTGATTGCAGTGGTCACCGGCGTTTTATACTGGATGCAACCGCTGGCCTATGATGCCATCCTGATGTTTATGGGCACCGGAATTATTTTTCTGATTTGCCGTTACTGCAAAATTCATTTTGCGGCACAACGTCCCACCGGTTTACTGTATCGCCTGCTGACCTGGATTCCGATTGCCCTGCTGTTGGCACTAATTTTCATGAATATGCAACAGGGTGAAATTTTATTACCGGGCGCACAAGGACTTGGCTTTATGGCTCTGGCAATTTGTCTGTTCTCGCCACTGTCATTGCTGCATCAACATCAGGATCAGGCATAAATGCTCAGTTTCTGGTATTCCGCGCGTTGTCATCGTCAGCTCAAACTGATGATCTGTATTGGTACCTGTCTGCTGATTTATCTGGCCTCGACGCAGGCACAGCTGCCACCGTTTTGGGTCATCCTCAGTCTGATTCTGGGCATGGGCTTACATCTGCTGTATCAATGGAGCAATCGTCGTTCCTGGCCAGAACATCAGCGCAGACTGATGTACGGGGGATTGAATCTGGCACCGCTGCTCCTGCTGGCCGTATTGCTGCTGTTTCTACCGAAAATGCAACTTTGGGCCATGGCCTTGCAAGCACTCGGCTTTATCTTGGTAGGACTGTTTATGGTGTCGATCTACCAGCAACGTGCCAAACGGTTTGACTCCTAAGCTTTATTTTCCTGTCCAATTTTTTGCATTTTAATAACCTGTGTAGCAGTTGCTGCACAGAAAACCGGGCTGAATTTACACTGCATACATGCCGAAACAGGAGCGCTAACAACAATAACCCGAATCCCGTTCAGCCTGCTTAGAATAACTGCAGTCTTTATGAAAATAATTCAGGAAGTTGTTTATGAATTCAGAACTGAACACCATTTCCGGTTTTAACCTGCAACGTTATTTGGGCACCTGGTACGAAATTGCCCGTTTGCCAATGCGCCATGAACCCGAAGACAGTACCGATATTTCCGCCACCTACAGCCTGAATGAAGATAGCAAAGTGCGTGTGCAAAACCGCCGTTTGGATGGTCAGGGTCAACTAGATGAATCGATTGGTGAAGCCACCCCGGTCGATGCTGAACATGGCAAACTGGAAGTCAGCTTCTTGCCAGAAGGCCTGCGCTGGATTCCGTTTACCAAAGGCGATTACTGGATTTTAAAACTTGATCCGGAGTATCAGACCGCGCTGGTCGGTGACCCGAGCCGCAAATATTTATGGTTGCTGCATCGTCATCCACAGCTGGATGAAGCCACACAAAATGAATATCTGGCGCAGGCCAAAAGTCTGGGTTATGACCTGAGTGATCTGATTTACACCCCGCACACCGGTCGGCCAACCGCATAAGCTGCCGCTATTTTGCTGAGGCATCTTTTTTAAGATGCCTTTTTTAATGATGATGAATATTCATCTCGGCCCGGCATCAATGTTATGATGGCTGCACTTTTATGTGCTCATTTAAAGCCAAGATCTTCAACACAGCCAGCCTTTGGCGCTGCAATGAAGGTCGACACAGGAGCCACATCACTATTTGATTGAGAGAATTTCATGCGCCAATATCTTGACCTGTTACAACATATCCTTGACCACGGCGGCGACAAAGGCGACCGTACCGGCACGGGAACCCGTTCTGTATTCGGTCATCAGATGCGCTTTGATCTGTCTCAGGGTTTTCCGCTATTAACCACCAAAAAAGTGCATTTCCGTTCAATTGTGATTGAACTGTTATGGTTCCTGAAAGGTGATACCAACGTTCAGTATCTGCAGGACAACAAAGTTACGATTTGGGATGAATGGTCAACGGCAGAACAGACGGCGCGTTTCGGCCGTCCTGAAGGCGAGCTTGGTCCGGTATATGGCCATCAGTGGCGTAACTTTGGCGCCAGCAAAAATGCCGATAACAGCTATAATCAGGATGGTTTTGACCAGATTTCCTGGCTAATCAATGAGATTAAAACCAACCCGAATTCACGCCGTTTAATTGTATCGGGCTGGAATCCGCAGGAAGCCGGTCAGGTGGCATTACCACCTTGTCATACCCTGTTCCAGTTTTTTGTTCATAACGGCAAACTCTCTTGCCAGCTGTATCAGCGTAGTGCCGATGTCTTCCTGGGTGTACCATTCAATATTGCTAGCTATGCGCTGCTGACCCATATGATTGCCCAGGTATGTGATCTAGAGGTTGGTGATTTTGTCTGGACCGGCGGCGATACCCATTTATATGCCAACCATTTTGAACAGGCACAACTGCAACTCAGTCGTGAACCGCTGGGGCTGTGCCAGCTGAAACTGAACCCGGACGTCAAAGATCTGTTCGCGTTTAAATTTGAAGATATTGAAATTGTCGGTTATGAGTCACATCCGGCAATTAAGGCCCCGGTAGCGGTTTAAAGCCAATTAATTCCGGACAAATGCCCCATCCCCCTTTCATCGAGGGGGATTTTACATTTTAATAGGGTTAATTTTTCGCATGAGATATGGATGAAACAGCATGGCATTTCAAGGTTTAGAAGTTGTACACGTGGTGGCCATGGATCAGCAGCGCTGTATTGGAAAAGCCAATGATTTGCCATGGCATATTTCTGCCGACTTAAAACATTTTAAGGAAATTACCCAGGGCGGCGTGGTAGTGATGGGCCGTAAAACCCTGGAATCAATGGGTCGTGCCTTACCGAAACGTGTCAATTGGGTGATTACCCGAGATCCAAATTGGGCCTTTGAGGGCACCAAAGTCGCCTATTCAATTGAAGAAGCTTTAACTCAGGCCGTGGCTGATGTGCAGGCTTCAGAAAAGCCGGACAGTATTTTTATTATTGGCGGTGGTGAAATCTTTAAACAGACCATGGATATTGCCGACCGTCTGGAACTGACCCATGTCGAGCTGGATGTGCAGGGCGATGCGCATTATCCGGAAATTCCGGCAGCGTTCCAGAAAGTCAGTGCCGAGCAACATTTGGATGACAAAACTGGCATTGCATTTGAGTTTGCCAGCTACCGAAAATAAAGCTTATTTTTCTGAATGAATTCATCAGCATGCAGACACCCCAACAGCCCGAACTGGCACAGCGTTTGATTCAAGGCAGTTTGCATGGCCTGTTTAGCCTGTTTGTAATTGGCAGCTCGATCTGGCTGGTGCTGATCCTGTGGTTTCAGCAGCCGTTTGGACTGCTGTTTAGCCGGATCCTGATTGGCCTATGGATTGCCTTTGCCATGAGCATTCTGGGCATCTATATCAGCCGGCATCTGATTAGCCGTAAACTGGATGTGCTGATTTATCTGCTGGTGTTTCTGTGCAGCCAGCTCTGGTATTTTGGCCTGCCACCTCGCCAGGACCGCGACTGGAATCCCGAAGTGGCGCAGCTGTTACATTCCGAGCGTCACGGCGATCAGGTCATTCTGCACAATGTGCGTAACTTTAACTGGCACAGCGATGGTTCCTACGAGCAGCGCTGGGAAAGTCGCCATTATGACCTGAACCAGATTCGGGGCGTCAACATCATCACTTCCTACTGGATGGGACCACAAATTGCCCACACCCTGGTCAGTTTCGATTTTGCCAATGCCGCACCGCTGACTTTTTCGATTGAAATCCGCAAAGAACGCCATGAAGAATTTTCTTCGCTGGGCGGATTCTTCCGCAAATATGAACTGAGTCTGGTGGCGGCGGATGAAAAAGATATTATCTATACCCGCAGTAATATTCGCGGTGAACAGGTCTATTTTTTCCCGCTGAAGATGCCGCAAGAAATGCAAAAAGCCCTGTTTCTGGAATATCTGACCAAAGCTGATGAACTGGCACAACAGCCCAAATGGTATAACACCCTGACCAGTAACTGCACTACCCTGGTCTTTGACATGGTGCAGGCAGTATCCAACCAGACCTTGCCCACCGATTATCGCCTGCTAGCTTCGGGTTATTTACCCAATTATTTGTATGATTTACAGGCGCTTGATCAGAGCTTGAGCATTGAAAGCTGGTATCAGCGCGCTTATATCAATCCGCGTGTGGAACAGCCGGGCCAGCTGGACAGTGCACAATTTTCAGCACTAATCCGGCAGGGTTTGCCCGCGCCATCCGCTCCTGGCGCTCCGTCAAATCAATGATACAATTTTAACTGGCGATCAAATTTAAAATTGGTTTAGATACATCCATCAGCTTTAAAATAAAGAGAAATCCATATGCTTAAACATCTTGCTGCCGTTGCCCTTTTAGGTTCAGCCCTGGTTTTTAGCGGCTGTGAAACTTTACCAACCCCAGGTGCTACCGTTGAAACTGCCAATCTTGTCCAGCTACAAAACCGCACCTGGATTGTGACCCAGATTGGCAATACTGCGGTTCGCACCGAACCGACTGCCCACAATATTCCAAGCCTGCAATTTGATAGCGCCACCCAACGCGTTAGCGGTGCCGATGGCTGTAACCGGATTATGGGCAGCTACAGCGCCGGCCGTGACACGCTAACGCTAAGCCAAATGGCTGGCACCCGTATGGCCTGCCTCAACAGCAATGGCATTGATCAGAAATTCAATGAAGCACTGGCCAAAGTGACCCATTATCAGGTCTTTGGTAAAACCCTGAAACTGCTGGATCGTTATGGCAATTTGCTGATTCAGCTGGAAAGTGCCGTACAACCGCGTTAATACTGCACCGGCCTGCACCTTTGCAGGCCTTTTTTATGAACGATTGAAAACAGAAGGCTGACCCTATGCAACAGGCAATTTTTGGTGGTGGATGTTTCTGGTGTACCGAAGCGGTATTTCTCCAACTGCGCGGTGTGGCCAAAGTGGTGAGTGGCTATGCCGGCGGCCAAATGGACAATCCAAATTATGAAGCGGTGTGCAATGGTGATACCGGCCATGCTGAAGTCATTCTGATTGATTTCGATGACAGTCAAATCAGCTATACCCAGCTGTTAAATGTGTTCTTTGCCACCCATGACCCGACCACGCTTAACCGTCAGGGCAATGATGTCGGCAGCCAGTATCGTTCGGTGATTTATTATTTAAATCCGGAGCAGCAGCAACAGGCCGAACAGATGATCCAGCAGCTCAAAGCCGAGGGCATTGCTGTGGTCACCGAAGTGACCGCTGCACCGCGTTTTTATCCGGCAGAGGCCTATCATCAGAACTTCTTTGCCAATAACCCGACGCAAGGCTATTGCAACTTTGTAATTCCACCCAAACTGATGAAGCTGCATAGCAAGTTTCAGGATTTACTCAAAGACTGAAACCAGGAAGGCTCGAAAAGCGCCATAAAAAAGGACTGCAATTGCAGTCCTCGTCGTCTGGGGAGGCGGTTAAGCCTGAACAAAAGTGCTCCAGACAAATTCCCGGGTTTTGCCCTGCAAACGCATACTTAACTGGTCATTGGCCTTTAAGGCACCCACCCCGGCCGGAGTACCGGTCATTACCACATCGCCCGGCTCCAAACTAAAACTGTGGCTAATTTCAGCCAGTAGCGCACCAATTTCAAAAATCAGCAGCGCGGTATGCCCCTGCTGACGCAGTTCGTCATTAATATGCAGCGTATAGTGCACATCTTTCCAGTCGTTAACTTCTGCAACATCGACCCAGTCTGCCAATACACAAGCCCCATCAAAGGCTTTGGCTCGTTCCCATGGATGGCCTTTCTGTTTCAGTTCATCCTGCAAGTCACGCAAAGTGAGGTCCAGCCCCAAAGTCACCGCCCCCACGGCCTGCAAGGCTTTTTGCGGATCGGTTTCTGCCTTTAAGGGCTGGTCAATACGCAGGCTGAGTTCACATTCATAATGACAGCTGCCCCAGGCCGGATTCCAGGCAATCCCGGCAGATAACGGACGCAGGCTGCTCGGCGGTTTGATAAACAGCACCGGACGATCAGGAACCGCATTGCCCAGTTCTTTGGCATGATCCGCATAACTGCGACCCACACAGACAATTTTCGATGGACGTGTATTCATGATCTTCCCTCTTATAATGTGATGGTTTTAACAGGCTTATTTTTTAAAGGTATTTTCAAACAGGGTCTGATCGGCTGTGCTTTCAAACACGCGTTTTGGCACAATAATCACCATGCGGTTTTTCAGCTCAATCATATAAGTCAGCTTGCCTGAAGCAAAATTCTGCACTTCGTTATAATGCACCACTTTGTCACGGCCATTGGCAGAAATCTCGGCATAATCCTGATACAGCGCAATGCCCTGTTCGCTTTTTCCAAACTGGTATTTGACAAACTGACGCTTAAACATCATCGGCAGGAACCAGTAGCGCATCAGCATCTGTAGCACCAGAAAAAATACCCCCAGCGCCAGATAGTAACGACCTACACCATCGAGGCCCAAATAAATGCCCCAGGCAATAATCCCGACACTAATTAATGGAGTAATAAAACGGGTAAACTGTTTTTTACCAAAGGTGGCCAGAGCAAAGCCATCCTGAGATTCTTCCAGATTTAAAAAATAACGTAGCGACAAGGCAGGCTTGAGTTCCGACATCGGCTCATCATCAAATCAGTTAAATTACGCTAAATATTACACCAGAATAGGTGATTTCCTTATTCTTTTTCTCGCCAGTGCTGTCATGATGCTGCACACACCATTCAAAAAATAACCCGATTCAAAACGGGATGATTCGCTCATCTCCACAGCAAAAACAGGATGTTTTATGCCACAGACGCACACCCGATTGATCGCCCTGCTTTGCACTCTGCTGCTGCCAGTGTCTGCCTGGGCCAGTTTAGTTCGCTGGACAGGAAAAATGCCAGGCAGTTTACAAGGCTATGGCAGCAGTGCCGAGCAGCTGGCCGCGCTGACCGGAGATGGAATTCTGATTTATGCGCATGCCGCGCAACCGATTCAGCTGCCAACTTTCGCATCCACAAAACGCGGTAAATTTTATAGTGCTGCGGTGGTGCTGCCAGTGCCCAGTCACAAAGTTGCGGCACTGCTGAGTGACTATTCAGGCTATGCCCAGCTGTTTCCGACCTTCAAAAGCGCCAAGATGCTGGAGCAGCGCCAGCACATCAGTCAGGTCAAATACCGGATTCATATTCCCACGCCCATTCCGGTGCTGAACTTTAAAGAGGATGTGATCCTGCAACATCAGCGCACCGACAACAGTATTGAAACCCTGGTGATTGACGCACCCATTTCGTATGGCGCCGGAAAAATAGAATGGTTTGCCTTGTCGGCCCATCAGACGCTGGTCACGGTCACGCACTGGGGAGATTTGGCGCAGCCCAAAGGCTTTTTATTTCGTACCATCCTGAATGCCCTGCCCGATGCCAAACTGGGCCTGCCGGCCGGCACCAATGCCTTTATTCTGGAAGCACTGCAACGTAAATTTAAAAGCACAACACCCCGAGCCTTACCCGCCGGCGACGTACCAGCCCCTGAATTAAGTGTCAGCCAGATGAACAAAATCCGGCAGATCAGCCAGAAATCACAAGAACCCGTATCCTTTATTTTACCGGCCTATCAGGTGTCCTATGGTGCAAAGCAGGAAATCATGCGTTTTAGCAGCAGCTATCAGTACTATGCCCAGCCGGCCAGCAAGCTAAAACCCTGGCTTGAACCGCAGGCCTACCAGCACCTGTTTCCACGGCAAATTAAAAAAGTTCATATTCAGCAGCCCTCTGCCCGGCAGCTGGATGCCGACTATAAAATTTCGGTCGGACTGGGCGTGATTCAGATTCCGTTTGATTTTAAACTGCGTTTTCAGGCACAAGGCGCTCTGGAGCAGCAGTTTCAGGCGGTGGGGGGAGATTTACGCTATGTGCAAGGCAGCATGCAGATTTTGCCGCAAGTTAAGGGCAGTTTACTGAATGTAACCAGCGCCATGAACATTGATGCGCAGGCACCGTTTTTATTACGCGCCATGCGCAGTATGCCGTATCACGAGCTGCTGCCGGCATTGGGTGGCAATACCGTGCTGACCTTAAAGATTCAACAGAAGATCAAATAATGCGGGAATGTTTTAGTAAATTATAGACACAAAAAAACCGCAACATGTGCGGTTTTTTCAGAATTCTTTATCAAGATTGGTGCGCTCAGAGAGATTCGAACTCCCGACCCCTTAGTTCGTAGCCAAGTGCTCTATCCAGCTGAGCTATGAGCGCGACGTCTTGATGGGGTGCATTATACGGGCTTTTCGGTATTTGTTAAGTCTTATTTCATAAAAATGCAACCAAATGGATAGATATTGGACAAATCATGTAATTGTGCGCTGATTTTATACAGGTTTTAAATTGCAATTGAAATTGTAACAAATAAGGAAGCCAGCGGATGCAGCTGAGTAGCCAAATTGCAGGCACAAAAAAACCGCAACATGTGCGGTTAATTGTTCAAGTTGGTGCGCTCAGAGAGATTCGAACTCCCGACCCCTTAGTTCGTAGCCAAGTGCTCTATCCAGCTGAGCTATGAGCGCGTCACTTGTGTCGTCTATATTAGACTGCGTTATTTCCCGGTTTACTTATTGGTGCGCTCAGAGAGATTCGAACTCCCGACCCCTTAGTTCGTAGCCAAGTGCTCTATCCAGCTGAGCTATGAGCGCGACATAAGTAAAGTGGCGGTGAGAGAGGGATTCGAACCCTCGATACAGTTGCCCGTATGCGTCCTTAGCAGGGACGTGGTTTCAGCCACTCACCCATCTCACCGTAACGTGCCGCCATAATACAAATTTAACTGTAGCACTGCAAGCGCAGTCACTCTATTTTTTGCAGTTTTTTGCTCAATTAAATATTTTTTAAACAATTTATTGCTTCTAGCCTGGCATTTTCTGCAAATTTATGGGGAATGTGATTTTATCTACTCGCAATCATCTTAAAATAAAGACTTAAAACACATTATTGCAATCATTTACGTGCAGTCTGACGCTGCATGACTTATGCTAAACCTATCTTCTGACTTGAAGCCAAAGACATGATGAAAAACTGGGTCGATCCTGAAGCAAAAGCTGAAGCCGAACGTTACGATAATCCGATTCCAAGTCGCACACTGATTCTTGAAAGTATTGAAAAACTGCAACAGGCCCAGTCGCATGCCGACTTGGTTGAATATTTTGAAATTGCCGATCAGAAAAGTATTGATGCCCTGAGCCACCGCTTAATTGCCATGGTGCGTGATGGCCAGCTCATGAAAGACGGATTCAAGTTCCAGCTTGCCGCCGAGCAGCCTACCCATGGAGCCACGGTCTACATTAATAGCAAGGGTCTGGGTTCTGCTCATATTGACGGACAAAATGACATCCTGCTACCCGAGCGTGAATTGCGTCTGGTGTTTAATGGCGACCGCGTTAAAGTACGCCAGACCTCGGTCGATCGCAAAGGCAAAGCCTGGGGCTTTATTACCGAAGTCCAGCAGCGCCGCGTGAAACAGATCATTGGCAAACTGTCGATGTATGACGGTGAATATTTTATTCAGCCGGGCAATCCGAACAGCCATCAGCCGGTGACTTTAGAAAAAGAGCTGGTTGAACACGCCAAACTGAATCTGGGCGATTCAGTTCGCGTTGCCATTGATGACTATCCAAGCCGCGAAGAATTTGCCACCGGACATGTGGTGCAGTCGATGGCCGATAAAGCCGACACCGAAATCATCATTCCCCAAACCATTTTAGAGTTTGGTTTGCCGTATGAATTTCCGGACAATGTCTTAAAAGATGCCGACAGTTTTAAAGAACCGTCAGCCAAAGACCGTGAGGGCCGGGTCGATTTACGTGATTTAGCTCTGGTCACCATTGACGGTGAAGATGCCCGCGACTTTGATGATGCGGTGTATGCAGAAAAACGTCCAGGGGGCGGCTACCGCGTAGTGGTTGCGATTGCTGATGTCAGCCACTATGTGCGCACGGGCAAACCGCTGGATGATGAAGCCCAGGAACGCGGCACTTCGGTCTATTTCCCGCATTTTGTCTTACCGATGTTGCCTGAAGCCTTATCGAATGGCTTATGTTCGCTAAATCCGCAGGTAGATCGTCTGTGTATGGTCTGTGACCTGAACCTGTCCCGTGCCGGCCGGGTGACCAAATTCGAATTCTATCCCGCGGTAATGCATTCCAAAGCCCGTCTGACCTATACCCAGGTGGCGCAATATTTTGACGGCGACAGCGCTGCCATTCCGGAAGACCGGGATGTACGCAAATCGCTGAATACCCTGTTCCAGCTGTATCAGGTACTCAAAGGTTTACGTGCCCAGCGTCATGCCATGGAATTTGAAACTGTCGAAACCTATATGACCTTCGACGAACTCGGTGGTATTCAGGAAATCCTGCCGCGAACCCGTAATGATGCGCATAAACTGATTGAAGAGTGCATGTTACTGGCCAACGTGGCAGCAGCAGAGTTTGCGCTCAAAAATGATATTCCAATGCTGTACCGTGTGCATGAGCCACCTGAGTTTTCACGGATTCAGAAAGTTCGTGAATTTGTAAAACTGCTGGGACTGAATTTCCCGGAACAGCCAACCCAGGCCGATTATCAGGCCGTGATTGATGCCACCAAAGACCGCATTGATGCGCCAAGTATTCATGCGGTGCTGTTACGCTCGATGATGCAGGCCTATTACGGCGCGGCCAATGCCGGCCACTATGGTCTGGCCTATGAAGCCTATACCCACTTCACCTCACCAATTCGTCGTTATCCGGATCTGCTCTTGCACCGTGCCATTAAGGCGCATCTGGCCCAGAAACCGTATCCGATTTCGGGTGCCGCGCTGGATGATGCCGGTGAGCATTTCTCGCAAACCGAACGTCGTGCCGATGAAGCTTCCCGCTCTGTGACCATGTGGCTGAAATGTCATTATATGCAGCAGCATTTAGGCGAAGAATTTGTCGGGGTGATTTCTGCCGTGACCGAATTTGGTCTGTTTGTCACGCTGAAAGATCTGTATGTCGATGGCATGATTCACGTCAGCCAGCTGGGCGATGACTTCTTTATGTTTGATCAGGCCAGCCAGTCACTGGTCGGTCAGTCACGCGGTCAGACCTTTAGTCTGGGC
This sequence comes from Acinetobacter sp. YH12116, assembly GCF_013418895.1. Classification (NCBI taxonomy): domain Bacteria; kingdom Pseudomonadati; phylum Pseudomonadota; class Gammaproteobacteria; order Moraxellales; family Moraxellaceae; genus Acinetobacter; species Acinetobacter sp. YH12116. Next base: position 142,639 of record NZ_VPBE01000003.1, on the reverse strand, counting down.
GATGAAGTGAAAGTTAAAGTGGCCGGAGTCAACCTGGAAGAACGCAAGATTGATTTCGAGCTGGTCAAACAATTGACCCATGCCGGTCGTGCGATCCGCAGCCGTGCACCACGCGTGGCCAAAGCCGCGCCGCGTGCTGAAGCCACCGAAGAAATCTTTCATGATCGTCCAGTCAAGCTTGCCGTGAGTGAAGATGGCGAACAGCCGTTGAAGAAGAAAAAGGCCAAATCCAAGCCGAGTTCTTATGGCAAAAAGCCGGCGAAAAAAGTCACCGCCAAGGCTGAAAGCAAAGACAAGGTCAAGAAAAAAGCCAAAGTGAAAAAGAAAAAGTCCAATGCCAAGTCCAAGCTGGACTAAGCAGCCCGATCAGAAACAGAGCGCCACGGCGCTCTTTTTTGTATGAAGTTGAGCAATTCTGTACACACCGCTTGATTTCCCACGCTGGAGGCCCTACATCTATTGCTAAGACAGGACTTCAACATGGAAAAAAGCAATGACATTAGAACAGGCAACCCTGCCAGTACCCCAGTTTGACCAGATTACGCTGCCCCAATTAAAACAACAGGTTGAACAGACCATCGCCCAAGGGCAGGCCTTTTTACAGCAACTCCAAGACATTCCGGCCAGCAGCGATGCACAACTACAAGTTCTAGCACAGGTCGATCACCTGGAAAACCAGATGAGCGAAAGCTGGGGCGTACTCTCGCACCTGAATGCGGTGATGAACAATGCCGAAACCCGTGAAGTCTATCAGGCACTGTTACCCGGCCTGAGCGAATACTATACCCAGCTCGGTCAGCACACGGTGCTGTATCAGACCTATCAGCAGATTCATGATGCAGTGACGTTTAATGACTTACCCGCAGCGCAACAAAGCGCAATTAAACTGGCGCTGCGTGACTTTAAATTGTCAGGTGTGGCCTTGGAAGGTGAAGCGAAAAAACGCTATGCGGAAATTTCAGCGCGCCTGTCGCAGCTGTCCTCTGACTTTTCCAACCATGTACTGGATGCAACACAGGCTTACTTTAAACCGCTCACAGAAGCACAACTAGCCGGCCTGCCTGCCAGCAGTGTGGAATTACTCAAGCAGTATGGCCAGCAACGTGAGCTGGAGCAGCCGGTTGCGACGCTGGATTTCCCATCCTATCTGGCCATTATGACCTATGCTGAAGATCGCAGCCTGCGTGAAGAGTTATATAAGGCTTATACCACCCGTGCTTCTGACCAGTCGGCCGATCAGGCCTTTGACAATACCGCGGTGATGGAAGAAATTTTAAGCCTGCGTCAGGAAATGGCCCAGCTGCTCGGCTTTAACAACTATGCCGAACTGTCATTAGCCAGCAAAATGGCACCAAGTGTCGAAGCAGTTGAGCAGTTCCTGGTTGAGCTGGCCGAACATGCCCGTCAGCCAGCTGAACAGGAAATTGCCGAACTGAAAGCCATTGCCGCAGCAGATGGCATTCAGCAGCTGCAACCCTGGGATACCAGTTTCTATTCAGAAAAACTGAAACTGGCCCAGTTCAATCTGTCTAAGGAAGCACTGAAACCGTATTTCCCGGCGCCAAAAGTGGTTGATGGCTTATTTAGCATCGTTAAACGTCTATACGATGTGGATATTATCGAGCGTGAAGCACCAGTCTGGCATCCAGACGCCCGTTATTTTGAACTGCAAGATCAGGGTCAGGTAATTGGCGGTTTCTATTTTGACCTGTATGCCCGTCAGGGCAAACGCGGCGGCGCCTGGATGAGCGGTTTCCGTTCGCGCATGCAGCAAAGCCAGGGCCTGCAACAGCCAATTTGCTATATGGTCTGTAACTTCACCCCGCCCGTGGGGGATCAGCCGGCCTTACTGACCCATGATGAAGTACTGACCTTATTCCATGAATTTGGGCATGGCCTGCATCATATGCTGACGGAAGTCGACAACATTGCGGTGGCCGGCACTCACGGCGTAGCCTGGGATGCTGTGGAACTGCCAAGCCAGTTTATGGAATTCTGGGCTTGGGACAAAGAAAGCCTGGATGTACTCAGTCAGCATATCGACACACAGGCCACCCTGCCGGATGATTTACTGCAGGCGCTGCTGAATGCGCGCTTCTTCCAGTCCGGCATGCAGACCCTGCGCCAGCTGGAGTTTGCCCTGTTTGACCTGAATATTCACCGCATGACCCCAGCCTTGACCGCCAGCCAGATTCAGGATGTGCTGAATGAAATCCGGTATAAATATGCGGTGGTGCCAACCACCGATTACAACCGCTTCCAGCATAGCTTCAGTCACATCTTCGCCGGGGGCTATGCGGCCGGTTATTATTCCTATAAATGGGCCGAAGTTTTGGCCAGCGATGCCTTCGATCGCTTCGAAAATGAAGGGGTATTTAACACCGAGACCGGAAAGCAGTTCAGGCAGTTTATTCTAGCAGTTGGCGGAAAAGATTCAGCACTTGACGCGTTTATCAATTTCCGAGGACGCGAGCCAAAAATAGATGTATTATTGCGTCATCAAGGTTGGACGAAGCCAATTAAAAACGCTTAAACTAGGGCCTTAATTTGAACACAGGATCAGTATGATGACCATCAAACGTCGTTTCATTGCAGGCGCAAAATGTCCAAAATGCCAGGCTATGGATCGGGTGGTCATGCTGACCTCAGGTGATGATGAATGGATTGAATGTATCGACTGTGGCTATAGCGAAAATCGCCCAACCCATGTCGATGAACCTCAGCCACCGGCAGCGCCTGATGAAGTGGGTGTGATTCAATTTAAACCACGTCATCCTAAGTAAAAAAATTAAGGTTCATTTATTCATGACGCTTGATCAGAGAAATAGCTCAAAACTATTATGGGCCATTATTGGGGGCCTGATCGTAATCGTACTTGTGGTGCTGTCTTATCAATGGATGAGCCAAAACCAGAGTGCAGAGGTAACACCTGAAGCCGAGCTGCTAAGTCAGCCGGCCGCACCTGCGGCTAAAGCCAAAGCAGAACCAGCGGTGCAGCTGGAAGAAGTACCACAGCAACTGGTGAGTGAAGATATTCTGAAACAGCCGGTTGCTACCAACGCGACCCTGGCCAAAGAAGAAATGGCCAAACTGGAAGATCTGCAGGCACAGCTAGATGATCAGGCCGCGCTGCTCAATGCCCAGCACGCCGATGCTGATGAACTGATTCGCCTGAAAGAAGAACAGATTCAGCTGCTCGAAGCCCAGCTCAAACAGCAATAATTATGACCGGCAGTCTGCGTTAAATCGGCTAGAATACATCCTTATTCCTCGCCCCGGTTGATGATGACTGCCTCCACGCCTCAGCATGATCTGATCAAAGCCATTGGCTTACTCACCCTCTCTGCTTTTCTGTTTTCGCTGATGGGCGTGTGTATCCGCTACGCCTCGCATACGGTCGACAATGCCACTATTGTGTTCTTCCGTAATTTTATTGGCCTGTTTATTTTTCTGCCGCTGCTGTTCAATAAAGGCCTCGGCTTTTTTAAAACCCGGCGTCTGTGGATGCATACCTGGCGTAGTGTGGTCGGTCTGCTGGCGATGTATGGCTTTTTCTATGCCATTGCCCAGCTTAAACTGTCCAATGCGATGGTGTTTACCTATTCTTCCCCGATCTTTATTCCGCTCATTGCCTGGTTATTCCTGAAAGAAAAAGTCAGTGCAGCCATGCTGATCGCCGCCCTGTTTGGTCTAATGGGCGTACTCTGTGTGGCCAAACCGGATGCTGGCCTGTTCAATCATCTGTCGATTATTGGTCTGGGCGCCAGTTTTCTGGCTGCAATGGCCTTTGTCACTGTGCGCGCCCTGACACAAACCGAACCACCAGAACGAATTGTGTTTTATTTCTGCCTGATTGGTACCCTGATTTCAGTCATTCCAATGTTCTGGCTATGGCGAAGCTATCAATGGAACGAACTGGGCCTGCTGATCAGTGCCGGGGTACTGGCCAATATCAGCCAGATTTTTATGTCGCGGGCCTATAGTCTGGCGCCCGCTGGCCAGATTGGACCGGTAAATTATATTGCGATTATTTTTGCCGGCATCTGGGGCTTTTTGTTCTGGCAGGAATTGCCAGATCTGTCTAGCCTGCTCGGCTTTGGCCTGATTTTAATTGCGATTTTACTGTGCAGCCCGCTGTTTAAAAAAGCCAGTCCTACACAGGCACCATAAAAATACCCTGACCTTTCGCAAAAGATCAGGGTATGGTCATCATCATGGTTGAACGGCTGGCTTACTGATACCAGCCAAACAGCTTAAAGAAGTACGGTACATAGGCAATGATCAGCATTGCAGGTAACATCACCAGAATCGGCAGAATCCAGCGCTCAAAACGATAGTAGAAGGATTTGTGGCGCACTTCGGCATCTGCCGCCGCCACTTCTTCATCGCCAATCGATTGCCTCGCCAGCAAGTGATTCAGCGCGACCGGTGGGGTGATATAACCCATTTCAAAGCCAATCAGGGTAATCATCCAGAAATGTACCGGTTCAATCCCATACTGGTAGGCTACCGGTGCCACCGTGGCAGAAATCAGGATGACCGCACCAAACGGGTCCATAATCATGCCGACCAGTACCATCACCAGCACAATCAGGCTAATCACAATAAAGGTACTACTGATATCGGTCGGGAAAGCTTCCATGATTTCAATCCGTTCCAGGAAGCCGCCGACACTGACCGATAAGGCCATCAAAATCACCAGTGCACCAATATGCCCCACGGTTTCACTAATGGAAATGTGCATCGACTTCCAGAAGCCAACCTCACGCTCCGGCTCGGACACCGCCACGCTATGATCCGCCGACATGCCAGTATCCTCAGTTGCAGTATGTACGCCATCGCGGTATTCCACACCACTGACTGCACTGGCGGTCGCCAGCGCCGGTTGCGATGAATCGGTATATTTTGCTGTCAGGCTTTCATCCCAATGACCTACTGGTGGAATTGGCGCCGGTTCATGCCGCAATTTATCAAACAGGACAATTAACAGCAGAATCACAGGCATCATCACCGGCGCGGTAAATTCGTTCAGGTTGGTGTCCAGCGCATATTTGTAGAACATCCAGATCAGCACGAAAATAATCACATACGGCACCACCGCACCCATGGCACGTAAAGATCGTGGTGCAGCCACAGCTGGTGAAGCAATCCGGAACTTACTTTCAGCAAAGAACAGCGATACCACCAGGAAAATTGTTGTAGTCAGCAGGAATACATACACGCCATAGTGGTACAGCACATCGGTGGTGACTTCCTTGTTTAAAGAGGCAACGACCACAATCAGCAGACATGGACGTAATACCACCCCCATCGAACCGGACAGTGCCGTTGCTGCCAGAGCAAACTGACGGCGACCGCCAGCATTCCAGACTTCTTTATAAATGATGGCACCGGCCGCGATCACAAAAATCCCCGAGGCACCGGTATAGGCTGTCGGTAATGCCGCACCAATCAGGATTAACCAGGTCAGGGTTTCGGGTGCCAGATTCCATGGCCGCATGATGTTCAGGAATTTATCCACCACACGGGTCTGTTTCAGCAGCATACCGGCCCAGATAAACAGCGCCAGATTCAGGAAGATGCTGGAGAATTCCACCAGCTGGCCCAGGTAAATCCCCTGCCCCATTGGATAATCCATGAAGAAGGTAAAGGCAATACCGGTAATAATGGCCATATAGGCATACAGCGGTACACTCAGGAAAGCCAGACCTAGACTGCCGCCTTCTCGCGTTGGTGCAGGCGGACGAACAAACTGCCATAAACTGATGAGGGTCAGCGCACTAAACAGGATCATCCACAACCAGTAAATGATCTGCATTTCACCGGTCATCGGCACCCCGGAATTCAGTACCGAACGATACTGGCTATAGGCCGAGAACGCCAGAAAGGCATTGGCCACGGTCATGCAGGTGGTATATATCCGATAATCAATTCGTGTGGCAGGCCCACGCAAACCAATATGATGGGTTTTTAAAGTGGCACTAATCGCGGCAAACACCACCATCAACACCAGCAGCAAGGCACGGTTTTCAGTACCAAATTTAAAGATGCCAAAGAAGGTGGTTTCTACACTGCGATAGGTGCGTAAACTTGGATGCGCCTGCATATGCTGCACAGCCTGGTCATAGAACACATATTTTTCTTCACAGACCTGCTGCGCGGCCATAATTGAGGCACGCACATCCGATTCAGACGGGGTTCCAAAAATATCAGCAAATTCATCGGCCGCATTGGCTTTCATTTGTGCCTGCACCTGGCCGTCAATATCCGGGTTGCGGTCACAGTCAGGGGCACTTGGTTCAGCGCGCAAGAATGAATACTGCATACCGGTGGCAGGATCACCGTATAGACGTTCGCCCATACGCAACAGCTGGCCGTGAATCATCTCACCGGTTCCAATGATCAGCGTCAGCAGCAGCAGCACCAGAATCACAAAGGCAGAAATCCATTCTGTCCATATATATCTGAGCAGATCCAGTCCGGATCTGCGTTGTCCTTGATTTGACATATTTTTTCCTGTTTTTTTATTTTCGGAAACGGCAACAGGGCCGTATTTCGCGCATCCTGTAGCAAGCAGCCATCCTGCTGCTATTCAAATCTTGTTGTCATTCTTTTCGAATGTGCATCAAAGTACATTCATTTAAAATGACAATATTCATTTTCTTTTTGGTAGAAATGGTCAACCGGATCACTTTTTCAAGCTGTAGGTATAGATCAGATAGACAATCGCCAATCCCGCACCCCAGATCACGCCCAGCAAATGCGCCTCGACCAGTACCGGGCTGCCAATCAGCTCGGCCGTTTCCTTACTGCCAAAGGTATTTTCCCACAGCAGTTTGGCCAGAATCAGCAGCAATACCAGCGCGGCAAACCGGCGTTCTTGAGCATCAAGCAGATGCACCACCGCCACTGCCATATACGCTCCATGCAGCACCCCAGACAGGCCGGCATAGGCTTCAATATGTGGAAACAGGAAATAGAAACTGAAACTGATAGCCGGAGGTAACAGCAATAACAGGCTGACAAAATGCCAGGTTTTGACCCGCGGAAAAATAAAAGGCAAACAGGCAAAGGCCAGAATATTCAGCAGATAATGCACCCAGCCCACATGCACCCAATGCGCTGTCCACAAGCGCCAGAATTCTTGTAACAGAGCAGGACGCCAATAAATAAAATGATCCGCAAACACCTGCAAACAGGCCGCCAGCGACATAAACACGGCAATAAAAATAATTTTCTTACTGAAAAAATGAAGTGTCATGTCGTTGTCCCTGTTGAATCTTTTAAGTATAAAGCGTCCTCCTCGTAGCGACTATTTACAGATTGTTGAGTTCCGTATCTGGATCAGCGCTTGTATCTTCACCAAATAAATCATCCAGTTCAGACGCATTGTCCTGCTCATCCCAGAAACGGCTCATGCCATCATCGGCAGTACGTACCCCGGTATTTTCAGTCCAGTAACGGTCTGAAATCCCCTGCACCATGGTGGCAGCCATGCTGTCAATTAGCTTGAATTGCGGGTTAATTGGTTTTTCTTCGGTGCGTGCAGCCGCAAATGATTTTAGTGCATCACGAATCTTGGCATCATCGCCGCTGGCCTGCGCGGCCACTGCATACAGGGCATGCGACAGGCGCACACCTTTCTGCTCACCAATTTGCATCGACTGTTTCAGGGTCTGATACGGCTCCGGTTTGCCATCTCCCGCACCTGGCAACAAGGTCCAGATCACGGCACGGGTGGCTTGTGGTGCACCCCAGAATTTTTCATTGTTCAGACAGGTCATGCCACGCTCGACCACGGCAGCAATATCTTTAGGCACATGCACCGCACCGCCAGAGTTAATATCATTGGTCATGGCCTGTAAACCACTGATCATGCCAAGCAAATACACGGTCTGATCAATATCGCTGTTCATTTTCGGGCAGCCTTCACCCAGTGGTTTTCTGTATTTCTTTTCCCAGCGATTCTGGAATAACTGATAACCGGTATATTGGCGCTGTGCCGCAATAGCCGCCCAGCGTTTCTGTTCAATCCGGGCATCTTGCGCTTCACTGACCTGTCCGGCTTTTGACGCACGCAAATAACGCAGCTCGGCATCTAGGGCACGGTTTTCCGCACAGATACCGGCGGCTGAATACATCAGCACCGCAACCCGGGTCGGGTCTGCCCCCATATCTTTGGTGGCCATAATTGCAGGGGTCAAGGAATTGCCGCTGCTACAGACCATTTCGGCATCATCCATAGCCAGAATGGGAGGAACAATATGTTTTTCTGTAAAACCTAAAGCCACATTGGCACCGGTTTTCACCACTTGTGAACAGCCGGAAAGAAGTGTTGTTGTGAATGCAATAACCGCCACACCCTGGCAGATTTTTTGGACTTGCGACATTTTCCTGTCCTCTATAATTGTGTTTATGTCCATGGCAACAAACATATCAGATGCATTATCTGAATAAAAGAGCATTTACTCTAATCTGAGAGCTGTACTTTGACATGAAAAGCGGGCAAGAAAATTGACTGAATTTGCAGGAAAGCCAAATTTTAGGCAAAAAAAAGTAGCATTGCGACGGTTCAGCACATGCTACTTATTAACTGGAACCCAATTACGGGCATTTTATTGGTGCAATTCGTTCCTTCAGCAAGCTTCCTCATCATCCAGCCACAATTGAACACAATTGCGATGACCAGAAACATTCACGTGGCGATCACCCTGGCGATTTCCCTGTTTGCTGTTGGTGTCTTTAATATATCTGGATAATTTTCAAACACAAGAGGCTTTTGTCCAACAATCGGTATTTTTTGCCAATTTACCGTGACTGTGCAGGACAAATAAAATGATAGACTTTATAAATTTATTTAAAATCAATATCTTATTTTTATATTAAAATATACAACTGTCTGACAATTAGATGGTTTTTGCCAATGTTTTTAAGGCTTTCCACTCTGCAAACGAAACTTGGTCACGCCAGATGACTGCAGATTTGACCGGTGCATGATGAAAATACAGCACCAGATACAGCTGATGATCCAGAATATGCTCGAGCAGACCGCGTTGAATCTTGGAGCCAGAATTAAACTGCAGACTCCACTCTGCCCCATCTAAATGCGCCAAGGCGGTTAATTGGGAGCGTCGCTGAAACCCGTAATAACTGACAGCCGCCAGGAGCAGACCTAGCAGCCAAAGCAGCGGATGTAATAATTGAAAACTTAAAACAGAAAATAGAATCAGCAGGCTCAGCTGAAACAGCAGCGCCAGACGGCTCGGTTTCAGCTGAAAGTCGCGCTTAGCCGTGGACATAGTGTTTTAATTTACGGATCAGCTCGCGCATTTCCGGGCGTGGCGGTTCAGACACTTCCATAAACCAGTCCAGTAAATCCGGATCTTCCTGTTCAACCAGCGCCGCAAACGTGGCTTTTTCTTCCGGATCAGCGGTTAAATAATAGTTTTTCACATAAGGATCAAAGTAGACATCAATTTCCTTTAAACCGCGACGGGCACGATAAATCACTTTACGCTCTTCTAAGCTAATGTCTTCACTCATGGTTTGGTCCACATCATATTGATATCGCAATTAGTTTAACCCAGCCCAGAAAAAGTTTCGATGAATTTATCGGACTGACCAAAACCGCCAGCAAAAAGCCAGAAATGATGTTTCTGCACATTGTACTGCCGGCTCAGTTTGCTTTAGTTTCAAGGAATAAAAATAAGTGAAGGAACTCTAACCATGCAATCTGCTGCAATTCGCCCACTCAACAACATGTTGCCACGAAAATTATTTCAGAGTGAGCATGAGGCATTCCGCGATACGGTGCGCAAATTTTATGAAAAGGAAGTTTTGCCGAATACGGAAAAATATGAACAGCAACAGCATGTAGACCGCGATTTATGGAACAAGGCCGGTGAACTGGGACTGCTGTGTACCACCATGCCAGAGCAGTATGGTGGCTCTGGAGTAGATCGCCTCTACAGCATGATCCTGATTGAAGAACAGGCCTATGCCGGCGACTCGGCCACCGGCTTCTCGCTGCATTCCGATATTGTCACCAACTATATTCATAATTTTGGCAACGAACAGCAAAAACAGCACTGGTTGCCGAAAATGGCGACAGGTGAAGTGGTCACCGCCATTGCCATGACCGAACCGGGCACAGGCTCAGATTTACAGGCAGTACGCACCACGGCAGTTTTAGAGGGCGATGAATACGTCATTAACGGCTCTAAAATTTTTATTACCAATGGCTATTTATGCGATATGGCGATTGTGGTGTGTAAAACTGGCAATAGTGACAAAGGTTCTGCCAACCTGTCGCTGATTATGGTCGAGGCAGATCGTGCCGGTTTTAGCAAAGGTAAACCGCTGAATAAAATTGGCATGAAAGGTCAGGACACCTGCGAGCTGTTTTTTGATAATGTGCGAGTGCCCAAAGAAAACCTGCTCGGGATGGAAGGTATGGGCTTTATCATGCTGATGAAAGAGCTGGCCTGGGAACGCATGATTGTGGCGATTATCTGCCAGGCTGGTGCCGAAGCAGCCTTTGCGCATACCCTGCAATACACCAAAGAACGTAAAGCCTTTGGCAAACCGATTGGCGCCTTTCAGAATACCCGCTTTAAACTGGCGGAAATGCGCACTGAAATTGATTTCTGCCGCGCCTATCTGGACCGGTGTATGGAACTGCAGCTCGAAGATCAGCTAAGTGTTGATGCAGCAGCGGCGGCCAAATACAAAATCTCGGAGCTGTTTTCCAAAGTGGTGGATGAATGTCTGCAATTGCATGGCGGCTATGGCTATATGCTGGAATATCCGATTGCCCGTGCGTATTTAGACAATCGCGCCAACCGGATTTATGCCGGTACCAATGAAATTATGAAAGAGCTGATTTCCCGCTCCCTATAACGCATTACAAGCGTAGAACCCGATATAAACAACAAGGAAGCTCAATTGAGCTTCCTTTGTTCATTGCACGATCATGATGATGTGTGCTTAAGACACCAGTTTAGGTTTACGTGCAGACTCACTGACTGCTTTACGGAACTTCAGCACCGGATCAGCAAATGAAGCCTGTTTTAAATCCTTACGGTCTTTCAGGTAATTATTGCTCACCCGCCAAGGCGCATGTTTACCCTGCTTTGGCATCACATTCGCGGCACGGGCAATATAACCCGAAGTTAAACTACCCATCACAGTGTCTTCCATCAACTCTGAAGGATCACCTTCCGCAATCACTTCGGTATAGCCTTGCTGATCCATATGATTAATCAGACGGCAGATATAATCCGCAGCAATATCAACTTTTAAAGTCCAGGAGGCATTGATATAGCCAATAATCATGGCCATATTCGGCACATCGCTGACCATCACACCCTGATACAGCATATGTTTCGAGGTATCCAAAGGCTGATGATCAATGGTGGCTTTAACCCCGCCTAAAATCTGAATTTGCAGACCGGTAGCCGACACAATCACATCTGCGTCGAGATGTTTGCCAGATTTTAACTGGATGCCCTGTTCGGTAAAGGCTTCAATCTGGTCGGTTTCAACACTGGCCTGCCCTTCACGCAGCACTTTAAACAAATCTCCATCTGGCACCACACACAGACGCTGATCCCATGGATTATAGCTCGGGCTAAAGTGTTTCATATCCACTTTGCCTTTCAGCTGCATCTCAATTGACTTTAATAAAAATTTACGCAGCAGCTTCGGCTGTTTCTGTGCCAGCGCATACACACCGCGTTGCATACCAATATTTCGTGCCCGCGTCAGCTTATAAGCCAGCTCCTCCGGCAACACCTTGCGCATGTTGTTATAGATAAAATCTACCGATGGAATGGAAGCAATATAGGTCGGTGAGCGCTGCAGCATGGTGACATGCGCTGCACCGCCTTTGACCATTGCAGGCACCAAGGTAATAGCGGTAGCACCACTGCCAATAATCACCACTTTTTTACCAGAATAATCGAAGTTTTCCGGCCAATGCTGTGGATGAATAAAAGTACCTTTAAATGCCGACTGATTCGGGAAATCCGGCTGGAAGCCCTGATCATAATTGTAATAACCGGTACACCCCAGAACAAAATTGGCGATCCAGGTCTGTTTTTTGCCCTGTGCATTTTCAATCACGACAGACCATTTCTGGGTCTGGCTATCATAATTGGCAGACAGCACCCGATGCTGGAAATGAATTTTGGATTTCAGTTGATACTCTGCAATCACTTCTGACAGATAGTTCTTAATTGAAGCGCCATCAGCCAGAATGCTGTCTTGCGTCCAGGGCTTAAAATTAAAGCCAAAGGTCGACATATCCGAATCGGAACGAATACCCGGATATTTAAATAAATCCCAAGTGCCCCCAAAGCTCTCACGACGCTCGATAATTTCAAAGGTGCGCTGCGGGCAGTGTTTGGAAAGATGCGCGGCCAGACCAATACCAGAGATGCCCGCACCCACAATCAGAATATCAACATGCTTGTCCATTTTGTTTTTATACCTGTTCAACGTTCTGTTTTTATTAAAGCACAAATTTGACAATACTCAATGTCAAGTTTAATAAAAAGCGATAAAATTTATATCAATTCGGGACACAACAGAAAAATTGTCTGACAACTGGCCATAAAAAAAGGCCGGTTTAAAAAACCGACCTTTTTTAGAACAACTGAACTGCTCTTGCGAAATTATTTAACTTCGCGATCTACAAGTTCAACGTAAGCCATCGGTGCAGCATCACCTGCACGGAAGCCCGCTTTAAGAACACGTAGATAACCGCCGTTACGTTCTTTGTAACGAGGGCCAAGAACGGTAAATAATTTACCAACAGTTGCTGCATTACGAGTACGAGCAAACGCCAAACGACGGTTTGCAACTGTATCGTTTTTAGCTAAAGTGATTAAAGGCTCAGCAACGCGGCGAAGTTCTTTCGCTTTAGGCAAAGTTGTTTTAATTAACTCGTGCTCAACTAAAGCATTGGTTAAGTTTTGGAACAACGCCTTACGGTGGCTGCTGGTACGGCCTAATTTCACACCACTATTACGATGACGCATGGTGAATAGTCCTACTTAATTAACGGCTACGATAAGCGAAGCGGTCGTCCATGCGGAGACTAGCTGGTGGCCAGTTCTCTAAACGCATGCCGAGCTGCAAGCCTTTCGATGCCAGAACATCTTTGATCTCAGTAAGCGATTTTTTACCCAGGTTAGGTGTTTTAAGTAACTCAACCTCGGTGCGCTGTACAAGATCACCAATGTAGTAAATATTTTCTGCTTTCAAACAGTTAGCAGAACGAACAGTAAGCTCTAGATCATCTACTGGACGAAGCAAAATTGGGTCAACTTCTTCACGAGGTTCTTGAGCCACAGGTGCCTGATCTTTCTGAAGGTCAACAAAGATTGCAATTTGTTGTTGCAAGATTGTTGCCGCTTTGCGGATTGCTTCTTCAGGATCAACAGTACCGTTGGTTTCAAGATCAATGATCAGCTTGTCAAGGTCAGTACGTTGTTCTACACGCGCATTTTCTACGATGTATGACACACGTTTGATCGGGCTATAAGAAGCATCTAACTGTAAACGACCCACTGGGCGAGTTTCACCTTCTGGGAAACGTGAGTCAGATGTTTCATAACCACGGCCTTGAGCCACTTTCAAACGCATTTTTAACGCGCCTGATGCACTTAGAGTGCCGATCAAGTGTTCAGGGTTAACCACTTCAACATTATGCGGTAAACGAAGGTCAGCTGCAGTAACGTCACCTGGACCTTGTTTTTCCAATGTCAAATAAGCTTCATTTTGATCGAATAGCTTAATAGACAATCCTTTCAGGTTCAGCAAGAGCTCGACGATGTCCTGCTGCAAGCCTTCTAAGGTACTGTACTCGTGCTCAACACCCTCAATTTCAACTTCAACCACAGCTGCGCCAGGTAAAGAAGAAAGAAGGATGCGACGTAAAGCATTACCAAGAGTATGACCAAAGCCACGCTCTAATGGTTCCAGAATAACTTTTGCCGAGGTCCCGCTAACCGCTTCGACCTTGATCGCTTGCGGAGTTAGAAACTCATTTGCAGTACGCGTCATTATTGCTACCTCAAGGATTATTTAGAATACAATTCTACAATCAAGCTTTCGTTGATTTCAGCAGGTAAATCAGAACGATCTGGTGCAGCTTTGAACGTACCTTCTAATTTAGCGTGATCAACTTCCATCCAAGAAGGGATACCACGTTGAGCAGCTAATTCAATTGCGTTTTTGATACGTAATTGTTGTTTAGCACCTTCGTGAACTGCGATCACGTCACCAGCTTTAACTTGGATAGACGCGATGTTAACACGACGGCCATTCAAAGTAATGCTACGGTGAGATACAAGCTGACGAGCTTCTGCACGTGTAGAACCAAAACCCATGCGATAAACGACGTTATCAAGACGGCTTTCAAGCAATTTCAACAAGTTTTCACCTGTTGCGCCTTTAACACGAGCTGCTTCTTTATAGTAATTACTAAATTGACGCTCTAAAACACCGTACATACGACGTACTTTTTGTTTTTCACGTAATTGTAGTGAATACTCAGATTGTTTGCCGCGCGCTTGGCCATGTTGACCAGGAGCTTTAGCGTGTTTTTTAGTTTTGACGTCAAATGGTTTAACGCCAGATTTTAGTTGCAGGTCTGTCCCTTCGCGGCGAGAGAGTTTGCATTTTGGACCAATATAACGAGCCATGAATGTTTCTCCTTACACGCGACGTTTTTTAGGTGGACGGCAACCGTTGTGAGGAATTGGAGTCACATCGGTAATGCTGTTAATTTTATAACCCACTGCACCTAATGCACGAACCGCAGACTCACGACCTGGACCAGGACCTTTTACAAGGACGTCCAAGTTTTTCAAACCGTAATCTAAAGCAGCTTTACCAGCAACTTCAGCAGCTACCTGAGCAGCAAACGGAGTTGATTTACGTGATCCACGGAAGCCTTGTCCACCTGAAGTGGCCCAAGCCAGTGCATTACCTTGACGATCGGTAATAGTCACAATGGTGTTATTAAAAGAAGCGTGAATGTGTGCAACACCTTCAGAGACGGTACGGGTGACCTTCTTGCGTGTGCGAGTATCTTTAGCCATCTTTTAGCTTCCAGAAATCTTATTTCTTAATTGGTTTGCGCGGACCTTTACGGGTACGTGCGTTAGTTTTGGTGCGTTGACCACGGACAGGCAAGCTGCGACGATGACGAAGACCGCGGTAGCAGCCTAAATCCATTAAACGTTTAATGTTCATGGAAATTTCGCGACGTAAGTCACCTTCGGTCGGAACCTTAGCAACTTCTGCACGAATCGCATCAAGCTGAGCGTCATCTAATTCACGGATCTTAGTGGTAGTAGCGATACCAGCAGCAGCTAAGATGTTCTTAGCAGTGTGGCGACCAATACCAAAGATGTACGTTAGAGAGATAACAGCATGCTTGTTATCCGGAATGTTTACACCGGCAATACGAGCCATTCAATTTTCTCCAAAAAGGCAGTTAAGATAATCAACCGCCCCACAAAAATCTTGAGGGGCGGATAATAACCTAATTAGCCTACTGAAATCAACAGGTCTTGATCAGATTAACCTTGACGCTGCTTATGACGAGGTTCTGCGCTGCAAATTACGCGGATAACCCCATTACGACGGATAACTTTACAGCTACCACAAATTTTCTTTACAGAAGCTTGTACTTTCATGATGAAACCTCTAAGTGCGCTTATCCCTTAGGATGAGCAGTCGTTTTTCTCATTAACGTTTGATTATCGTACTGGTGCGAGGTGAGATGTGCTTGAAGCTGAGCCATAAAGTCCATCACGACTACCACAACGATCAATAATGAGGTACCACCCAAATAGAATGGAATACCAAACGAGCTCTGCAATACCATCGGCATCAAGCAGACCACTGTGATATAAATCGAACCAATAAAGGTCAAACGATTGAGAATATGATCTAAGTAACGAGCAGTTTGCTCACCTGGGCGAATACCAGGCACATAAGCTCCGCTGCGTTTCAAGTTCTCTGACACTTCTTTCGGACTAAAAACTAGCGCGGTATAGAAATAACAGAAAAAGATAATTAACGCACCAAAGAGCACCAAATACAATGGCTGTCCAGGCGACAATACGAGTGCCAGATCTTGCAAGCTACGCTTGATAATCCCTGCATCAGGATCCGCACTTCCTACCCATTGACCCAGACTGGCCGGGAACAACAGCAGAGAGCTGGCAAAAATTGCCGGAATCACACCTGCCATATTAATTTTTAATGGCAAATGGGTTTGCTGTGCAGTAAACACACGACGACCTTGCTGTTTTTGAGCATAGTTTACCGGAATACGACGTTGCGCTTTCTCGATAAACACAATGGCTGCCAGTACCGCCAGTGACAACAGACCAAAAATCACCAGACCAATCAGGCTGGTTTGACCATTATCGACTGAAGATAGCGATTGCAAAATCAGATTTGGCAATCCGGCAACGATACCGGCGAAGATGATCATGGAAATACCATTGCCCACCCCACGTTCGGTAATCTGTTCACCCAACCACATCAGGAACATTGTACCCGCCACCAGCGAGGTGACTGCCGGAACGTAAAACGCAAGACCTGACGTTAAGGTAATCCCTTGACTGATCAGACCTGCACACATCCCGATTGCCTGTACTAAGGCAAGGAACAAGGTACCTTGGCGCGTATATTGATTAATCTTACGCTTGCCCTGCTCGCCTTCTTTCTTTAAAGCTTCCAGCGAAGGAACCACGGTTGACATCAGCTGCACGATAATCGACGCAGAGATGTAGGGCATGATCCCGAGAGCAAGAATCGACATTCGCTCTAATGCACCACCCGAAAACATGTTAAACAAACCCAGGATAGTACCTGAGTTTGCATTAAAAAGATTTTCAAGTGCGGCATTATTAATGCCTGGTACTGGAATATGCGCTCCTAGTCGAAATACCAATAACGCACCAATGAGAAACATCATTCGGCGAATAATTTCACGATATTTCACGTGAAATGGTTGGCCTTTCATCATATGTACATGACCTGAAGAACTAGGAGACATAGACACTGGAGATTACTCCTCGACTTTACCGCCAGCAGCTTCAACAGCAGCTTTAGCGCCTTTAGTCAATGCAACACCTTGAACAGTGAAAGCACGAGTAATTTCACCAGAAAGTACGATACGCGCACGGATCATGTCTTTACGCACAACGTTCGCCGCTTTTAAAGTTTCTAGGCTAACGATGTCGCCTTCAACTTTAGCAAGCTCAGATAAACGTACTTCAGCAGTTTTTAAAGCGATTTGGCTAGTGAAACCGAATTTAGGTAAACGACGATATAACGCAGTTTGACCACCTTCGAAACCTGGACGTACGCCACCGCTCTTACGTGATTTTTGACCTTTGACACCACGGCCACCAGTCTTACCTACGCCAGAACCGATACCACGGCCCAGACGACGGTTTTCACGTTTAGCACCTTCTGCAGGTGCAAGTTCATTTAAACGCAGAGTCATGGCTTATTCCTCTACACTAACCATATAGTAGACTTGGTTGATCATACCACGGTTAGAAGGCGTATCTTGCACTTCTACAGTATGACCAATACGACGCAGACCTAAACCTTTCAGGCAAAGCTTGTGATTTTTCAAGCGGTGCGATGCAGATTTAGTCTGGGTAACTTTAATCGTTTTCATGATTGATTACCCTTGAATTTGTTCTACAGTCAGACCACGTTTCGCAGCGACTTTCTCAGGAGAAGTCATATCACGCAGACCGTTGAAAGTCGCGTTTACTACGTTCGCAGCATTTGTAGAGCCATAACATTTTGTTAATACGTTACGCACGCCAACAGCCTCTAGAACTGCACGCATAGCGCCACCAGCAATTACACCAGTACCTTCAGAAGCAGGTTGCATGTAAACGCGGCTTGCACCGTGACGAGCATGAATAGGATGCTGAACAGTACCGTCAACAAGGTCAACAGTAATCATGTTGCGACGAGCAGCTTCAAGTGCTTTAGAAATAGCAGCTGGAACTTCACGCGCTTTACCACGACCAAAACCTACGCGACCATTACCGTCACCCACAACAGTTAATGCTGTGAAAGAGAAGATACGACCACCCTTAACAACTTTGGCAACACGATCAACGGCTACCAGCTTTTCAACAAGACCTTCGTTTTGTTCAACTTTAGCCATGATTAGAACTCCAAGCCGTTTTCACGAGCAGCATCAGCCAAGGCTTTGATACGACCATGATATTTAAAACCAGAACGGTCAAATGCAACTTTAGTTACACCAGCTGCTTTCGCACGTTCTGCGATTAAAGCACCAACTTTCTTGGCAGCTTCAACGTTACCAGTTGTACCAGCACGTAAAGTAGCATCTAAAGTAGAAGCTTGCGCTAAAACTTTGCCACCATCTGCTGAGATAACTTGAGCATAGATGTGACGCGGAGTGCGGTTTACACACAAACGAGTCGCACCCAATGCACGGATGTGCAAGCGTGTGCTTTTCGCACGACGCAAACGGGATTGTTTCTTTTCGTTCATAAGAACCTCGCGCCTTATTTCTTCTTAGCTTCTTTACGAAGTACAACTTCGTCAGAATAACGAACACCTTTACCTTTATATGGCTCTGGTGGACGGTAACCACGGATCTCAGCTGCTACCTGACCTAATAATTGCTTGTTAGCAGATTTCAGGATGATTTCAGTTGCAGTAGGAGTTTCTGCAGTTACACCTTCAGGAAGGCTGTAATCGATTGGATGAGAGAAACCAAGGTTAAGGTTAACAACAGTACCTTTAACCGCAGCTTTATAACCAACACCGATCAGTTGTAACTTACGTTCGAAACCTTCGTTCACACCTTTTACAAGGTTGTTTAATACAGCGCGAGCAGTACCAGCTTGCATCCAAGCGTCTTTCGACTCTTTTACTGGAGCAACTTGAAGAGTACCATCTTCCTGTTTTAGCTCGACCAGCGCATGCAGGTTGAAAGACAATGTACCTTTGCTGCCTTTCACTTCGACCTGCCGGCCGTTCTGAGTAACTGTTACACCGTTAGGTACAGTTACTGGGGCTTTAGCCACACGAGACATGAGGAATCACCTATTAAGAAACAAAAGCAATAACTTCACCACCAACGCCCGCAGCACGTGCAGCGCGATCAGTCATGATGCCTTTGCTTGTAGAAACAATTGCAATACCTAAACCTTGCTTAACGCTTGGAAGTGCATCTTTACCGCGATACTGACGTAGACCAGGACGGCTTACGCGTTTCACAGTTTCGATAACTGGTTTGCCTTCGAAATACTTTAATGTCAAAGTAAGAGTTGCTTTGCCTTCAACGTCAGCAACTTCTACATTGGCAATGTAACCTTCTTGTTGAAGTACGTTTGCAATCGCAACTTTCAACTTAGAGTTAGGCATAGAAACAGTTTGTTTCTTCGCCATTTGTGCGTTACGAACACGAGTTAACATGTCGGCAACGGTATCTTGCATACTCATTCTAGTCGCTCCTTACCAGCTTGCCTTAACAACGCCAGGTACATCACCTTGCATTACTGTGTCACGTAATTTGTTACGGCTTAAACCGAACTTACGGAAGTAACCATGAGGACGACCAGTTAAACCACAACGGTTACGAAGACGCACTGGAGACGCATTACGTGGTAATGCTTGTAACTTCATCATCGCTTCGAAACGCTCTTCGTCGCTTGCATTTACGTTTGCAATAACAGCTTTTAATTCAGCACGTTTTGCAGCGTATTTAGCAACAGTAGCTTCGCGTTTCAATTCGCGATTAATCATACTTTTCTTAGCCATATCGACCTCTTATTTGAACGGGAAGCCGAATGCACGCATAAGCGCACGGCCTTCGTCATCGGTGCGAGCAGTCGTAGTGATGGTAATATCCATACCACGAATACGATCAATCTTATCGAAATCGATTTCAGGGAAAACGATTTGTTCTTTAAGACCCATAGAGTAGTTACCACGACCATCAAATGATTTCGCAGAGAAACCACGGAAGTCACGGATACGAGGGATCGCGATAGAGATCAAACGGTCTAAGAATTCGTACATGCGTTCGCCGCGTAAAGTAACTTTACAACCAATCGGCCAACCATCACGGATTTTAAAACCTGCGATAGATTTACGAGCTAACGTAAGAACTGGTTTTTGACCAGCGATAGCTTGCATATCAGAAAGAGCACCATCAAGGAGTTTCTTGTCAGCAGCAGCTGCACCAACACCCATGTTGATAGTGATTTTAGTGATGCGAGGGATCTCCATCACATTCTTAATGCCCAATTGTTCTTGTAATTGAGCTTTAAGTTCGTCGTTGTAACGTGTTTTAAGTCTGGCCATTGCCTATTTCAACCTATTACTTCGCTACCGCCACTGATTCACCATTTGATTTGTAAACGCGAGTTTTCACGCCGTCAATCGTTTGGTAACCAACACGGTCAGCCTTTTGGGTTGTAGCATTAAAAATTGCCACGTTTGAAATATGAAGCGAAGCTTCCTGAGTTACGATGCCGCCTTCAGCGCCAGTAACACGGTTCGGCTTTTGATGCTTCTTAACCAGGTTAAGGCCTTCAACCTTAACGCGGTCATTAGAAACTGACAAAACAGTACCCTGTTTGCCTTTTTCTTTACCTGCGATCACGATTACTTGATCGCCTTTTTTAATCTTAGCCATGATTGCCTCTTATAGAACTTCAGGAGCCAATGAAATAATTTTCATGAACTGTTCAGTACGAAGTTCACGAGTCACTGGTCCGAAAATACGAGTAGCAATCGGCGCTTTGTTGTTGTTCAAAATAACGGCTGCGTTATCGTCGAAACGAATCACAGAACCATCTGGACGACGGATACCGAATTTTGTACGTACAACTACAGCATTCATCACGTCACCTTTTTTAACACGTGCGCGTGGAATTGCTTCTTTTACAGTAACTTTAATAATGTCGCCAACAGAAGCATAACGACGATGTGAACCACCAAGTACTTTAATACATTGTACGCGGCGAGCACCACTGTTGTCTGCTACGTCGAGCATCGTTTCGGTTTGAATCATTGCCCTACTCCAAAACCGAGCATCACCGGTCACAATTTCGAAAGGCTCAAAGAGTACTCGAAATTGACCGATGATGCAACAAGAACGTTAATTACTCAGCAGCTGCTTCAACAACTTCAACTAGAGTCCAAGACTTAGTTTTAGAAATTGGGCGGCTTTCTTTGATGGTTACAACATCACCGATTTTAGCGGTATTGTTCTCATCATGAGCATGTAATTTTGTTGAACGGCGGATTGATTTGCCATACAACGGGTGTTGAACACGACGTTCAATAAGCACAACAATAGACTTGTCCATTTTGTCGCTTACGACTTTGCCGGTTAACGTGCGGACTGTTTTATCACTCATTGTCCGTTCCCCTGTTTTTCGGTAAGGAGTGTCTTAATACGAGCAATAGTTTTACGAGCGACTTGCACTTCGTGCGATTTGCCCAATTGACCAGTTGCTTTCGCCATACGAAGACGGAATTGGTTAAGCTGTTGCTCATCAAGCAAAGCTTTCAACTCTTCTACCGACTTTTCACGTAGATCTTTAGTTTTCATTACATTACCGTCCGAGTCACGATAGTGGTTTTAAACGGAAGTTTAGCAGCAGCAAGCTTGAATGCTTCAGTTGCTAATTCATCGTTCACACCTTCCATTTCGTACAGGATCTTACCTGGTTTGATTTCGCAAACCCAGTATTCCACGTTACCTTTACCGTTACCCATACGAACTTCTAATGGTTTTTCAGTAATTGGTTTGTCCGGGAATACACGGATAAAGATCTTACCACCACGTTTAACACGACGGCTGATTGTACGACGCGCAGCTTCGATCTGACGCGCAGTCATACGACCACGTTCAGTCGCTTTAAGTGCGATAGAACCGAAAGATACAGTGCTACCACGGTGCGCTAGACCAGTGTTACGGCCTTTTTGAACCTTACGGAACTTAGTACGTTTAGGTTGCAACATGGATTATTCTCCTTTTTCAGCAGAACGATCATTGCGACGACCACGACGCTCTTGACCTTCACCACGACCGCGACCGCGTTTAGCTGGACGTTCTTCAGCTGGAGCTGGGTTCATGACTTGTTTCATGCCGCCCAAGATCTCACCACGGAAGATCCAAACTTTAACACCAATCGTACCGTAAGTCGTTTCAGCACGCATAGTCGCGTAGTCGATGTCCGCACGAAGTGTATGTAGAGGTACACGACCTTCACGATACCATTCTGTACGAGCGATCTCAGCACCGCCTAAACGGCCAGAAACTTCAACTTTGATACCTTTGGCACCAGCACGCATAGTGTTTTGAACCGCACGCTTCATAGCACGACGGAACATTACACGCTTTTCTAATTGAGAAGCGATTGCTTCAGCAACCAGACGTGCGTCTAAGTCTGGACGATCGATTTCGTTGATGCTTACTTGCGCTGGAACACCCATAATGTTGGTAAGTTCGCGCTGTAATTTCTCAATGTCTTCGCCTTTTTTACCGATAACGATACCAGGACGAGCAGTGCTAATAGTTACTTTAGCAGCGCCTGTCGGACGTTCGATAAGAATATTGCTTACCATTGCGTTCTTAAGTTTTTTAGTTAAAAACTCACGAACTTGAAGGTCTTTAAGCAAGTATTCAGCGTATTGTTTCGGATTCGCATACCAGTTAGCGTTATGACGTTTCACAACACCTAGGCGGATACCGATTGGATGAACCTTCTGACCCATATCAAACCCCTACCTTAACGGTGATGTGACAAGTACGCTTAGTAATACGATCTGCACGGCCTTTAGCACGTGGCATAATACGTTTCAGGCTCATGCCTTCATCAACGTAGATCGTAGAAACTTTAAGGTCGTCTACATCTAAACTGTTATTGTGTTCAGCATTTGCAATTGCAGATTCCAACGCTTTTTTAACCAGTACAGCAGCTTTTTTGTTGCTGAAGTTCAGGATGTTAAGCGCATGCGCAACAGATTTGCCGCGAATAAGGTCTGCAACCAAACGTGCCTTTTGTGCCGAGATAGCGGCACCGCGTAATTTAGCAGTTACTTCCATCATAGCACCTATTAACGTTTAGACTTCTTGTCAACACCGTGACCACGATAGGTACGAGTTGGCGCGAATTCACCTAGTTTATGGCCAACCATGTGTTCAGTAACGATTACTGGAACGTGGTTACGACCATTGTGTACAGAAATTGTTAGACCAACAAAATCCGGAAGAATCATCGAACGACGCGACCAAGTTTTGATCGGCTTACGAGAGTTGCTCGCAACAGCCGCTTCAACCTTAGCGAACAAGTGCGCATCGACGAATGGGCCTTTTTTCAATGAACGAGGCATTAGTCAGATTCCTTTACTTGTTACTTAACGCGACGGTCGCGAATAATCATCTTAGTCGTACGCTTGTTGGTACGTGTCTTGTACCCTTTAGCTTTTTGACCCCATGGGCTTACAGGTTGAATACCTTTGTTACGCCCTTCACCACCACCGTGTGGGTGGTCAACCGGGTTCATCGCCATACCACGTACGGTAGGACGAACGCCACGCCAGCGTGAAGCACCTGCTTTACCAAGTGAACGCAAGTTGCTTTCTGAGTTAGAAACTTCACCCAATACAGCACGACATTCAACGTGTACTTTACGCATTTCACCAGAACGTAAACGAACGATAGCGTAAGAACCGTCACGACCCAACAACTGAACTGAAGTACCAGCTGAACGAGCTAACTGCGCGCCTTTACCGATTTTAAGTTCGATGTTATGAAGTGTAGAACCGATAGGCATGTTGCGAAGTGGCAAGCAGTTACCTGGACGAATTGGAGCATCGTTACCAGACTGTACTTTATCACCAGCACGTAAGCCTTTAGGCGCAATAATATAACGACGCTCACCGTCAGCATACTTCAGCAGTGCGATGTGTGCAGTACGGTTAGGATCGTATTCAATACGCTCAACTACAGCAGGAACGCCGTCTTTGTTACGTTTGAAGTCAACGATACGGTAGTGCTGTTTGTGGCCACCACCAACGTGACGAGTCGTAATGTGACCGTTGTTGTTACGACCACCAGTACGTTTTTTAGCTTCTACCAACGGAGCATATGGCGCGCCTTTGTGAAGGTGATCATGAACCACTTTCTCTACAAAGCGACGTCCTGGAGACGTTGGCTTACATTTTTGAATAGGCATAATTTTCGTCCTTATTCCGCTGCGGTTTCAGCGGTATCGCCCAAGTCAGCCATTTCAACATCTTGGCCAGCTTTCAGGGTGACGTATGCTTTTTTAACATCAGAACGACGTCCGATAGTTTTACCAAAGCGTTTAGTCTTACCTTTAGTGATAGTCGTGTTAACTTTAACAACTTCTACACCAAATAATTGTTCCACTGCTTTTTTGATTTCAAGCTTGTTTGCATTTAATGCAACCTTGAACACTTGAACACCAGCAGTTTCACCTAAAACTTGTGCTTTTTCTGAGAATACAGGTCCTTGTAGGACTTGATATAAACGTTCGTTGTTCATCCGAGTTCTACCTCAATTTTCTTAGCAGCAGCAACAGACATTACAACTTTATCGAACGCGATCAAGCTAACAGGATCGATTGCAGTAGCGTCAACCACATCAACGTGTGGAAGGTTGCGAGCTGCAAGGTATAGATTCTCATCTACAGCTTCAGTAACGATCAATGCGCGAGTTGCATTCAAGTCGTTCAGTTTTGCAAGCAATGCTTTAGTTTTAGGCGCTTCAACAGCAAACTCTTCAACTAATACAAGACGATCTTGGCGAACAAGTTCAGCTAAGATACATTGCATTGCACCGCGGTACATCTTACGGTTCACTTTTTGAGACCAGTCTTGTGGACGAGCAGCAAAAGTTTTACCACCGCCAACCCAGATTGGGCTACGAATAGAACCAGCACGAGCGCGGCCAGTACCTTTTTGACGGAATGGTTTTTTACCACCGCCAGAAACGTCTGCACGTGACTTCTGAGCTTTAGAACCTTGACGACCACCAGCTAAGTAAGCTGTAACAACTTGGTGTACAAGCGCTTCGTTAAATTCACGGCCGAAAGCTACTTCAGACAATTCAACAGCAGAGCCGGAAACAGTTTTTAAATTCACGTTATTTCCCCTCAGGCCTTGATAGTAGGACGAACAGTTACGTCGCCACCAGTAGCACCAGGAACCGCGCCTTTAACAACTAGAACTGAACGCTCTGTGTCGATTGCAACGATTTCAAGACCCTGTGTAGTTACGCGTTCAGCACCTAAATGGCCAGCCATTTTTTTGCCTTTGAATACGCGACCAGGAGTCTGGTTTTGACCTGTAGAACCTAGAACACGGTGAGAAACAGAGTTACCGTGAGTAGCGTCTTGAGTACGGAAGTTCCAACGCTTAACACCACCTTGGAAACCTTTACCTTTAGATGTGCCAGTTACGTCAACGATTTGACCAACTGTGAACAAATCTACAGTAAGCGTACCACCAACTTCACGACCTTCAAGCTCAGCTCCTGTAACGCGGAATTCTTGAACCAGACGACCAGCAGCAACACCCGCTTTCGCAAAGTGACCTTTCTGAGCGTTAGTTACGCGAGATTCGCGACGTTCACCAGTAGTGATTTGAATCGCTTGATAACCATCAGTTTCAAGCGTTTTGATTTGTGTGATGCGGTTAGGATCAACCTCAATCACTGTAACAGGTACAGAAACACCAGCATCTGTAAAGATACGGGTCATACCGCACTTGCGACCGACTAAACCAATAGCCATGTGCATAAACCTCTAAAAAAGCGGCTTAATTAACTTAGAGCGTTAATTAACCGAAAGCCTTAACCCAATGCGATCTGAACATCAACACCAGCTGCAAGATCTAATTTCATCAATGCATCTACAGTTTTGTCTGTAGGTTGAACGATATCGATCAAACGTTTGTAAGTGCGGATCTCATATTGGTCACGCGCATCTTTGTAAACGTGCGGTGATGTAAGAACGTTGAAGCGTTCGATGCGAGTAGGCATCGGGATTGGACCACACACTTGTGCGCCAGTACGCTTAGCGGTTTCTACGATCTCTTGAGCAGATTGATCAATTAAACGGTGATCAAAAGACTTAAGACGGATACGAATTCTCTGGTTAGACATACCAGTTAACTCCAAGCCAAAATATATAAAGAATCACTCTTGACGCATCTCACCCCACTAATAAAGGCAAGTGTCAAGAGCAGTGAAATATCACTAAGGTCGTGATCGATGCCACGACTGTAACGATAGTTAACCACTTTCTTCGCGGTTAACCCCCTTAATATCAAAGGGTCGCCCATTATAACGATTGTTTAATGCATAAGCAAATCCTTTTGTGGCTTTTTACATCATTTTTCAAATATTTCGACAAATCAATTGTTTAATAATTATACAGCCTGCCGCTGCGCTGCAGTTTGCTGTAATACATAATCTATCGCCTGATTTAATATCTGATTTCCTTGAATAAATTTATTTTTATTAGCGCGCTGCAGCTGCTCTAGCGATTGCACATAAGGTCCCTGAAACAGGGCCAGCTCTTCTTCATCTTCCAGGAATAATTGCAGGCTTTCTGGCGTGGTTTCCGGGTGAAACTGAAAGCCCAGTACATTTTTGCCAATCTGATACATCTGATTGCGACAGGCATCATTTTCGGCCAGATGCACAGCCCCTTTGGGAATCTCGAAGCTTTCACTGTGCCACTGCATGACATTAAACTGCTCCGGCAACTGAAAATAGTCTGGTGGCACATGACTAACCTTGCGTACCTCGTGCCAGCCCAGCTCCTGTACAGGATTGCGACTGACGGCCGCGCCCAGCGCATTGGCGATCAGTTGCCCACCCAGACACAGACCAATGGCCGGTTTTCCCATGGCCAAATAACGCCTGAGCCAGCGTTTTTCCATTTTTAACCAGGGGAAATTGGCTTCATCATTAACGCTCATGGTGCCGCCCATGACAATTAACAAATCGACCTCCTCGATCTGCGGCAGCGCTTCAATATCCAGTGCTGAATCAACCGGCAAGGCAAAAAATTCTGTGGCACTGATCTCTGCATTTAACCGTTTTAAATGCGTATAACAACTTCCAAATCCTTCACCAGCAATATGCTGAAAATAATGTACTTTTAAATGCGACGCCATGCGCTGAAACCTGTTGTTGTAGCTATGCTTTTAGGTTTTGCAAAAATGAAGCCAACTTTAGCGCCGAGTGTTCAAAGTCAAATAAATACAGCCAGATATGGCACAACTGATCCTTTTCTCTTAAGCTAAATTCAATTGATTGTCCTGATTTGAGCGAAGTCGTGAAAAAAAATCCGCAAACCGAACTGATTCATGCACCACGAAAAGCCCCTCAACTGATTTCTACGGTTCAACCTCCCCTCTATCGTGCATCGACGATTATTTTTAACAACACCGATGCACTGTTTAATCGCCACTGGACCGATGTCTATGACTATAGTTATGGCACCCATGGCACGCCGACGACCTTTACGTTAGGTGACAACATCGCGCAGATCGAAGGCGGCCTCTATCACCTGCTGGCGCCGAGCGGCCTTTCTGCGATTAATCTGGTCAATTCCTGCTTGTTAAGTCAGGGCGATGAAGTCTGGGTTCCGGATAATATTTATGGCCCGAATATGGAGCATCTGCGTAATCTGCAGCAGCGTTATGGCATTGCCGTCAAGGTCTATAACCCGGTGGAGGTAGAAAGCTTTAACCCAAGTGATAAAGCCAAACTGTTATGGCTGGAAGCGGCTGGTTCGGTGACGCTGGAGTTTCCGGACTTAAGCGGTCTGGTGAAAAAAGCCCAAGCTCATAGCATTCTGACTGCGCTGGACAATACCTGGGGCGCAGGACTGGCCTTTAATGCCTTTGATTTTGGCGAGGACCACTTAAGCGTAGATCTGACCGTACATGCGCTGACCAAATATCCAAGCGGGGGTGGCGATATTTTAATGGGCTCGGTGGTGACGCGTGACCAGAAGCTCCATCATCAATTATTCCGGATGCATGCCATTCAGGGGATTTGTGTCAGCGGAGATGATACGGCGCAAATCCAGCGCAGTCTGGCCTCCATGCAGCTGCGTTACCAGCAACAGTCACAATCAGCACTGACCTTGCTGAACTGGCTAAAACAGCAAAAAGAGCTGGTTCAGGTCCTGCATCCGGCTGATCCGGACAGTGCCGGTCATGCATACTGGAAGGACATCTGCAAAGACGGTCACAGCGCCGGACTGGTTAGTGTGATTTTTGATGCGCAATACAATTTAAACGATATTCGGGCATTCTGTGATGCATTAACCCTGTTCAAGCTGGGCTTTAGCTGGGGCGGGCCGGTCAGCCTGGTAATGCTGTATAACCTTAAAGAGATGCGTGTGCTTGAGCATAAACACCTAAAACAAGGTTTGCTGGTGCGTTTCTGTATAGGACTGGAACATCCGGATGATTTAATTCAAGATATAGCGCAAGCATTACAACATTTAAAGCAGCATAAAAACGAATAACAACGAGGATCAGTACAGTATGGGTACACCAATTACCATTGCCAAAAAAACCCGTGATACCACACAAGCGATAGTCTTACATTCTCAGCTTGCCAACCGTCATGGCCTGATTGCTGGGGCAACAGGTACCGGCAAGACCGTAACATTAAAGGTACTGGCAGAAAGTTTTTCCCGCATTGGTGTCCCAGTCTTTCTGGCCGATGCCAAAGGCGATGTTTCCAGTCTGGCGCAGGCTGGTTCCAGCAATCCCAAATTTGATGAACGGATTAAAAGCCTGGGTATTGACAGTATTCCCTTTGCTGCCTCGCCGGTGGTGTTCTGGGATTTATTTGGTGAACAGGGCCATCCAATTCGCACCACCATCTCCGAAATCGGACCGCTACTGCTAGCCCGGATGCTGAATTTAAATGACACTCAGGAAAGTGTATTGTCAGCGGTGTTTCGGATTGCCGATGATCAGGGCCTCCTGCTGATTGACTTTAAAGACCTGAAAGCCATGCTCAGCTATGTCAGCGAACATGCGGCAGAGTTAAAGGCCGACTATGGCAATTTATCTCCAGCCAGTCTGGGCGCGATTCAGCGCAATTTACTGGCACTGGCCGATCAGGGCGGTGATCTGTTTTTTGGCGAGCCCAGCCTGAATATTCTGGATTTCATGCAGACCGATGCCCAGGGACACGGCAACATCAACCTGCTGGCTGCAGACAAGTTGATGCACACCCCGAAACTGTATGCGACCTTTTTATTGTGGATGCTATCAGAGCTGTTTGAACAGTTACCAGAGGTCGGTGATATGGACAAACCCAAACTGGTGTTCTTCTTTGATGAAGCGCATTTACTGTTTGACAATGCCAGCCCGGCCCTACAGGAGAAAATTGAGCAGGTGGTCCGCCTGATTCGCTCCAAAGGCGTCGGAATTTATTTTGTCACCCAGAATCCGCTGGATTTGCCTGAAAGTGTACTGGGACAGCTCGGCAACCGGGTGCAACACGCCTTGCGCGCCTTTACCCCGAAAGATCAGAAAGCGGTCAAAACCGCGGCAGCAACTTTCCGTGCCAATCCGGAGTTTCAGGTAGAACAGGCCATTACCGAACTGGCCGTCGGTGAAGCCCTAATTAGCTGTCTGGATGAACAAGGCACGCCGCAGATTGTAGAGCGCGGCTGGGTGATGCCGCCCTACTCCTCGTTTAGCCCGATTAGCCCTGAACAGCGCAAGGCACTGATGAGCCAGAGTATTGTCGCCGATGTATATGAGCAGAGTCTGGACCGGGACAGTGCCTATGAAATGCTGCAACAGAAAGTAGCGGAACGCCAGCAACAGGCTGAACAGGCCGCGCTAGAACAGCAACGCGCCAAAGAACAGGAAGCTTTAGCCAAGCAGCAAGCCAAAGAACAGGCTGCTTTGGCCAAACAGCAGGCGCGGGAACAGGAACGTCTGGCCCGCGAACAGCAAAAAGAAGCTGAACGCACTGCACGACAGCGTGAAAAGCTGACTCAGGATATTGTCGGCACCTTTGCCAAGAGTGCAGCCCGAACCTTAGGCGGCAGCACCGGACAGAAAATTGTCCGCGGATTATTAGGCTCCCTGTTTGGCCGAAAATAATCAAAAAACCGATAGGAACAGCTTTCATTATGGGATATTTTTATATCCCATAATTTTTTTATGGTTTTTTAAAAACAGTGCTTGCACTGGCGTTTTATAAAATGTATTTTAAATACATCTTATAAATAACCAGCCATGAGAGATCAGCCATGACTCCACAGCAAATTGACCTTGTAAAAGCAACTGTTCCTGTTCTACGTGAAAATGGTGTGGCCCTGACCAGCTATTTCTATAACCGCATGTTGGGGAATAATCCGGACCTTAAAGAAACCTTTAACCTGGGTCATCAACGCAGTGGTGCGCAGGCGCAGGCACTGGCAGGTGCGGTACTGGCCTATGCAGAAAATATTGAAGATCCATCAGTACTGGCGCCAGTAATTGAACTGGTCGCACACAAGCATGTCAGTCTGAATATTCAAGCTCCGGACTATAATATTGTCGGTGAAAACCTGCTGCACTCCATCAGCGAAGTGCTGAATATTTCCATGGATGATCCACTGATTGATGCCTGGGCCGCCGCGTATGGCCAGCTTGCAGAAGTGTTTATTAATACCGAACGTGCCATTTACGAGCAGCATCAGCAAACTCAAGGCAGCTGGTTAGGCTGGCGTAATTTCAAAATCGCCAAGAAAGTGGTAGAAAGCGACGAAATTACCTCGTTCTACTTTGAACCGGTCGATGGTGGTGCCTTACCAAAATATGAAGCCGGCCAATACATTTCAGTACGTGTTTTTGTCCCTGAACTGGACCTGAAACAACCACGTCAATACACGCTGTCAACCAGCCCGCAGCAAGACTACTTACGTATTTCAGTGAAACGCGAACCGGGTAATGGCGCCGACAAGATTGCAGGCTGGGTATCTAATGCGCTGCATCAGCTGCCAGAAGGTGCAGAACTTGAAATTTCAGCGCCAACCGGAAACTTCTACCTGATCGACAGCAACAAACGTAATGTGTTCATTAGTGGCGGTGTTGGCTTAACCCCAATGATTGCGATGCTGAACCAGCTGGTGACTTTAGATGTGCCACAACCGGTGACCTTCATTCATGCCTGCCGCAGCAAACAGGTACATGCCATGAAACAGCATATTCAGGACATCAAGGCGAAGTATCCACGTATTCATACCTTTACAGCCTATGAATTCCCGAATACCGAAGATGTGTTAGGTCAGGATTATGATGTGGCCGGTCGTCTGGACCTGAGCACCATGGATGCTGCCTTATTACCGGAAAATGCTGATTACTACCTGTGTGGCCCAATGCCATTCATGGCCGAGCAGCAAAAAGCCTTACTGGCACGTGGTATTAAAGCCGAACAGATTCACAGTGAAGCGTTTGGTACGGGTGGTGTACGTCACTAAAACCCCACACGTGTAAAACATAGGAGGGCTAGTCTGCTCATGGTAGACTAGCCTTCTTGTATTTCAACTTTGAAAAAATATTTGTGCGATCATGCAATTAAATAAATTCACCGACTATGCATTACGTATTCTGCTGTATATCTCCCCACCGCGAGATCTGCCGTATACGATTGCGGAAATTGCGCAGGATTTGCATGTTTCCCAAAACCATCTGGTTAAAATTGTGCATTTCATGGGCAAACAGGAATGGCTGATTACCACCCGCGGTAAAGGGGGCGGCCTGCGTTTAAATCCGGATGCACGGGCACTGAAGCTGGGCCAGATCGTGCGTATCTTGCAACGTGAAACCCAGATTGTGGAATGTAATACCCCGCCGTGCGTGCTGCGCAGTCGCTGTGGTTTAAAGGGCATTTTAGATCAGGCACTGGAACAGTTTTATCAGAGTCTGGACCAGTACACCCTGTCCGACGTGTTAGATACTCCTGCACCGGCACAGTGGAGCACACAATCGCCAATTCAGCTGATCAATCTCTGAGTCAGATAACTTTTGCACACAGCTACAGCAAAGTTCGCGTGTCTGCGCGAGTTGATCTATAATACCGCTTTGTAAAAGCAGTGATGAAGTTAAGTTATGCACCATAGCAGAGGAAAATCGAAAAACACTAAGGCCGCTAATGCGCCGAAGCAAAAGATTAGCTATGAGAAAAAGGCTGATCCTGCGATTACCGAATATGCCGTTCGTGCCCTGAACTGGCTACGTAAAGCCGAATTCCTGATGAGTGCGCCAAAGCTGAATCTCTGTGTAGAAGATAGCGGCTATGAGGTGGCCTTTGCCGGACGTTCCAATGCTGGCAAATCCAGTGCGATTAATGCCCTAACCAACCAGAAACAGCTGGCACGTGCCTCGAAAAAACCGGGCCGTACCCAGATGATCAACTTCTTTAGTCTGGGCAATCCGGAGCAGCGTCTGGTCGATTTACCGGGTTATGGCTATGCCGCGGTACCGGAATCGATGAAAATTGTCTGGCAAAAAGAGCTGGAAAATTACCTGATTCATCGCAAGAGCTTACAGGGTCTGGTGTTGCTGATGGATATTCGCCATCCGCTGCAGCATTTTGATGTGATGATGCTGGAATGGGCTTATTCCCGTCATCTGTTTGTGCATGTTTTGCTGACCAAATCCGACAAGCTGAATCGTGGCCCGGCCAATAAAGTCCTGCTGGAAGTGAAACAGCAACTGAAAAAGATGAAGCTGGATTTCTCGATTCAACTGTTCTCCTCGCTCAATCGTCAGGGTCTGGAAGAACTGGCCAGTGTAATGGCCGGTCGTCTGAACTTTACCCTGGAACAATCGCAGCAGTTTGATCTGGCCAGCATTCCGGAAGCCACGGCAGATGAACTGGAAGCAGAAGAGCTGCCGGATACAGAAGCTGTTGAACAGCTGACTGAAACGGCCGCCAAAGAGCCATAAGCTTTGCATCGGCTTAATCCTGTCCGACAATAATTTACATCTATTGATATTGGAATGTCCCCTATTGCTAGTCTCAATGGGGGATATTTTTTCATACTCATGCTGAGCATAATTTGAACCGCATCACATTTTAGAGGTGCAATACAGCATGAAGAAATTCCTCGCACGTTTTCGCCGCGCCGCCCGTGGCTCATCCATTGGCTACTTTATTCAACCGCGTAAAGTCCGCTTTGAATGGCAGGACACCCCCATCGACTGGATTCCGCAGCAGCCTTTCGCCAGTTATTTTATTAATGAAATTAACATGATTCTGCCAGCCGGCGAGTTCTGGTTTTGCCGGCTGTACAATAAGGTCTTGCCGCAGATTCAGGATGAAAAACTGAAACAGGATGTGCAGGCCTTTATCCGCCAGGAAGCTATGCACGCCCAGGCGCATAACTCGGCCAACAAGGATTATTTAACTGAACGCCAGATTGATATTCAGCGCAACATCAGCCTGATGAACGGGCTGTTTAACCAGTTACTGGCCGATCGGCCTTTAGGTCTGCAATTGCCGCAGTGGAGCGAACGGCACTGGGATCTGTTCCGTTTAGGCATTGTTGCCACGGTAGAACACATGACCTGCGTGCTGGGTAAATATGCGCTGTATAACCGCGAATGGCAGCGTCAGGGTGCCGACCCGGCCATGCTGGATCTGGTCAAATGGCACGGCGCAGAAGAAATCGAGCATCGCACCGTGGCCTTTGCCCTGTATCGGCATTTGGGTGGCAGTTATCTGGCCCGTTATTATCTGAGCCTGCTGGTGATTGCTGGAGTAATTGGTCTCTGGGTCGATGGTGCGGCGCATATTATGCGTCAGGACCCGCGTTATGCATCAATCCGGCCGGCCCTGTATAAACCGTGGATCTGGCGGGAATGGTACCGCACTGCACAGGCCAATAACGGCTTATTGCCCTCACCATTCTGGCTGGTATCACAGCAGCTGGGTTATTTAATGCCGTGGTATGACCCGCTGCATGAAGCCAAAACCGAAGATGCGCTGGCCTATCTGCAAGCCTCCCCGGCAGCACAGCGCGCCCAGCTTAAAGTCGCGTAAAGCATCCACCTGGTGCAGAATTGCAGAGATACAATTGCCCGACACAGGCAGCACTGTGTCGGGCCAGATTTCCGCTAAGATAAAAATCAGACTTGAATGAAAAGGCAGGAACAATGCGCGCATCTTTGAGTGTGATCACGCTGGCTGTGCAGGATTTAGACGCAGCTTTGCGCTTTTATCAGCAAGGTCTGGGCTGGCAGAGTGAAGGTATCGTCGGGCAGGAATTTGAACAGGGCGCAGTGGCGTTTATCACGCTGGATTCAGGCCTGACACTGGCACTGTGGCCGCAGGCTGCCTTGGCGCAAGATTCAGGCCTGCCCCTGAGCCGTTTTTGCCCGACCCAAATCAGTCTGGGGCATAATGTGCATAGTCCGCTGGACGTAGATCAGGTGATGCAGCAGGCCGAGCGTGCCGGTGCCACCATTGTCAAACCGGCACAAGCCACCTTTTATGGCGGTTATGCCGGTTATTTTCAGGACCCCGATGGCCATCTTTGGGAAGTGGTCTGGAATCCGTGCTGGGAAGATACTCAGGATTGAGTTGCGATCTTATCGTCGCGGGTATAACGGTCAACCACCACACTAATCATCATATCACCCTGGACATTGACTACGGTACGTACGGTATCCAGCAAACGGTCAATCGGCAGTAAAATGGCAATTGCTTCTGCCGGCAGACCGACCGATTGCAGCACCATAATCATGGTGACCATGCCGGCACTTGGAATTCCCGGCGCGCCCAAGGAGGCAATCATGGCGGTGGCACAGACCACCAACTGCTGGCCCAAGGTCAAATCCAGTCCCATTAAATTGGCAATAAACAGCGCCGCAGCGGCTTCATATAAGGCCGTGCCATCCATATTCAGCTGTGTACCGAGCGGAATTACAAAGCCAGCTGTTTGCGGACGCACCTTCAGATTTTCCTGGGCGCATTTCATCGAAAGTGGCATGGTGGCCGAACTGGAACTGGTGGCAAATGCAGTAATTAAAGCAGCGCGGGTTCCTTTAAAGAAGGTCACCGGATTCATTTTTCCAAATAGCCATAGCAGTAGCGGCAGTACCACCAGACCATGAAAAATCGTGGTGCCGGTTACCACTACGGCAAACTCAGCCAGACGGCTGAGCACGGTCACATCTTCGGTGGCAATCAGCTTGGCCAATAGCGCAAAAATCCCCAGCGGTGCCAGTTTCATCACCCAGCCGATCATCAGCATCATGATGTCAAAAAACTGATGACTAAGCCGGCGCACAGTCCGGAACTGCTCACCGCCTTTGACCAGCGCCACCCCGACAAATAAGGCAAACACCACCACCGCCAGCACATTGCCCTCGGCAAAGGCCTTAAACGGATTAATCAGGGTGTTTTGAATAAAATTGGTGAAGAAAGACGACGGCGTTAAGGTATCTGGCGTCTGATGCTGGCTCATCGCGTCCTGGAATAAACGCACATCTACACCTTTGCCGACTTCAAACAGATGCGCACAGGCCAGACCTAAAATGAGTGCCAATGTGGTGGTGGTCACACAGCACAGCAAGGTAATTTTCCAGACCCGGCTCAGCTGGCCAGAAGCCTGCAGGTTGGATACCCCGACTACAATCGAACTGAAAATCAGGGGAATCAGCAGCATTTTCAGCAGGCCGATAAAAATACTGCTGGCAATACTCAGGCCATATAAGCTGCCGTCATAAAATGCGCTGCCCGGCAACAGGTTCAACAAAAACCCGAATAGAACCCCTAAAATTGCGGCCACCAGAATTTGTGTATTTAAGCTCATGGGTGCATATATTGTGATGTCATCTTGCTTGGCACTATGCCATGCGAGCTGCGCTGAATCGAGCATTATTTTGTCAAAAGCAAATCCAGCTCAGGAAAAAAGCCCGGTGCCAGAAAAACTGGCATAAGATGTGCTTTATCAGTGCATTACCTTGTTTTTAAGACTAAAAGAGTAACCTCATGAAAAAACTCGCCCTTATTCTTGCACTAATTTGTAGCACCTCTCAGGTTTTTGCCCATTCTTCGGGCAACAGCAAGGCACAAGGCTGCCATAAACATGCACCAAGCGATTTGCCGCATTGCCATTGAAGGTAGGATAAAAAAAGCCGAATCGACTGATTCGGCTTTTTTATTGAGGTGAGCTTACTGGGTTTCAATTTCGCGTAAGCGAATTAAACCTTCCTGCGTGGTGCTACAGACCAGCTCGCCGTTTTGCCACATACGGCCAAAGTTCAGGCCACGCGAACTGTTGCTGATGGTAGCTTCCATGTCATACAGCATCCAGTCATCGACCCGGAATGGCTTATGGAAATACATGGCATGGTCAATACTGGCACATTGCAGACTTGGCGACAGATAACTCAAGCCATGCGGACGTAGCGCGGTGGTCATCAGGGTAAAGTCTGAGTAAAAGGCAGCAATGGCCTGATGCAGGGCAATTTCATCCTGCTCCGCTGCAATCGGACTATGCGTACGGATATAGTGCGCATAAGACGGCGCTTCCGGCTGCGGCTGAAACGGATTACTTGGATTCACCGGACGGATTTCTACATGACGGTCACGGGTAAAGCTGGCGCGAACGTTTTCCGGAATAAACTCGACAATGCTCTGCACCAGTTCCGCTTCATTTTTTAACTGTTCCGGTGCCGGATATTCAGGCTCGGAAATCTGGTAATTCAGCCCTTCTTCTGGCGCAGCAAACGATACCATACACATAAAGATGGTCCGGCCATGCTGGATGGCTCGCACCTGACGGCTAACAAAGCTCTTGCCTTCACGAATCCGGTCCACTTCATAAATAATCGGTGCGTTGACATCGCCGCCAAACAGGAAGTAGGCATGTAAGGAATGCGCCGGACGGTCGGTGGTATACGAGGCTGCACGCAGTGCCTGGCCCAGCACCTGTCCACCGAACACGCGCTTACCGACCAGATTGCGGCTGATGCCTCGGTAGATATTTTCTTCAAGTTTTTCCAGGCTAAGCAGTTCAACCAGTTCCTGAGTCAGTGCATTCATGCGGGGAAACCTATGTCGGGATATTTAAAAATCAAAGCAAGCAAAATAGAAACAGCTCAATCTTGCCTATTTTGCCATATTTGTCGACTAAAACACTAAAGTTTAACTGACTGCCCTGTCACGGCTCCCGTATAATGCGCCGCACTAAAAATACGATTTTTAACGATAAAATTGAGCACTAAAGATAGAATTTGTCAGAAAATGTCAGGCTATTTTTCGCTACAATTAGATTCATTATTTTTCCCTCAGATAATCTGCGGTACTGGTCATTGATTTAGGAGTTGGTATGTCCAAGAGTGGTTTTGGTCAAATTTATCGTCAGCTTTCAAGCAAATTGCTTGATCTGGTGGTAACCCCGCATGTACTGGGCGAGGTTCCTGCCGAAGCAGCAGCGACAGACCATTCAGAACAGCCGACCCAGAAAATTGTCTGCTATGTGCTACAGAACCATTCCCGCAGCAATGCCCTGGTCCTTGATGGTGAAACACGCCGCTTAAAGCTGCCGCCCGCATTAGACCCGATGCAGATTGGCCAGCACAAGGAAAAAGCTTCGATTCTGTTTTTACAGCACTATGATGAAAACAATCTGCTAAATCCGCCGCCGCACGCCTTTCCGCCGCGTTTGCTGCGTCTGATTGAGCTGCTGGAGCGGCACCCGGAACTGGATATTGAGCTGATTCCGGTAACCGTTCTCTGGGGCCGCGCACCAGATAAAGAAGATTCCTGGCTCAAACTGCTCCTGACCGATACCTGGGCTACGCCGGGTACCGTCAAGCAGCTGGTCAATATTGGCCTGCATGGTCGCCAGTCCTATCTGGAGTTTCATGAGGCACAGTCTTTAAGAGCGATGGTGCAGACCGCCAAGATTCAGGCCCCGAACCTGTCGCCAGCGACCTGTATTATTAATACCTTAAATAATTATTTAGACAGCCAGCGCGAAGTGGTATTAGGTCCCGATTTATCGGACCGCCGTAACGTCATGCATAGCCTGATTAAAGCGCCGGATGTACAAGAAGCCATTCGCCGCGAAAGCATCCGCAGTAAAATCAGCATGATTGAAGCCGAGCGCCGTGCCATTGGCTATTTAAATGAAATCGTGTCGGACTATTCCTATGCCGCCATCCGCTTTGCTGAAACGGCGCTAACCCGTTTATGGACCCAGCTCTATGATGGCGTCGAGGTGCATAATTTCAGCACCGTGCGTGAACTGGCCAAAGACTACGAAATTATTTATACCCCGTGCCATCGCAGTCATATCGACTATTTATTGCTGTCTTATGTGATTTATAAACGCGGCATGATGGTGCCGTATATTGCGGCTGGCGATAACCTGAACATGCCCTTTGTCGGTCAGTTATTACGCGGTGGCGGGGCCTTCTTTATTCGCCGGACTTTCCGTGGCAATGGCCTGTACACCACCGTATTTAAGGAATATCTGTACAGCATTCTGTCGCGTAACACGCCGCTGGAATACTTTATTGAAGGTGGCCGTTCGCGTACCGGCCGCTTGTTGCCGCCAAAAACCGGCATGCTGGCCATGACCGTACATGGACATTTACGTGGCCGCGCCAAACCGATTGCTTTTGTACCGACCTATATTGGCTATGAACGCCTGATGGAAGGTTCGACCTATGTCGGTGAAATGCAGGGTAAACCGAAAGAAGCCGAATCCATTGTCGGTATTCTGAAAACCTTGAGAAAAATCGAGCGTATTTTTGGCAAAGTGCATGTGAATTTTGGCGAGCCAGTCTTTTTAGATGACATGCTAAAACAGCATGACGCCGAACAGATCAGTATCGAAAAAAATGACGATCCGATTCCGCAAGAAGTCTCCGATGCGGTAAACAGCTCGGCCTATGCGATTCTGGAAAACATTAACCGCGCTGTGGTGATTAACCCGGTATCACTGTTATCGCTGATTTTGCTGGCCACGCCAAAACACACCCTGGATGAAGCGATCTGTATCAAGCAGCTGGATACCTATCGTGACCTGCTCACTGCCCTGCCTTACGATGAGCGCACCCACATCACCCCACTTTCAGGCAAGGAAATTATTGCCTACGGTCTGAAGCTGAAACTGATTAAACGTGTGCAGCACGTTCTGGGCGATATTATTGCCATTGAAGACAATCAGGCGGTGTTGCTGACCTACTTCCGCAACAATATTCTGCATGCCTTTGTCCTGCCATCTCTGGTAGCGGCACTGGTGGAGCACAATGGTTCAATCAAGCGTGGCGATTTAATTAATGTAATTCGCACGCTGTATCCGTTCCTGAAAGCCGAGCTGTTCCTGAAATGGAATGAAGCAGAACTGAAACAGCAGATCTGTGCCTATGCCGATGGGCTAATTCAGGCCAAGCTGATTAGTGAAGATGCTGAAGGGAATCTGCTTTCTCCGGCACCGAACAGTGAAGATCATAACCAGTTGGTAGTATTGGCTGCGCCGGTAATGCAAAGTCTGGAACGCTACTACATGACCCTGGCGCTGATTACCCAGCGTGGTTCGGGCAATATTTCCGCCCGTCAGGTTGAAGAACTGAGCCATCTGGTGGGTCAGCGTTTATCGGTGCTGTATGAGTTCAACTCACCGGAATTCTTCGATAAGGCCCTGTTCCAGAGCTTTATTAAAGTGCTGACCCAGCAAGGCTATATCAGCACCAACAGCGACAATGCCATTGTCTTTGATGAGAACTTTAGCAATGTGGCGCAGTATGCCAATCTGGTGCTGGATGATGTAACCCTGCAAATGCTGCAACACATCACCACCTTTAGCGATGAAGAACTGAAAGATGCACTAGATGCACTAGCCGCACAGCAAGCCAAACGTCGCTTAAAACGTAAAAAGAAATAAAAAAACCGTCCATAACCCGTATCTTTGCCTTCGTGCAAAGGTGCGGGAAATATAAGCCATCCTCAATAAAATTAAAAATTCTTAATTCACATCCGCTTGCTGTAACAGGGCCAGATAATCCTGAAAACAGTCATCATGCTGTAACTTAAAACCACTGTCCTGCATCCGTTTCGGTCGAATCCGCTTGCCGGTTTCGTGCGGACTGGTCAGGGTTAATAACGGCCGATGTAGCTGCTGCTGAAACCATTGCACCACTTCATGCAGCAGTTGCGGCTGACCATTACTGACAATATAACTCTCCTGCAGATGTTCCACGTGAATCATCTGTGCCAGGAAACGCGCCAGATCATCAATATGAATCCGGTTAGACCAGTGCCGGTTTGGATATTCAGTGAGCGTGTGCGCCAGCTTGACCATCCTTGCGATTGAGGTGCCATAAATACCGCTGGGCCGGATAATGGTGCAACGCTCCGGATAAGCGCTTAAATAGGCCTGCTCCATCTTGAGCAGAATGTCTGCCTGCGTATCTGGCGGCTGAAGCGGTGTGGTATCCTCAATCCATTCCCCGGCATTTTGTCCATACACCCGGGTCGATGACACCACCACCATGCGCCGCACCGGATGCGCTGCCAGCGCCGTTACAATTGGTTGCACCGAATCCAGATAGGTCTGCTGATAGGCCTCCGGCGTACTCTGCCCCGGACTGAGCAGCACATAGACCCAGTCAATGGGCGCCAGCTGGCTTAAATCCAGCTGCTGCACATCCTGAATCAGATGCGTTGCATGCACATCACTTTTCCGGCTGCGGCTAATTGTGGTAATTTGGTGGCCGGCTTGAAATAGTTGTTTAGCCACACGTGCAGATGTTTTACCATAACCGATAAATAAAATATGCATAACCCACTTGCTCATTACCATTGTTGAGGGGACATGGCCGCAGTCCATCAATTACAAGGCGTTGGCGCTGCTGCTGCCGCGTTACTGGAAAAACTGAATATTTTCACCACAGATGACCTACTGTTTCATCTGCCGCGTGATTATGAAGATCGTAGCACGATCATTCCGATGAACCAATTGAACGTCGGCCGCAGTTATTTACTGGAAGGCATTGTCAAAGGGGTCGATTTCCCACCCGGCAAACGCAAGTCGATGGCAATTCTGCTGGATGATGACAGCGCCAAAGTCACCTTACGTTTTTATCATATTTATAAAGGTCTGACCGAGCGCGCCAAAGTCGGCAACCGCCTGCGCGTGTTTGGTGAAGTCCGGGTCGGCGCGCGTGGTTTGGAAATGTATCATCCGGAAATCCAGCTGATCAGCGAGCATACTCCGCTGCCGAAAACCCAACTCACGGCGATTTACCCAAGCACCGAAGGGCTGACCCAGCCCAAACTGCGCGACTATGTCAAACAGGCGCTGAAACAGCACAGTGATGATCTGCCGGAACTGTTGCCGGAAAAATTTACCAACGGCTATGCACTGAAACAGGCGCTGGAATATATCCATGAACCGCCAACCAGTGCCAATATGCTGCAGCTTGGTCAGGGTTCGCATCCGGCCCAGCAGCGGCTGATTTTTGAAGAACTGGTGGCACATCAGGTCAGTTTATTGACCCGCCGTGCTTATATTCAGCAGATTGAAGCGCCAGCTTTTGCGCCCAGCCAACATCTGGCCAAGCAGTTACTGGCCGGCTTACCGTTTAGCATGACCGGCGCACAAAAACGAGTGTCCAAGGAAATTATCCAGGACCTGAAACAAAACAAGCCGATGCTGCGGCTGGTACAAGGTGATGTCGGCGCCGGCAAAACACTGGTGGCGGCGGTGGCGGCCTGTCATGCGCTGGAAGAAGGCTGGCAGGTGGCGCTGATGGCACCGACTGAAATTCTGGCTGAGCAGCATTATTTAAACTTTAAACGCTGGTTTGAACCTTTGGGACTGACCGTATCCTGGCTATCCGGAAAACAGAAAGGCAAGGCCCGCGCCAGCGCCGAACAGATTATTCAGGATGGCAGCGCCCAGCTGGTGGTCGGTACCCATGCGCTGTTTCAGGACAATGTCGAATTTGCCAAGCTGGGACTGGTGATTATTGATGAACAGCACCGTTTTGGGGTCGACCAGCGGCTGGCCTTAAGAAACAAGGGCCTGAATCACATGACTCCGCATCAGCTGGTGATGACCGCCACCCCAATTCCACGTACGCTGGCGATGTCCGCCTATGGCGATCTGGACACTTCCATGATTGATGAGCTGCCGCCGGGCCGTACCCCGATTCAGACCGTGACCATTCCACTGGACCGGCGCGAACAGGTACTACAGCGTATTGCCAGCAACTGTGCCGAAGGCAAACAGGCCTATTGGGTCTGCACCCTGGTCGAACAGTCAGAAACGTTGGATGCGCAAGCTGCCGAAGCGACTTTTGCTGAAATCAAGGAACGCTTTCCGGAACTGAATATTGGTCTGGTGCATGGCAAAATGAAGGCTGATGACAAACAGGCGGTGATGCAGCAGTTTAAAGACAACCAGCTACAATTGCTGATTGCCACCACCGTGATTGAAGTCGGCGTCGATGTCCCGAATGCTTCAATTATGGTGATTGAAAATGCCGAGCGTTTAGGGCTGTCGCAATTGCATCAGCTGCGTGGCCGGGTCGGTCGGGGCGCCAAAGCCAGTTTCTGTGCCCTGCTGTATAAGCATCCG
The DNA here is from genome assembly GCF_013418895.1 of Acinetobacter sp. YH12116. NCBI lineage: Bacteria > Pseudomonadati > Pseudomonadota > Gammaproteobacteria > Moraxellales > Moraxellaceae > Acinetobacter > Acinetobacter sp. YH12116. Next base: position 99,938 of record NZ_VPBE01000003.1, on the reverse strand, counting down.
CTGTCGCAAAACGGCCAGGAACGGCTGCGGATTTTAAGAGAAAGCAATGATGGCTTTGTGATTGCCGAAAAAGATCTGGAACTGCGCGGCCCCGGGGAGTTGCTGGGCACCAAACAAACCGGCGATATGGGCTTTCGGGTGGCCAAGCTGGAACGCGATGATCATCTGCTGAATCAGGCACATTATGTGGCCCAGCAGATGCTGAAAGATTATCCCGAGCAGGCCGAGGCCCTGCTCAAACGCTGGCTGCCGGAAGCACCACGTTATGCCTATGTTTAAGCTGCCGGCGCATAGCCGTACGCTATTACAAAAATTACTGCCCTGCCAGCTCTGTGGCAGTGCGGCCCAGCAGCAGTACCGGGTCTGTGCAGATTGCTTGCAGCAACTGCCATGGTTAAAAGCAAACGTCTACCGGCAGGAAACCGAGATTCAGGTGGCCTGTCATTATCGTTATCCAGTCGACCGGATGATTCAGCAATTCAAATATGAGCAGCAATTGCATTATCAGCCTTTACTGGCGGGCAGCCTGTGTGAATTGGCCTATCCACGGGTACAGGCCATTGTCCCGATGCCGGTGGCAACCGAGCGACTGGCAGAGCGTGGTTATCATCATACCCTGCTGCTGGCTCAGGTGCTGGCACGCCATTTACAGCTACCAATCTGGCAACCGGTTGTACGGCGCCATCAACACAGTCAAAAAGGCTTAAGCCGGCTGGAACGACTGGAAAATCTGGACCAGCAATTCCAGCTACGGCCCGATACCGGCCGGCCCTATCGCCGGGTGTTAATTGTCGATGATGTGGTCACCACCGGCAGCTCAATTCGTGCGCTAAAACAGCAGCTGGAGCAACTTGGCTGTCACAAGGTCTATGCGGTGTGTATTGCCAGTGCCGATGGTTAAATCATCTGAAAAACAGCTGGCCTTAAGCCGACTGTAACAGCTGCTGTTTCACCCAGGGAATCACCACTTCTGTGGTTAACGGTGCTAGACGGGTCGTCTCATCCTCCAGTTCAATCCATTTCATTTCCGCAATTTCCGCCTGAACCTGCGGGTCCTGATCGAGCTGCACATAATAAACATAACTGACCAGACGATGATCCGGCTCATTGGCTGTAGCGGTTTCAAAACGGCCAACAAACTGTTTAATCCGGGCCTGACAGCCAATTTCCTCCGCAATTTCCCGGCAGATGGTCTGCTCCGGTGGCTCAGCGCTTTCCAGCTTGCCGCCAACCTGCATAAAACATTGGGTGTGCTGTTTGCGTACCAGCAGCAATTGCTGCTGCTCGTTCAGAATAATGGCCGCAGCTACGGTAATGGTGTTCATATTTATTTCACCAAGGCCTGACGGTCGGCCATACCCCATTTCGGTTCAGGTGCCTGAAAGCGTTCAAACTGGCTTAAAATCTCATCCATAGAATCAGACACAATTAACGCCTCGGTAAAACGTGCATGGGTAAAGCCCTTGTCAGTAGTCATGCGAATAAAGCGCAGCAGATCATCATAAAAACCTTCAACATTTAAAAAGGCATTCGGTTTTAAATGAATTCCCAGCTGGGCCCAGGTCCACTGCTCAAAAATTTCTTCCAGTGTGCCGGCACCACCTGGCATGGCAATAAAGGCATCGGACAGTTCTGACATTTTGGTTTTACGCTCATGCATATTCTTCACCACATGCAGCTCGGTTAAACCGGGATGGGCCAGCTCGCGATCAACCAGTGGCTCCGGAATCACGCCAATTACAGCACCACCGGCCTGCAAGGCACTGTCTGCGACCACACCCATTAACCCGGAGCGACCACCACCATAGACCAGGGTTTTGCCCTGTTTTGCAATCGTTTGCCCGACCAGCTGCGCCGTGTCCACAAAAACCGCATCGGAACCTAAAGCCGAGCCACAGAAGACTGCAATTGAATTTGTCATTTTTTCACCATGTTCAGCGGCTATGATGCCGCAAATATACCCTTGAGCTGGTTTTTTAAATAAATTAGCACTTCAAACAGTGTTTTTAATCAAATCCTTGTCTAAAATACACCCATCAATAAAACCCATACTGCGCAAGGGAGAAAAGACTAATGCTTGAAGCCTTTTACGCCACAGAGCGCGGTAGTCTGGAAGATGCCACCATCAACGGCGGCTTCGACCTGCATCCAGAACTGGTCTGGATTGACCTGATCGCCCCTTCACAAGAAGAACAACAGTGGGTCATGGACGCCTACCGGCAGGATTTACCCACCTTAAAGTCCCTGGAAGACATTTCCTCATCTGCCCGATTTTACCGTGATGATGATGGGGTTTTACACATCAGCACCTATTTTTTAACGAAAAATAAAAACTATCAGGTCGATGATGAATCGGAAGAAAATTCCAGTATTCTCGCCACGGTACAAACCGTTGCCTTTATTTTAAACCGGGACCGCCTGCTAACCCTGCGCGGTGAAAAACTGGTGGCCTTTCGTGCCTTTCGTGCCCGTGCACGGCGCAATGATTATGAAATTGATTATAAAGACCCGACCTGGGTGCTGCTCGGTCTGTTAGAAGCCAAGCTGGATGAGCTTGCGGATATCTTGGAAGATATCCACAAGGACCTGGAAAAATACTCCACCGAAGTGCTGAATAACCGCCACCGGGAAATGATTTTAGACCTTGATGACATGATTACCCGGCTGGCACAACTGGAAGACATGCTTGGAAAAGCCCAGCTCTGTCTGATTGATTTACGCCGTGTGCTGACCTTTTTAGCGCGTCCACGTGCCTTGGGCAGTCATATTTATGATGCCGATATCCGTGAACTGAGTGAAGATGTACGCTCGCTGGTCGAACACGACGCCTTCCTGTTCCAGAAAGTGCGCTTCCTACTCGATACTACTTCGGGTTTCATTAACACCGAACAGAATGATACCATCCGTCGCTTCTCGATTTTACCAAGTATGCTGGCACCGCCAATGCTGGTGGCCAGTGTTTATGGCATGAACACCGACGTACTGCCTTTTGCCAAAGGCACCACCAGTTTTATTATTGTCAGTATTATCCTGATTGGCTTCTTTATCGGGCCGCTGATTTACTTCAGATGGAAGAAATGGATTTAATGCGACACGTCCTCTCTCCCTGAGGGAGAGAGTTAGAGAGAGGGCTGGTTTCGCTAATCTTCCATCCCTCCTCACCTCCCTTGAGTCAAGCGAGAAACTTAATGCCATAAAAAAAGCACCTCGGTTGAGGTGCTTTTTGTTTAAGCGCTGAGCTGTAAATCATCCTGCAAATGACAGGATTGAATAATCTTCATCATTTTTTCCGGGACGGCTTTAAAGACCAGCCCTTGCGCATCCGGGGTCTGTCTTAACCAGCGTACCAGCACGGCCAGTGCCAGGGTACTGCCCTGCTCAAGTTCGGCCAGATTCACCACCACCGGGGTGGGCTGCTGTTGAATCAGCTGCAAGCCCTGCTGGTAATACTGCTCGGCATTGTTAAAGTCAATTTTCCCGGAAACTCGCAGTTCCTGATTTACATATTCAATCACAGCACGTCCTATTATTTTTTATCAACCGCAGCTTCTGCATCTGGTTTAAAGGTCGCAATCGCTTTATCAATATTGCCGCCATTACGTTTGACGTTGGCTGCAAACTGGTTACGGAACTGCAGACCTAAATCAATCCCGGATACGTTGATGTTACGGATTTTCCACTGATTGCCTTTATCGACCAGCTGGAACGATACCGGAATTTTCTCGCCTTTGTTGTTAAAGTCGATGGTCACTACCGGGTTCTTGCTGTTGCTGGCTTTATACGGACGTAAGGTATAAGTCTGGTTGCTGAATTTCGCAAAGGCTGAACCGTAGTTTTCAATCAGGGTTTCACGGAAATTCTTTTCAAACTGGGCACGCTGGGCAGCCGAACTGTACTGATTGGTCGCATAGGTTCCCATCACAATACGGGTAAAGGCTTGCGAATCGATATACGGATCAAGGTTCTGGCGCACAATGGTTTTCACCAAGGCCGGATTATTTTGCAGTTTGGCATGATCGGCTTTTAAACGCGAAATCAGGCCATCCGCCACTTTCTTGATAAATGCAGGAGGAGTTTCGGTTGGTGCAGCAAATGCACTACCTGCCACCAGCGTGGCCAAAACACTTGCGGTCAAGGTTTGTTTGAACAATGTCTTCACTAAAATTTCTCCTCTCAATTACTCAACAAATGACACTTCTGCATCTGTTGTTTCAGCGGATGTCTCATCTGCCGGGTTATCGGATGATGACTTGTTGCCTGCGCCGCCGGTTACAAACTTGGTCACAAGGTCTTCAATTTCCATGGTGCTTTGGGTATTGCTGATTTGATCACCACGTTTTAAATAATTCAGACCACCACCCGGTACAATCTTCAGGTACTTCTCACCCAAAAGACCATTGGTTGCTACCATTATGTAAGCATCTTCATCGATATTGGTGATGGAGGTCATGTTATCCAACAGTTGCTTTTCCATTGCTTTTTGTTGCGCAGGATCGGCTTCGCTGTATTCGCTGCTGTAACGCAACTCTTCCAGGGCATATTGTTGCACCTGTTGTAACTGTTCCTGATTAAAGGTGGTCAACTCACCATCCAGAATCATGGTCACAGTGGCCAGACGCGTCACCGGGTCTAAAGTAATGGATTCGACCTGCCCGACTTTAACCCCGCTTAAGGCCACTTTGGCACGCGGCTTGATCCCGTTAATATTGTCAAACGTTGCGGTCATGGAATAACTGTCCTGAATGGTGGTGCCCACCAGACCACTGACCCGCATCGCCAGGAAGAATAAAGCAATACCAAACAGAATGACAAAAACACCGACGGCCAGCTCACTAGTACGTGATTTCATTAAACACCTCCGAACATGACCGCAGTCAATACGAAATCAAAACCTAAAACACAAAGCGATGAATACACCACGGTACGCGTGGTAGATGTCGCGATACCTTCAGACGTAGGCTCGCAGGCATAGCCTTGGTAGACCGCAATCCAGGTACAAATTAATGCAAAAACAAAACTTTTAATAATGGTGCCGTTAAAGATATCTTTATAGAACTGTACGGTGCTTTCCATACCGCTCCAGTAAGAGCCTTCATCGGCGCCTAAAAAATCTACCCCAACGAATTTACCACCCATAATGCCGACTGCCGCAAAAATCACGGATAGCATCGGCAAGCTGAAAATACCGGCCCATAAACGCGGCGAGATGACCCGCTTTAAAGGATCGACCCCGATCATTTCCATACTGGACAACTGTTCGGTGGCTTTCATCAGGCCAATTTCAGCAGTCAAGGCAGAACCGGCACGGCCAGCAAATAACAGGGCCGCAACCACCGGTGCCAGTTCACGCAGCAAGGTTAAGGCCACAGCAGTACCCAGCATGGCTTCACTGCCGAAGGTCACCAGAATGCTGTACATTTGCAGGCCCAGCACCGCCCCAATAAATAAACCCGACACCACAATAATCAGCAGTGACATCACCCCGACGCGGTACATCTGGTAAATAAACAGTTTCACGCCAATCCAGGTTGGCATTGAAAATAAAATCTGGAGCAGCATTAATGTGGCAACGCCTATACCACGTACCCGCTCAATCACACGGCGTCCTAATGCAGCAATCGCATTCATGCTGAATGCACCTCATGACTTAAATAGGGTTGATGGCTAAACTGATAGTCGACCGGGCCTTCAACTGAACCGGTTAAGAACTGACGTACAAAAGGCGAGGCATGCTGTTTTAATTGTTCTGGAGTGCCTTCACCCTGCACTTTCCCTTCCGCCACCACATAAATATAGTCGGCAATGGAGAGGGTTTCGGCCACATCATGCGACACAATAATGGTGGTTAAATCCAGCGCCTCACGCAATGAACGGATTAAACGAGTCAACACGCCCATTACAATCGGGTCCTGACCAGCAAAAGGTTCATCGTACATAATCAGTTCCGGGTCCAGCGCAATGGCACGCGCTAAAGCGACACGACGGTTCATCCCGCCAGACAGTTCAGACGGCATGAGCTGCTCGGCACCACGCAAACCCACCGATTCCAGCTTTAAAGCCACCAGTTCGGCAATAAGATGTTCAGGTAAACGGGTATGCGCACGAATCGGGAAGGCCACGTTTTCATAAACCGTCATATCGGTAAACAAGGCACCGCTTTGAAACAGCATGCCCATTCGCGCCCGTGCTGCAAACAGCTCCTGACGTGACATTTTCCCGATATTCTTGCCATCGAGCAGCACTTCACCCTGATCCGGAGTGAGCTGCCCGCCAATTAAACGCAGCAAGGTGGTTTTACCCGTGCCTGACGGTCCCATAATTGCAGTAATCTGCCCACGTCGAATTTTTAAGCTGACATTGTCGTAAATGACCCGCTCCCCTCGTTTAAAGCTCAGGTGATTGACTTCAATCAGTGCTGGCGCCTGTAGAGGTGTCTGATTATTCATAGCTGAGGATTTTCCTGCATTTTTTTCAGCATGCATACTATAAAGGATTGGAGAACAAATTGTTATCTATGAAATTCTTTTAAACTGTGTACAAGTTGTACAATTTTATTATGGTCTAATTTGAGTGTAGAAACAAAGAGATGCAGCTTAGGCAAAAGTTCTGTAAATAAAAAAGATGAGGTTACAGAGCAGCAAAACCAAAAAAATATATGGCATAAGCACCTCTTTCATAGATGACACACCGGGCAGTTTGTGCGAATGATAATGAGACATCGCTTAATATATTCTTAAATAAACTTGAACCAGTATACATTTTCCTCATCAAAATTCAAATTTTCTCGCATAAAAAAACCGGTGCAAGCACCGGTTTTCTGAATTCGCTCAGTTCAACTTAGTCGTTGAATTTACGACGGCGGTCACCACCTTCACGGCGTGGACGGTCGCTGTTGAACTCGCGACGTGGACGATCTTCACCGAATGAACGCGCTGGACGGTCGCCAAAATCACGCTTAGGACGGTCACCGAAAGCACCTTCGCGACGTGGTTTGTAGTCTACGCGGTTGCCACGGTTGTCATCATTGCTGTCAAAACGTGGACGCTCGTTGAAACCACCTTCGCGACGCGGACGGTCACTGTTGAATTCACGACGTGGACGATCATCGAAAGAACGTTGTGGACGGTCACCAAAGCCACCTTCACGACGTGGACGATCGCTGTTGAATTCGCGACGTGGACGGTCATCGAAAGAACGCTGTGGACGGTCGCCAAAGCCACCTTCACGACGCGGACGATCGCTGTTGAATTCACGACGTGGACGGTCTTCACCAAATGGACGCTCGCCACGTGGTTTGTCATCGAAGCTGCGACGTGGACGGTCATCACCGCCTTCACGACGTTTGAAGTTGCTTTCGCCTTCAAAACGACGGCCACCGCCGAAACCACCACGGCCACCGCGACCACCGTCACGTTTACCACCACGACCGCCGTCACGACGTGGACGTGCTGGAGGTGGAGATGGCTCTAAACCTTCAATTTCAGATACTTCTAAACGTGCATCCAGGTAATCTTCAAGCGCACGGATTTTACCGCGTTCACGGTAAGTCGCCAAAGTAATCGCTTTACCAGTACGGCCGGCACGACCAGTACGACCAATACGGTGTACATAGTCTTCGTTCTTCATTGGCAGACCGAAGTTAATCACGTGAGAAATAGTCGGTACGTCCAGACCACGCGCTGCAACGTCAGTTGCAACCAGAATCTTGGCACGACCTTCACGGATGCTGCGTAAACGGCGGTTACGAACGGTTTGTGGCATTGCACCGTGCAGCGCAACAACTGAATGACCTGCTTCAGCCAGTTCTTCAGCCAGCATATCGGTATCTTCTTGGGTAGAAGCGAATACAACGGCCTGATCAAGATCCTGTTCGCTCAACCAGTGCGTCAACAGTTTTTTCTTGTGCTCGAAGCCATCAGTCCAGTGTAAAGTCTGAGTAATGTCCGTATTGGTAGAGTGACCGGTTTCGATCGCAATACGTTCTGGCTCATTCATCATACGTTCAGCAAGCGTGATGATACGTGGTGCAAATGTCGCAGAGAACATTAAGGTTTGTTCGCGGTTTGCAGCCAAATCACTGATTGCTTCCAGGTCTTCAGAGAAACCCAGGTCCAGCATACGGTCAGCTTCGTCAACGATTAACGCATTAACTTTGTCGAGTTTGATTTGACGACGGTTGACAAGGTCAAGTAGACGACCTGGCGTCGCTACAACCACTTGTGCACCTTTTAACTGTTGAATTTGTTTACCAAAAGGCATACCACCCATGATCGCAGCAATACGAACACCTTTCATATGACGTACAAATGCAATCGCGTCCTGGCTCACCTGTTGAGCAAGTTCACGTGTTGGGCAAAGTACCAGAATAGATGGCTGAGTAATGGCTTTCATACGTTCTTTAAACGGAACGAATGTGTCCTGGTTTGCAAGTGCGTTCAGCGTTGGGAGAAGGAACGCTGCAGTTTTACCCGAACCGGTTTGGCTTGATACAAGAAGATCTTTACCTTCTAATGCCGCAGGAATTGACTGTTCCTGTACAGGCGTAGGCGCAGTAAAGCCAAGAGCGTCTAACGCTTGTTGTAAAGTTTCGTGTAGAGGAAAATCAGCAAAAGTTTTGCTCATAGAGTATTTCACCCGAGAATTGGGTGCTCCATAATAATAAAGTCAAATGGACATCGGCAAAAAGCGGCACAGCATTGAACGCTGAAAATTTAAGAATTCAGCGGCGATCCGAGTAACGACGATGTTGATATAACGCACGCATGATTACGGCTTAACCTGAAGGAATCGCTTTAGCGATTGGGGCGCGAGATATCGTCCTCTCTTTGGACCGCACGCGCATACACAATGATTAGAAGAGAAATGTTCAGGTAATGAACGGAAATTAAGTGCGTGGGCGGATTATAGCAGGATTATTTTAAAAGTCATCTAATTTAATCAACTTTTGCGTTAATTTCTGTACCAGTCGTTAAACTTGAATTAAATCAAGCACAAATAACAGGCAAAAAAACAGCCCGACTGGGCGGGCTGTTTTTTAGGGCTTGGGAGCAAGCCTTGTCATTTCACTCAATGCGTCTATTATTTTGCCGCGTCGCCCCAGGCAGGTACTACTGCCTTCATTAAAGGCTTCAGCATTTTCATAGAACACGCAAGTACCTGACCATTGTCCATAGAATCGCTGCCACCACGTGCATCCACTACAGTACCACCAGCTTCTTTGACGATTAACTCGCCCGCTGCGATATCCCACGGTTTTAGGCCCAGCTCGAAATAGCCATCTAAACGGCCAGCTGCCACATAAGCCAGATCCAGCGCAGCAGAACCTGCACGGCGATATTGCGCACCAGCTTCAGTCACGTTCAATAATGATTCGAAATGGTTTTTGGCATACGACACCACTTCACCATTACGTTTGGCGCGGTAAGCATGACCCACAGCCAGGAACGTATTCTCCAGGCTGTCTTTAACATTCACGCGGATACGGCGCTGATTAAGCATGGCACCACGACCACGGCTGGCAGAGAACAATTCGTCTTTGACTGGATCATAGATCACGCCGTGCTGAGTCACGCCTTTGTGCTGAACAGCAATAGAGATACAGAAATGCGGAAAACCGTTGATGAAGTTAAGCGTACCGTCTAAAGGATCGATCACCCAGCACCAATCGGCGTCATGACCTTTACCTTCTTGCAGACCGAACTCTTCACCCAAGAAACTGTGATTTTTATAGCTTTTACGTAGGGTATCGATGGTCAACTGTTCCAGGTAACGGTCAACACGCGTTACTGGACCATCAATTCCTTTTTCTTCGACTTGTAGATCGAGTTTATGACGATTCTGATGCGCTTTTAAAAGCTCTTGACCAACTGTTTGAGCCGCACGCGCAGCCATCACCACCATAGGTTCCATTGAACACCCACTACAAATTTGAAGATACTGATAAAGAATAATGCATAAAAGCCCCAACATTTTAGCAAATATTGGGGCTTTTGGGGAATAAATGTTTCTAAAATTTATTGCTTCAGGATGAAACGCTCTCGGTCAGCTTGTTCCAGGCCTGGGTCATGGCCTGCTCGATACCGGCGGCATCAAGACCGGCCTGCTGCAACATCTGGCTATGTGTGGCCTGTTGCATAAAGCTGTCATCCAGGCCTAAGTGAATAATAGGCTTGACCAGCTGAGCCTTGGCCAGATATTCACTGACGGCACTGCCCGCGCCGCCCATCACTGCATGTTCTTCTACGGTTACAAACAGCTGGGTGTTTTCAGCCAGGCGTTCAATCATGGCTTCATCCAGCGGTTTCACAAAACGCATGTTCACCACTTGCACGGCAATGTCATGCCGGGCTGCAAATGCCTGTGCTGCTTCAATGGCCGGATAGACCCGGCTACCAAAGGCCAAAATGGCAATCTGCTCATCCGACTGTTCATTAAAACGCGCCACAATTTCTGCCTGACCGATCTCCATCAGGTTCAATTGCTGCTGAATTTCGACTCCAACGCCATTACCACGTGGATAACGCACCGCTGCCGGCCCCGGATAATGATAAGCCGTGTGTAGCATCTGGCGGCATTCATTTTCATCTTTCGGCGCCATGATCACCATATTCGGTACGGTGCGCATGTAGGCATAGTCATAGGCTCCGGCATGGGTTGGACCATCTTCACCGACCAGACCGGCCCGGTCGATACCGAAGGTGACATCCAGATTTTGCAGCGCCACATCATGAATCAGCTGATCATAACCACGTTGCAGGAAAGTCGAATAAATCGCGACCACCGGTTTTAAACCTTCACAGGCCATTCCGGCCGCCAAGGTCACGGCATGCTGTTCAGCAATGGCTACGTCAAAGAAACGCTCCGGATATTGCTTGGCAAACTGCACCATGCCCGAACCTTCGCACATGGCCGGAGTAATCGCCAGCAGGCGTGAATCTTGTGCAGCTTCATCAGATAGCCATTGGCCAAAAACATCGGAATATTTAGGTGCCGCTGCTGCAGACGCGCTGCTGTTGATTTTACTAATTGCGTGATATTTAATCTGGTCCGCTTCTGCCGGGGCAAAGCCTTTGCCCTTTTTGGTATAAACGTGGATTAAACGCGGGCCTTTACGCTTTTTCAGCGCCTGGAATACATTGACCAGCTGATCAACATCATGGCCATCAAAAGGACCAAAATAATCAAAACCAATCGCTTTAAATAAATTATCAGCCGCATCGGTTGCAGCACAATGCAAACGTGAGGTGTAGTTCCACTCGGGATGTGGCTGGATATAGGCCTCGCCAGCAGCATCAATATGCACGCTTTCGCCGCGCTGCCACAGCGCCGCCAGATGTTTGGCAAAACCACCGGTGCTGCAGGAAATTGACATATCATTGTCGTTTAAAATGACCATTAAATCGGCCTGATGCGCCACCGCATCATTCATGGCTTCAAAGGCCATGCCGGCGGTCATGGCACCATCACCAATAATTGCCACCACTTCACGCTGCTGCTGCTGATAACGGCTAGCCAGCGCCATGCCCAAACCGGCAGAAATCGCGGTGGATGAATGTCCGACGCCAAAGGTATCAAATTCAGATTCTTCACGGGCCGGAAACGCGGCCAGACCATCTTTGGCTCGAATGGTGGTCAGCTGTTCACGGCGTCCAGTTAAGGCTTTATGCGGATAAGCCTGATGACCGACATCCCAGATCAGACGGTCATGTGGCGTATTAAACGCATAATGCAAGGCCACAGTCAGTTCGATGACCCCTAAATTGGCACCGAAATGCCCGCCACTTTGCCCTGCTGCATACAAAATGAATTGACGTAACTCATCTGCCACTTGTGCTAACTGGCTTTGCGCGAGTAAACGTAATTGTTGTGGATGATCTATGCTATCCAGCAACGGTGTTACAGGGCGTTGAGTCGGTATTTCTGTATACAACATATGTGGCAAAGCCTTCTAAAGCCTGGCAAAACCTAAGCTAGGTCAAGGGGGAGTTACTCGATCATATAGTCGAATTGTACCATCTTCAATCAGCCACATTTCTAGCGATGTAGTTTTGAGCAATGATTTCAGTCGGGCAGTGTTTAGGTGGCGTAGATTATCCTGAATAACCTTGCTATTTATCAACTATTATCGTTCGCTTTCTACAAAAAAGAAAATCTTCTGCAGAAATTCAGCAATCCTATTCTACTAATGTCTGAGCATTAGGCTATACTTTAACGCATTCATGAACAATTTAACGGGTAAAACTGTGCCTATAGAATTTGTCGCAACGTCAAGACTACCAACCGCTTTTGGTGAATTTAAAATTACTGTATTTCAAGATCCGAAAACTGGCGAAGAGCATGTTGCACTGTCTAAAGGTCTGGAACAGGCCCCGACCGAACCGGTACTGGTTCGTGTCCATTCCGAGTGCTTAACCGGGGATGCCTTTGCTTCATTAAAATGTGATTGCGGCCCGCAATTACAGGCCACCCAGCGTCTGATTAATGAAGCCGGACAAGGGGTGATTTTATATTTGCGTCAGGAAGGACGCGGCATTGGCCTGACCAACAAGATTCGCGCCTATGCCCTGCAAGATCAGGGACATGACACGGTAGATGCCAATTTAATGCTGAATCTGCCAGCCGATGCCCGTCAATATGATATGTGCAGCATTATGCTGGATCATCTGCAAGTCAAAGCGGTGCGGTTAATTACCAATAACCCGCTAAAGATTGAAGCGCTCCGTGAGCAAGGGATTAATGTGGTGGATCGCGTGCCGTTAACGGTGGGTTTAAACCCGTTTAATGAGCAGTATTTAAAGACCAAACATGAGCGTATGGCACATATGTACCAAAAAGATGACTTCTAAGTCATCTTTTTAGTTTTAAAACAATTCTTCTCAGATCTAAGGAATCCCATACCCGATATTGATTTAGATGACCGGCGACAGGGAGGTCGCCATTTTGCTGAGGGACAGGGATGTCCCTTCAGCAAAATAGAGGGGTTTTGCTTACTTTTGCCCCGTCAAAAGTAAGATCAATGCTTCCTGTATTCACCCATACTTATATGATGATATAACGAGTTAGATCAGGTGCCGATTCAGTGAAATTAAATCGTCATCGAGAAAATACGGGTACTCGGCACTTTACGTTTTAAACGCAAATCAAACGCCATACAGATATTACGTACAAACGGTTTGCCCTGCTCCGTAACCTGTAAATGATCCTCAAACAGCGTTAACAAGCCATCTTCCTGCATTTCTTCCAGCTGCTTGAGCACCTCAGGCAATTCCGGGAACTGCATCTCTGGCTCGGCCCATGAGGTCTGGAAGCTGCACATCAAATTCAGGATATGCCGGCGAATCATCAGGTCCTCAGCGGTCAATACATGCCCGCGAAATACCGGAATTTCATTCTGTTCCAGTCGCGCATAATAATCTTCCAGGGTCTTTTCATTTTGCGCAAAGCTGTACCAGCTATCACTGATCGAAGACAACCCCAAGCCAATCATCAGCTGGGTTTTGGAAGCAGTATAGCCCATAAAGTTACGGTGCAGACTACCCTGCTGAAAGGCCTGATACATGGCATCGCTTTTCAGGGCAAAATGATCCATGCCAATTTCATGATAACCATGCGCCAGCAGTTTTTTCTTGCCCTCTTCATACAGGGTACGTTTCAGCTCATCTTTTGGCACATCATCATCTTTAAAACCGCGCTGGCCATTGCCTTTAATCCACGGCACATGCGCATAGCTATAAAAGGCCAGACGATCTGGATTTAACTGGGTGGTCTGCTGAATGGTATTTAAAACATCGTCCAGATTCTGAAAAGGCAAGCCAAAAACCAGATCATGCGAAATTGACGTGTAGCCAATATCACGCGCCCATTCGGTCACACGCTGCACATGTTCATAAGGCTGAATCCGGTGGATGGCTTTCTGGACCTTTTCATTATAGTCCTGCACGCCATAGCTGACCCGGCGAAAGCCCAGATCATACAGCGCTTGCAAATGTTCACGAGTGGTATTGTTCGGATGGCCTTCAAAACTGAATTCATGCTCGGGCGCCACTGTGGCTTTGCCCAGAATGCCCTGAATCAGCTGCTGTAAATGGGCTACAGAAAAGAAAGTCGGCGTGCCGCCACCCAAATGGATTTCTTTAATCATCGGCCGGTCTGGCAGCAACTGGCAATATAAATCCCACTCTTTCAGCACCGCCTGAATATACGGTTGCTCCACTTCATGGCGTTTGGTCACGCGCTTATGGCAACCGCAAAAGGTACATAAACTTTCGCAGAAGGGCAGATGGATATACAGGCTGATGCCTTCGCTGGCATTGGATTCAGCAAACGCGCGTTGCAGACTTTGCTGCCAGGCCTCGCGAGAAAAACTGGCCTCTTCCCAATACGGTACGGTCGGATAACTGGTATAGCGGGGTCCTGGAACATTGTATTTTTGTACGAGAGAACTGGCCGGTTTCAACATCTACATTGCTCCACTGCAATTGACCCTATGAGGTAGGCACAAGGCCCGTATTCACTATTGTGCGGAGCTTAAAACAGGAATTCAACCTAGCCTTTTGGTCGGGAATCGGGAAGCTCATGCTGTTGCCTCTTCACTTAGATCAACCATGCGCAGCGTACAGCAGTCCTCCCCCTCTTAATTTTTTTACCAATCTGTGCTTTGATGTGCTTATTGTTTTTTATTCATGAGTGTCATCATGCAGCATCCAACCTCCGCTGATATTCAACGCGTACGTGAATTTCTCCTCGATTTACAGGCGCGCATCTGTGCCGCGTTAGAACAACAGGAACGGGCCGGCGGCGGTACGGCTGAATTTGTGATTGATGACTGGCAGCGCCCTGAAGGGGGCGGTGGCCGTTCCCGGGTCTTACAAAATGGCAGCGTGATTGAAAAAGGCGGGGTGATGTTCTCGCATATCAATATTTCCAAATTACCTGCCTCAGCAACCGAACGCCATCCTGGCATTGCCGGTGCCAAAGCACAGGCGATGGGCGTATCTCTGGTGATTCACCCGAAAAATCCAAATGTTCCAACCTCACATGCCAATGTGCGTTTATTTGTGGCCGAACCCGAAGGTCAGGACCCGATCTGGTGGTTTGGCGGTGGGTTTGATCTGACCCCGTTTTATCCGAATGATGAAGATGTCCTGTCCTGGCATCAGACGGCACATGACTTATGTGCGCCCTTTGGCGAGCAGGTCTATGCCGAACACAAACAGTGGTGTGATGACTATTTCTATCTGAAACATCGCGATGAACAGCGCGGGGTCGGCGGTCTGTTCTTTGATGATTTAAACCAGTGGGATTTTGATACCTGCTTTGAGTATATTCAGGCGGTGGGCAATGGCTATCTGGAAGCGATTTTGCCGATTTTTAAACGCAATCAGGATAAACCTTATACCGAAGCGCAGCGTGAATTCCAGCTCTATCGTCGTGGCCGCTATGTGGAATATAACCTGGTTTATGACCGCGGTACCCTGTTTGGCCTGCAAACTGGCGGCCGAATTGAATCCATTCTGGTCAGCTTGCCCAACCTGGCCGGCTGGAGTTATCGCCCGGAATGGGATGCCGATTCCGCAGAGAAAAAACTCACCGACTATTATTTAAAGCCGCATGACTGGCTACGCGAACTACAATAAGTTTCTAAAAAGCTACCGCAAATACCGGTAGCTTTTTTCTTGCAACATACGCTTGCAAGTCGCATACGTTTAAATATATTTGCATACACTTTTTCGCCAACTCTTCACAAGACTTTCATTTAAAGCGAGTAGACTCTATAGTCTTGGTTTAATGCGTCTGGCGAAAGATGGAATTAAGCCAGTATCGATTTAAGGAACACTCCCATGCTGCAAAATTTTATTGCTCAACACAAAGGCCGGCTGTTCTGGCTAATTCTCAGTCTTCTAGTCTGCTCTCTCAGTATTACCTTTATTTTCGAACATCCTTTAAGTGACAGCCTGTCGATTGTGGCCAGTATTTTTGCCCTGATTGCTCTGGTTTTTACTTCGGTCTTGCTGGTTTTAGATACCATCTTGGATATCTGTAATCCTTAAGCCGTCACAGGTTTACAGATCAGACTGCTTTATTGATCTTTTTATTTTTCTCTATTCAATTTTCTCTTCTTTTACCTTGTCCTCCCTTCCCTGCCCGACACCCGATTGTGTCGTTTTGCTTATTGGATTTATTCCAATTGTTCATCATTTGCAGACTTTAGCCCCTGCCCGATTTGGCGTATATTGATGGGCATTTCAGCACATGGATCATGTGAAAATGCGCAAACAATTTGCCGTTGTGGGCAACCCGATTGAACAGTCCCGCTCTCCAGAACTGCATCATGCCTTTGCCGAAAAAACCGGGGTTGATCTGGTCTATCGCAAACGCCTGGCACCATTGGATGGTTTTGAAGCCAATATTCGTGAATTCTTTGCCGAAGGTGGGGTAGGCATGAATGTCACCGTGCCGTTTAAAGAACAGGCCTTTGCCTTGTGTGATGTACTCAGCGAACGGGCCAAAACCGCCAAAGCTGTAAATACCTTGTGGATGCAAGATGGTCAGCTGTATGGTGACAATACCGATGGTCAAGGACTGGTCGATGCCATTCGGGCACTGAACTGGAATTTGGACAATACCAAGATTCTGATTATTGGTGCCGGCGGCGCCACCCGTGGCGTGATTTATCCACTGGTTCAGGCCGGCGTGAAAAAAGTGGTGATTGCCAACCGTACTCTGGCGCGTGCCGAGCAGCTGGTGGCTGATTTGCAGCAGGCTGTACCACAGGCCGAATTGTCTGCCATTGGTCTGGATGCTCTGGCTGGCGAGTTTGACATTGTCATTAACGCGACATCGGCCAGCTTGAGTGGTGATGCCTTAATCCTGCCGGACGCGCTGCAATTTCAACATGCCTATGAAATGGCCTATGGCAAGCCCTCCAGTTTTCTGGAACAGGCCAAAGCCCGTCAGATTCCAACCTCGGAAGGCTTTGGCATGCTGGTCGGTCAGGCAATTGAATCGTTTTCAATCTGGAATGGGGTCAAACCCGATTTAAAAGATTTTCTTTAAAATCTGCGATTTTTCCCGGAAAAAGAACCGATCTTGCACGGTTCTTTTTTATGGCTGAGATTTAGGCTGCACAATTAACCCGCATTATGATTGGATTTAATGACACAAATATGGCAACCGTTTTGCCCAGATTTAAACACCTTGCCGGCCATTAGGCTTTGGTCCTAGATCATGCTCACTTATGTTTTATTTTGTTATAATTTAAATAAATAGAATACAAAAAACAGTGGTGACAAGGGCAGGATTTTCTCCTAAATTAGAACTGATCCCACGTCTATAAGATTCTATTGATTCGCTTTTCTGACATTTTTAACTGAATTCAACATCAATGTATTTTGATGCGCAGTGTGAATAATCAAACTATCCGATCAGATAATCCAAAACTATTTTTAAATCAGGATTAATGTTATGCCAGCATATAAAGCGCCTTTACACGACATTCGTTTCTTAATGAATGAAGTGTTTGACTATCCAGCACATTATCAAACTTTGTCTAACGGTGAAGCAGCAGATCCAGAAACAGTCGACATGATTCTCGAAGGGGCGGCTGATTTTTGTGAAAATGTCCTCTCTCCTTTGAACCAGACCGGCGACCAGGAAGGCTGTCATTTTGAAAATGGCGAAGTGAAAACGCCAAAAGGCTTTAAAGAAGCCTATGACCAGTTTGTGCAAAGCGGCTGGCAAGGTCTGTCTTATCCAGAACAGTACGGCGGTCAAAACCTGCCAATGTCGTTAAACCTGATCAAATCTGAAATGATGGGCACCGCCAACTGGTCATTTCAGATGTATCCGGGTTTAAGTGTGGGCTGTATCAACACCATTATCCAGTACGGTACAGACGAACAAAAAGATACCTATCTGCCGCATCTGGTGGCAGGCACCTGGTCAGGAACCATGTGTTTGACCGAGCCACAATGTGGTACTGACTTAGGTCAGGTGAAAACCAAAGCAGAACCGCAAGCCGACGGCACTTATGCCATTTCAGGCACCAAAATCTTTATTTCTGCCGGTGAACATGACCTGACCGAAAATATTGTCCATATTGTGCTGGCACGTTTACCGGATGCTCCAGCCGGCACCAAAGGCATTTCCCTGTTTATCGTACCGAAATTCCTGCCATCTGCAGATGGTGGCGTGGGTGAGCGTAACCCGGTGACCTGTGGTTCAATTGAACACAAAATGGGGATTCGCGCGTCAGCAACCGCAGTGCTGAACTTTGACAATGCGGTGGGTTATTTAATTGGCGAGCCGAACAAAGGCCTGCATGCCATGTTCACCTTTATGAATACTGCCCGTATTGGTACCGCGATTCAGGGGATCTGTCATGCGGAACTGGCCTTCCAGGGTGCTTTACCGTATGCCAAAGAACGGATGTCAATGCGTGCCCTGTCCGGTAAAAAAGATCCGGAAAAAGTGGCCGATGCCATTATTCACCATGCCGATGTACGCCGTATGCTGCTAACACAAAAAGCCATTGCTGAAGGCGGTCGTGCCATGATTTATCATGCTGCACAAATTGCCGACAAGATGACTGATGCTCTGGAGCGTGGCGATACTACTGCCTTTGAACAGCATGATGATCACCTCGGTTTCTATACTCCAATTCTAAAAGGCTTCCTGACTGAAATGGGCTATGAAGCAGCCAACCACGGCATGCAGGTTTATGGTGGTCATGGTTATATCAAAGAATGGGGCATGGAACAGATTGTACGTGACTCGCGTATCTCAACCCTGTATGAAGGCACCACCGGTGTACAGGCGCTTGACCTGATTGGCCGTAAAGTGCTGCTGACCTCAAAAGGTAAAGTGATTCGTGACTATACCGCAGAAATTCTGAAATTCTGTGGTCAGCATGCTCGCAATAAATACATGCGCCGTTTTGCCTGGGACTTAACCAAGCTATGCGCGCAGTGGAATGCCCTGACGGTACGCATCATGCTGGCGGCACGTAAAGACCGCGATATCGTCTCAAGTGCCTCTGTCGACTTCCTGATGTTCTCGGGTTATGTGATGATGGCTTACTTCTGGGCACAGCAGGCGGCCGTTGCATCGGCCAAACTGGCATCGAATGATGGCGCAGAAACCCCAGAATTCTACAAAGCGAAAATCAAAGTGGCAGATTTCTACTTTGAACGCTTATTGCCACGTACCCAAGGTCATGCCGAAGCGATGGTCAATCCATCTAAAACCATGACTGCATTAGCACCAGAACATTTTAGCTTCGACTACTAAGTCAAAGCCCCAAAAAGAAAAGACCGCGCAAGCGGTCTTTTTTATGGATGCTGTAAAAACAGTGAATATCCTAAGCGAAGGTTTTGGATTGTTATAAAAACTCTTCCAGTACTGAATTTAAAAACACATGCCCCTGTTCAGTACAGGCCAGCCGGCTGGCATCTTCCACCAGCAACTTGCGCTGACGTAGTGAGGTTAATACCGGTGCCAAATCATCCAGACTTAAACCTGTACGTGCTGTATAAAGATGAGCATCCACACCTTTATTTAAACGTAGTGCATTCATCATAAACTCAAACGGCATCTCCTCAGCGGTAATCCGTTTGAACTGTCCATGCTCGGCCGGCACCTTGGCCAGATAATCTTTTGGCAGGCGGGTTTTCTGGAAACGGTACACACCATCTGGTCGGGTGACTTTGCCATGCGCGCCGGCGCCAATCGCCAGATAATCGCCAAATTGCCAGTAATTCAAATTATGTGCCGAAGGTCGCTCCTTCCGCCACGCTGACACTTCATAATTGATAAAACCATTGGCCTTTAAATAGGCCTCACCCTGTTCCTGAATCGCTTCCAGCACCTCATCGACCGGTAACACCGGCTGGGTGCGGAAAAACACGGTATTCGGTTCAATGGTCAGCTGATACCAGGAAATATGGGTTGCGCCCTGCTCGACCGCCAGTTTTAAATCATTTAAGGCCTGTTCTAAAGTCTGCTCCGGCAAACCATGCATCAAATCGACGTTAATGCGCTGAAAGCCGGCCTCACGCGCCAAGTGAATTGCTGAAAGTGCATCGCTCTGACTATGAATCCGGCCCAGTTTTTGCAAATGATCGCTATTAAAACTTTGCACTCCAATTGACAGGCGGTTAATTCCCGCCGCCAGATAACCGGCAAAAGGATCATGTTCAATGGTGCCCGGATTGGCCTCTAAGGTAATTTCGCAATCGTCTTGAAACGGCAACAGCGCTTTAAGCTGTGCAAACAGCCATTGATAACCGGCTGCTGAAATCAGCGATGGCGTCCCACCGCCAATAAACACACTGTGAATTTCACGGCCCTGGGCAAATTCCAGCTGCGTATTAAAATCGGCGACCAAAGCCTGTAAATATTGCTGCTCCAAATCTAGTGACAGTTTGCCATCCGGGACGGCATGCGAGTTAAAGTCGCAATACGGACACTTGCGCACACACCACGGCATGTGAATATAGAGGGACAAGGGAACAGACGCAGGATTCAATTCAGCCAAGGAACAAGCTCAAAAACAGCAAAGGAAGATGCATATTTTAACATGACTGCATCAGGACACCGATAAAATCTCACAGCGAATACCGCTACACTAGAAAAAATTACAGAAGAATTAGCGTGTTAGAATGATGAAAATATCTTCGCAATTACTGCTTTTAATGCCACTGGCCATGGGGATCGGGATTGCCATGACCCTGCAAACCGCCATCAATACCCAGCTACGCGAATATTTATATTCTCCTTTGCAGGCTGCCCTTTTCTCGTTTTTGGTTGGTACAATAGTGCTGGCTATTTTGGTGTTTTTTCAACAGGTTCCCAAACCCAATCTGCACGAGATCATCCATTTGCCCTGGTATATGTGGCTGGGCGGTGTGTTAGGGGTCTATGCCATCAGTTTAAGTATTTATGCAGCACCGAAACTCGGCTATCTCACCCTGACCGGTTTAATCCTGTTTGGCCAGATTGCCATGTCGATGCTGGTCGATCATTTTGGTGTCCTGGGCACAGAAAAAGCACCCATCAACTGGCAACGTCTTCTGGGTGGCGTGGTGATTTTTATAGGTGTGCTTCTCACTTTACAACGCTAATCGCTCTGTTCTAAGCACATGATGAATATGGGTAATAACTGTGGCTACGCTTGGCAGCACACGTTTTGAATTAAAACAACTGTTCCGTTTAATGATTCCGATTCTGGTGACGCAATTTGCCCAGGCCGGTCTGGGGCTAATTGATACCATTATGGCCGGTCAGTTTTCACCGACCGATCTGGCCGCAATTGCAGTTGGTGTGGGGCTGTGGCTTCCGGTGATGCTGCTGTTTAGTGGCATCATGATTGCCACTACACCGCTGGTGGCTGAGGCCAATGGTGCGCGTACACCGGAAAAAATTGCCACCATTGCCCGGCAATCGTTATGGGTGGCGTTTATTTTGGGCTGGATTGCCTGCCTAATTCTACAGCTGGCGCCGCTGTTATTGCCGCTGCTTGGAGTACCAGAAAGCCTGCAACCGAAAGCCGGACTGTTCCTGCATGCCATTGGGTTTGGTATGCCGGCGGTGACCATGTATGCTGCGCTACGTGGCTATTCCGAGGCGCTGGGTTATCCACGGCCGGTAACGGTCATCAGTCTGCTGGCGCTGGTAGTACTGGTGCCGTTGAACCTGATCTTTATGTATGGTTTAGGGCCGCTGCCTGAACTGGGCAGTGCCGGCTGCGGCTTTGCCACGGCCATTTTACAGTGGCTGATGTTTATTACCCTGGCGCTGTACATTTCCAAAAGCAGCGCCTACCAAAGCACCCAGATTTTCACCCGCTGGGAACCCATCGACCGTTACTGGATGAAACGGATTTTAATGCTCGGCCTGCCGATTGGTTTGGCAATTTTCTTTGAAGTCAGTATTTTCAGTACCGCAGCCATCGTGATTAGCCCCTTAGGGGAAACGCTGGTAGCAGCACACCAGATTGCCATGTCGGTGACCTCACAGCTGTTTATGATTCCGATGTCTCTAGCCATTGCACTGACCATCCGCATTGGCACCTATTATGGTGAAAAAAACTGGGCTGCCATGCGCCGCGTGCAGTATTTGGGGCTGATTACCGCAACCCTGCTGGCCTTTATGACCATGAGTTTTATGTGGCTGTTCCGTCCGGAAATTATTTCGATTTATACCTCGGATGTCGATGTGGCACAGGTGGCGATGTATCTGCTGCTGTTTGCAATTGCCTACCAGCTAATGGATGCCTGGCAAATTAGTGCAGCCGGCTGTTTACGCGGTATGCAGGACACCAAAGGCCCAATGTGGATTACCATGCTGGCCTACTGGGTCATTGCCTTTCCGGTCGGGGTATATTTTTCCCGCTTTGGCAGCATGGGCGCCGCCGGGGTCTGGGTCGGCCTGATTGTCGGCTTGAGCGTGGCCTGTGTGCTGTTATTGATCCGGTTGTATATGAACAACCAGCGCCTGAGTCAAAGCAGCTAAGCGATTCGCCTCTCATCATCTTTAGCCGGCCATTACCGCCGGCTTTTTGATGTGCAACATGTAGTGAATTTGCTTATTAACAATTTAAAGTAGGCTTTTCACCCAACTGCCGGTATGCTCAAGGCAGATAGTCAAGATGATCTTAAGGAACCTCGCATGGCAAAAACGGCTAGTACACCGGGTCGTCGCTTTATGAAACTGGCCAGTATGACCGCCAGTATCGCCACCAAAACCGTTTCCAATTCAATTAAAAACTTTTCTGCCGATGATGAGCAGAAAAATGCCGCACGCAGCAAACTATTTCAGGATATTGGCATCCAGATTGCCGATACCTTGGGAGAAATGAAAGGTGCGGTCATGAAAGTGGGGCAAATTGCCTCGCAATATAAAGATATTTTCCCACCAGAAGTGGCGCGGGCCATCAGCAAATTACAACGTCAGGCACCACCCATGCCTTTTGCCGAAATTCAGGCACAAATCGAAAAAGAACTGGGCAAGCCCCTCGCGCAGATTTTCCAGCATTTTGATGAAACCCCATTTGCCGCCGCGTCCATTGGCCAGGTACATAAGGCAATTTTGCCGACGGGTGAACAGGTGGTAGTGAAAATCCAGTATCCGGGTGTCGATGAAGCCTGTGAAAGTGACCTGAAACAGGTGCGTCTGGCCTTGCGTTTAATGGGTGTGTTAAAAATTGACCGCAAATTGCAGGACAAACTGTTCCAGGAAATTCAGGACAGTCTGGACAATGAGCTGAACTACCAGATTGAAGCACAAAACCTGGAAGTGGCGCGTACCTTCCATCAGGCGCTGGACAGTAAAATTATTATTCCGCAGGTCTTTAAGGACTATTCGACCCGGCATATTTTAACGTTAAGTCTGGAACAGGGTGACAGTATTGAAACCGCCAGCCAGTGGCCACTGGCGACCCGGAATGAACTGGGACGCCGGCTGTTTCGCGCTATTGGTCAGGAAATTTTCTATCTCAAGCGTTTCCACTGTGACCCGCATCCGGGTAACTTTGCCTTCCGTGAAGATGGCAGCGTGATTATTTATGATTACGGCGGTGTGAAGACCTTGTCCAATGACATTGTGCAGCATTTTAAAGCGCTGATTCAGGCCGGCCGTGCCCAGAATATTGCCTTAATGGAACAGGAACTGACTGCCCTGCACTCCCTGTCCGAGCAAGGCAAATTCCCGCCAGAACTGTATCAGGCCTGGCTGGAAGTGCTGATGCGCCCTTTGACCACCGATTATGATTTTGCCGAAAACTCGGCCCATCATGATGGTATGGAACTGATGAAACCCTCGTTAAAATATTGGGATGTATTCAAGCCATCACCCGATACCTTAATGGTCAACCGTACGGTATCGGGTCATTACTGGAATCTGATTCATTTAAAAGTGCATGACAATTTAAATGATCTGTTTGAAGAACTGGTTCCACCACACGCTTAAACCATATATTAAAAACCACGCTGAGCCCGAATGACCCATTCGGGCTGACTTTACTTTTTATTTGTTACGTTATAACATTACAATATTCAGCAAACATGAGGAATTGTTATGCGTCCAGAGATCCATCCCGAATATCAGGAAGTGCTGTTTCACGACACCAATGCCGATGCCTATTTTATTATTGGCAGCACCCTGAAGCCGCAGCAGACCAAGGAATATCAGGGCAAAATCTATCCCTATATGACTTTAGATATTTCCAGTGCTTCGCATCCGTTTTATACCGGTGAGCAGCGTCAGGCCAGCAATGAAGGCCGTGTCGCCAGCTTCAATAAACGCTTTGCCCGTTTTAAACGCAGCAAGGACTAAGCCACGCAGTAAAAAAAAAATTGGCATACACATCCTTTATGAAGCCTAGACCTTTATCTCCAGCCAGGCTTCATTTTTTATTGTATATAGTTGATTTTCCTGTTTTTTATTTCGTATTTAATAGCGCCTGAAACAGATAAAAACCCACCGCCAGACAAAGCACACCCAAAATCACACTTGAGATCACATACATTAATGCCACGCTGGTGTGTCCCTGTTTTAGCAATTGAAAAGTTTCCAGTCCAAAACTGGAAAAGGTAGTAAAGCCACCTAAAATTCCGACCATCAAAAACAGTCGCAACTCCTGTTGTAACACCGGGAACTTTTGGCTGAAGGCAAAGAATATTCCGGCAGCAAAACAGCCGAGCAGATTCACCGACCAGGTCGGCCAGGGAAATAACACACCGGGCTTAAATAGCCACAGACTCAGGCCATAGCGTAGACTTGCCCCGATTGCTCCACCCAATGCCACCCAAAGCCAATTCATGTCGTGTTGATTCCCATGTGTATAACTGCCATTTTATCCACAAGTTGGGCCAAAGCGCAGATTTTTTCATCTAATGGGTGCAAAAATTGAGGCCGAAATAGGCTAAACCCCTGCGAAAAAACATGCTATTGTCGCAGGGCTTTTACCAATTTTTTCTATGGACTGAGAACATGATGGCTCAAGATTTATTGGCCCAGCTGCATGCAGGCAAAGCGAACTTTGCCGATGTGATTGCCTATATTGATGCACGTTATACCCACACGCCAACTGCGTTTAGCAATGGCCAGCAACACAATGCGGCCACTGAAAACCAGGGCAGCGCCAAAGTGCTGAGTTTTGCCAAATTAAATGGTTTAGATCATGCGCAAACCTTAAGCCTGTTTGCTGAACACTATGCGGCGGTACTGGCCACGCCTGAAGCCACCGATCACCAGAATATCCGCCAGTTTATGCAGCAAGGTTGGGCTGGTGTACAGTTTGAAGGCGAAGCGCTGACGGCCAAATAAGCCTTTAAAACGAAAAACCTCTAAAACAGAGGTTTTTTTATGTCTGATGTTCAGGTTTTAAGCTACGCGCACCCGGCATTTCCATTCTGCCAAGGGAAGCGGCTCTCCCGCCCTAGCCTGTTTTAAATGAATCAGTCCTTCACCCACCTGAACCGCGCGAAAACGAAAGGTTTTTTCTCCAGCCGCATTTAACTGCGCGGAGTCATATTGAGCATTTTCTGCATCCGCGTGTAGATACAAGGTTTCCAGCTTAAAGATGCTCGGATGTTGCATCACCGACCAGTGATAGCCGGTGGCTGGATTTTCTGCCAGACGCAATTCCAGAGTTTCCCCGATCTTTAAATTTAACAGTGCCGGACATTGCTGATCGGCATGATAAACATGAGTACCATCGACCGGGGTACTGACACTGCCACAACCGCTGAGGGTCAACAGCCCCAGCCAGCTACAGAGAATGAGCGTCTTGCTATGATTCATCCACCTATGATTCATCGACATTCCCCTGCTGCTACATTTTACCCATCAGGCCACATTAACTGCGTTTTACTTTTTCAATCCACTGGATTGAACTGACCCGAAACACTTCACAGGCACCATCGCCGGTATCGGTCGGGGTGAGTGATGACGTCCAGACCATATCTTTGTCTTTAACTTCCACCAGTTCCCCGCTTAAACGCACCAGATCACCACGTTTGACCTGCTTGATCTGTTTGGCAATGTTCGGATTGGCTGGAATGATGTGCATATTGGAAACCATCTGCATGGCCTGCTCTGCCGGCACCGGCAAACGATCCATCTTCCAGTTTAAATAGCGGTCGTACTGATTTACCGTAATATGCCGGGCAATTTCCGGCTCTGCAAACAGGCCCCAGCTCACGGCATAATCAATCGGAGAAAACTTGGCCTGTTCATCATCGGTATAGGTTTTTGAACCTAAAATCCGGAAATCGCCACGAAAGGACTGCAAGACCGAAATCGACTGATCGGCAGATGCCGGCGCTAACCCTTTGGCAATATTATAGTCGACCGATGCCATGGCACTGGTCTGTAACAGGGCGGCCGTCATAAGCGAAATAAGTCCAAAGCGCAGCTTCATGAGAGTCTCAGATCCTTAAGTCAGAACAGATATATCTTTGATATTAATTGATGTTGATCAGCAGAAAATAAAGAAATGGTAAGAAAATGGTTATCTTTGGTCTCATTTTTGTCTTTGCCTGCGCGGCTCAGTTAAAATAAACATAGATTAAATAAAAATATGTGATTTCAATGCTATATAAATTCTATCAACAGCATATTTTCCCACACCTGCTGAATCAGGTGATGCAGACGCCGAGCCTGATGGATTTACGCCGTGAATTGCTGCTGCCAATTGAGGGTGAGGTACTGGAGATTGGCTTTGGCACCGGGCTGAATTTACCCTTTTACCAAAATGTCGATGTAGTCTATGCGCTGGAGCCAAACCTGGAGATTTTCCAGCTGGCCGAAACACGGATTCGTGACAGTGCCATTCTGGTGGAGCATCTGGCTGGCAAAGCTGAGCAGCTGGATTTTGCCGATAATCGTCTGGATCATGTGGTATCAACCTGGACCTTATGCAGCGTGCAACAGATTGAACAGTGTCTGGCCGAAATTTATCGGGTACTGAAACCGGGTGGTTGCCTGCATCTGGTCGAGCATGTACTGCATCCTGAAAATTTATATATTCAACGCTTGCAACATCTGCTGACGCCGCTGCAAAAACGGCTGGCGGATGGCTGTCATCTCAACCGCGATCTGGCGCTGCTGTTACAGCAGGCCGGTTTTGAATTTCAGGAAAAATACGAGATAGATGCGGCCGGTATTCCGAAAATTGGCCAGCGGATGCTGCTGGCCCGTGTGCGTAAACCGGCTTAAACGCGGTTAATCCAGTACTTGAAGCTGCTGCACCCGTACTATCCGGCAATTGTTCGCTGGTAGCGGGTAATGGTTGATCTGAAAATACTGCCCCGTGCTGACTGAACGCACCTTGACCCACTCGCCGCGCAGCACTATACGCTGCCCGGCTTTAACACGGCGTAAGCGCTGGGCAATCTGTTCACTGGCAGCAATGGCGCTAATATTGAGCGTGTTGGCAATCACCTGTTGTGCTGCAAGCGGGCTAGTGGACGCCCGCTGAAACTGATAGCAGCGCTGGGTCTGATGAACTACTCGGAGCTAAAGCAACCGAGTTTCCGTAGTGCAACCTAAGTTGCACACATCTCTTTTGACGCTTCTACGGTACTGCGAAAAGAAGCTTTGACACCTCTAGTCGTCTTACGAACACCTCCACGCCCACTAGATGATAAATAATTACCATCCAACTGTGTTCCACAGTCTAAAACTAATTTAATTGCTCTGTTCTTAATAACAATTGATGCATTGTGATCTGCATTATCAGCATGTCCACAACTCACGCACTTAAACCTGTCTTGGCTTTTGCGATTGTCGGGGTGAGTGTGACCGCATGAAGCGCACTCCTGACTTGTGTAAGAAGCATGAACCGTAAATACAGCCTTACCTAATTTGACTGATTTATACGTTAAGAATTCTGAAATTCTGTGCCATCCTACATTGAGAATAGCTTTGTTTAACCCTGCTTTAGCTTTAGCCCTATTTGGAATAAAACGTCCGAATTTATCTTTCTTAGGGTTAGGCTTTTTGGTCATCTGTTTGGTATTTAGTTTCTCAAAAATAAATACCTGACCGAATCCATTAGCTAAACTACGACTTGTCTTATGAGCAAAGTCCTTGCGAATATTGGCTTTCTTAGAGTGATGCACCGCAATTCGATGTTTGGTCTTAGCTCTTCGGTTTGAGCCTTTTACTTGTCGAGCGAGTTTTCTTTGCAGTCGCTTAATGTAGCGATCTGCTTTTGTTAAATGATTCTTTTGTTCTTTAGAGAAATCAAATTCTTCATAGCCTGCATGAACAGGAATGATGACACCACGATCTATACCAACCACTATTTTTTGTAGTTGTTCTTCGTCCATGCCCTGCAAATGATCTAACTGTCTTTTGGCGTATTTTTTAGCATCGAATTTCTTACCGTCAAACTCTTGAATCTCAACACCATCTTCATAGCAGAAAGAAACGAAATATTGACCACGCTCTTTGCGAATATAAAGGGATTTCGGTTCTTTAAAGTTAGCATGAGCCTTAAAACTTAATGAGCCTATATTAAATTTTTTACCACCGATATATAGCTTGCGCTTATTTCTTTCCGTGCGAAACTCGAATAAATCAGAGGTTAAATGAATCGAACCTTTATCTGTCTTCTTTTTACGTTTTGGTCGCCCACATAAACCTTTAATAGATTTTTTGAGTGTGTTGTACCAATTAACGGTTGAGTTCTTTTGTATTGTACTAGGACAGTTTGCAAGCCATGAACTAATCTCATCTGATTTAAAGTGAGCGTATTTTTGATCTTGGGTTTCATAATAGTGATCAAAAGTTGCAAACTTACGGGCAAATCCTCGAAAGTATTTATCCTCATCGCATTTGGCATTCCAAACGAAACGAGCACAACCCATCCACTGACTTAAAATCAGCTTTTGATGTTGTGTTGGGTATGCTCTTAATTGGATGCCTGTTAGCAATTGAAAAACCTCTAGGTGTTGAGGTTATTTTAGCTTAAAATATGGTTAAAGTAAATCTAGTATGAGGATAAGATGTACGAGTGGAGAACAGGTAGATCATGCATTTATAAAAACATTGTTCATTTAGTATTTGTTACGAAATACAGAAGAGATGTATTAACAAAAGACATGCTTTCCTCCCTAAAAGAGATTATGGAAGAAACCTGTTTGCAAATGGATTGTGAGCTTATTGAGTTTAATGGTGAAGATGATCACATCCACCTGCTTGTAAGTGTTCATCCAAAGCACTCAGTTTCCAACCTAGTTGGAAAACTGAAAGGGAAAAGTTCTTATGTTTTAAGGCGTTCATTTTGGGATGAAGTTAAGGAAAAACTATGGGGCAATCACTTTTGGTCGCCTAGTTACTGCGCTGTATCCTGTGGTGGCGCAAGTTTGGATGTCGTGAAAAAATACATTGAAGAACAAAGAACACCAACGTCAGAAAAAAATGCTAAAAAGTCCATGTCATTAAAAAAGAGCTAACTCGCCCTTAAAAGAGCGAGAATGCGCTCTTAGTTTTGTTCAAAATCGACCGTTTGGGCCTGGCCTGATGCGCTAAAATCTTCTTTGGCCAACAGCAGATCAATATTGCTGACATAGGCCAGATCATTAAAAAAGGTTAATCCTCGAAATCAATACGGATGGTTTCAAAGCGCAGTCGCCCCTGCTGAATGGCTTCGGCAATGGCCTGCTGGCCTTTGGTCAGACGTGCGCCGCCACTTTTAATATCAATTAACACCACCTGAATATCCTCAGCCCGACCATCGCCATCCCGAAAGTCGGTATAGCCATCAAATACGATATAATCGACCGGATCGCCCAGAAATTTGGCATCGCTGGGCAAGTATTCAAATTGCGGCATAATCGGTGCCATCTGCTCGGCCATTTTACCTTTGAGCACCGCGCGGCTGGTATTGACGCTGCGCTTTTGGGCCTGCGCCAGTGCCTGCTGATGTTCCAGCTCCAGCTCGGCAATATACTGTTCATATTCGGCCTTAATCCGGCCATTGCGGCTATGACTTAAAATGATGGTGGTCAGCACCACTCCTATTGCAGCGCCTATAAGCATTGCCATCCATATCGACATGGGGTTTTCCTGATTTTTTAAAATTTGCAAGCAGCGCTACGACTTTTGTCAACGGTCATCTCCAGCACATCAAACAATGATATGCTAGGGATGAGCAGAATAAAATCTTTAGTAGGGTCATGAAAACAATCTTAGTCGCCAATCAAAAAGGTGGATGTGGAAAAACCATTACCGCCATCAGTTTAGCTTCCGCCTTAGCCCAAAAAGGATATAAAGTCGCCCTGGCCGATGCCGATAACCAGAAATCTGCACGACAATGGTTAAAACAGCGTCCAGAAAGCGCCGCTCCCATTCAGAGTCTGGACTGGCGTCATGAAAAATCGGTCGGTGATGCGCCTAAAAATATCGAATACCTGATTATTGATGCGCCGGGGGCATTATCTGGTGATCAGGCCGAGCAGCTGATTAGTGAAGCACATGCGATTATTACCCCGCTGCAGCCCTCCTTCTTCGATATTGATTCGACCCGTCGCTTTTTAAAGCATTTGCAGGAAATTAAACGGATTCGTAAAGGCAAGGTTCAGATTTTACTGCTGGCCAACCGGGTCAAGGCCAACAGTGCCAGCTCCAAAGAAATTCGTGATTTCTTTGAAAAAATTGAACAGGAACCGGTGGCCTGGATTTCTGAACGTGCTGCCTATGGTCAACTGGCGATGCAGGGCTTAAGCGTATTTGATAAAACCCAGAAAAATTACCTGACCATTCAAAATCAGTGGCAACCTGTCCTGAATGCGATTATTGATGATCCGGCCCAATGGTTCTAAGCACCTAAGCGATTAAACGGCTTTTGCCTTTCCACTCCCGCTTCAATATTTAACAGAACTTACGCAGCGTTCATTTGCGAGCGCTGGGTTTTCAGTTAATATGCTTCAAGACCTTAGGAATGAGCCAGTGAACTCAGTGCAACAATACGCGCCCACTTTACAAAAAGTCTTGCTATTTGGACTATTTTTTGTCCTGATTTTTTTGAGCTTTCATGTCCTCAAATACTTTATTGTTCCTGTAGTTTGGGCCACCATTATTGCCTATATGACTTGGCCGCTGTATCAGTCGGTACAGCGCATGTGCGGTCCACGGCCGACCTTAAGTGCCACAATTATGATGATTCTGGTGACACTGGTAGTCGGTATTCCGTTGACCTTTGCGATTTTTATCTTGCAGCACGAAGGGCGCAACCTGTATTACGAATTACAGAAGCAGGTCTTTTCCGGGCATTTGAATGTGCCGGATTTTATCCGCGATCTGCCCTTTGTTGGTAAAGAAATTAGCCGTTCCTTACGTGAAATTAATGAAGATCCGAACAGCATCATTAATTCCATTTCGGTCTGGATTCAGGGTCATCTGAATTATGGCCGTTTCCTGCTCAGTGAAATTAGCCGCAATTTAATTAAACTCGGCTTTGCCATGCTGTCGCTGTTCTTCTTCTATCGTGATGGCCAGACCATTTTAAATCAGGTCAGTAAAGCGCTGGAAATGGTGATCGGGCCACGTGTACATCATTATTTAGATACCATTTCTGAAACCACCCGTGCGGTGGTTTACGGGGTTGGCTTGACTGCAATTGCCCAGGCACTTTTGGCCGGGGTCAGCTACTTTGTGGCCGGGGTGCCAAACCCGATGGTATTGACCATTGTCACTTTCCTGTTTGCCCTGATTCCGTTTGGCCCACCGCTGGCCTATGGCTCGGTGGCGCTATGGCTGTTCTCGCAGGGACAAACCATTGAAGCAATTGGGGTGATGGCCTGGGGCGTGTGTGTGGTCAGTACCGCAGATAACGTGATTCGTCCGCTGGTGATTTCCGGCGCCACCCAGATTCCATTCCTGCTGATCATGTTCGGGGTTCTGGGCGGTATTGCCAGCTTTGGCCTGATTGGCCTGTTTATTGGTCCGGTGATTCTGGCGGTCTTGCTGGCAATCTGGCGTGAATGGCTGCATGAAACTAATGAAGCCGAGGCCATGATGATGCCAAAAACCACCATGGCCTATGACCTGCCCGATGATCAGGGACCGGCTGCACCAAAAGGCTAAATTTCATTAAGAAACTTATACACGCCTGTACGCAAACTGCATTGTGTTGCCTCCTGAGCCTTGTTTGAATGAAGCCACATATTCGAATAAGACAGGATGCAAACCATGACCCCACTTTTTAAACTCGGTGCTTTATGTGCGTTTACCGCGCTGGTCGGAGTCGGCTGTACCACCACACCCGATACTATGATTGGCGCCAGTAAAAACGTTGCCGTTAATGCGGTCTCTGCCCAAGGCATTGGCGCCCAGCTCGGTGAAGTCCAACTGACCGATAGTGCTGCAGGTCTGGTTATCCGTACCAATCTGACCCAGTTACCACCGGGTCCACATGGTTTCCATATTCATGAAAACGGCTCCTGCGCCCCAGCAGAAAAAGACGGTAAAATGCAGGCTGCACTGGCCGCAGGTGGCCACTTTAACCCGAATCAGGCACCCAACCATGGCAATCCATTAAGCGGCCATCTTGGTGATTTACCGGTCCTGAATGTGGCAGCCGATGGCACGGCACGTGTCACCCTACTGGCGCCGCGTTTGAAATTACAGGATGTACAAGGTCTGGCGCTCATGATTCATGCCGGTGGCGATAACTATGCCGATACGCCAAAACCGTTAGGCGGTGGTGGTGACCGGATTGCCTGTGGCGTGATCTAAACCTTGATGCGGATAAATCCCGACTTATCCACAGTTTTCTGATTTTTAAGGCACTTATCCATAGCGATGAGTGCCTTTTTCTATGCCTAGATTAAATAGCAATCTGAGGCTACAAGATTAATTATCAGGCTTTTATATCAACATCAACAGCTTAGCAAAAACCAAGCCCTACAGTCTGATTTATATTAAAAAACAAAAACTTAAAACCGGGCTGTGCACTAAAAAGCATGGCCCTCTGCGCCAATATTCGCTACACTGCAACTAGATCTATGGGGAAATTGCAGAGTATGAGCATCCAAAGCTTGCGTGTGGTAGGTTTTTTAGAAGGTTTATCTTTTCTGGCCTTGCTGTTTATTGCCATGCCACTGAAATATATATGGGGTAACCCAATTCTGGTGAAATACGTCGGCATGGGCCACGGTGTGCTGTTTATTGCCTTTCTGGTGGTGCTGTTCGTGGTCTGTGAAAAACAGAAATGGTCAATTCAGGTATTTTTAATGGGTGTGATTGCCTCGATTTTACCGTTTGGCCCGTTTATTTTTGATGCCAAACTGAAGAAAATGGCACAACCGCAGGTCGAAGTGTAACTTCTGACGGATCTGTGAATCAGGCATCCACCAGACCACTGTCTGCTGGATGCCTTTTATTTTGGCCTTTCAGCCACATGATCTTATTTATAGATACGAGATGATCAGCCCGCTTAAAACTGACCGCTTTCGGCACGTTCGCGCATAATCTGTTTCAGACTCAGCCGCGGATAAGCAAACCACAAGGCGATTAAGGCAAAACAGGATAGGCTATAAGCCCACAGCTCAAAATGACTGTAGAGCATGCGCACCAGTTCAATCACCACAAAAAAGCTCAGCATCATCAGCACAGAAGCCGTTGCCGCAACTGTCCCTTTCGACACCTCGGACGACATCAAAGCAAAACGGTAAATAATTGAAAAACTGATGCCCTCACCAAAGCTGATTAAAGTCATACCCAGAATCAGACACCAGATTAAATAGTCTGGTATGAGCAGACCAAGAATTAACAGCAAGGTACCGACCAACATGAGTGGCAAGCCCATCAGCACAGTCTGTCCCAAAGCAAAACGGTCAATGATTTTCAGCAACAATAAATTCCCGGCAATTAGCCCACCCAACACCGGAAATTGGGCCAGACCATATTGCAGACTGCTCAGACCGAGCTGTTCCACCAGCATCACCGGCGACAAGGCAATCCATAACATCAGCGGCATGCTTAAGAGCGGCAAGGCAAAGGTCATGGTCAGAAAACGGCGGTTTTTCAGTACCTGTTTAAAATCATCCCAGATATAGCCAATCGGCTGTTTTGGAATACTGAGCTGCTGCTCCGGCATTTTGGCTTTCAGTCCGAGCCAGCTTACAGCCGCCAAGGCCGCAATCCCGATAAAGCCCCAATGCCAGGACACATGCTCAATCATAAACGCACCCAACACTGGCCCCAGTAGCGGCGCCAGCAGCGATACATTGGCCATGAGTGCCATGACTTTAATTGCATCGCGTTCGGCAAAACTTTCCTGAATGGCGGCATAGCCCACCGCAGTTATTACCGACAGGCCAAAGCCCTGCAAAAAGCGCAGCAATAAAAAGCTTTCGATGTTCTGGGTCAATAAAATCAGCAGGCAGGTCACCACAAAGAATAGCACCCCGCCCAGCAAGACTTTTTTACGGCCTAAACGGTCTGACAAAGGGCCTAAAATGGCCGCGACACAGGCACCGCCGAGCAGATAAAACGACATCGAGGAGGCTGCCCAGGAACTGCTGACGCCAAAATCCTGGGTAATGGCGAGCATGGCCGGCTGTACCAGATCATTGCCGATATAGACGGAAAATTCGAACAGCACCAAAGCCAGCGGAAACATTAAGGTGGCGCGGGAGAGCGTTGTAGTTGGAGTGGTTTGCATAGCGCTCAAAAGCCTGCCAGATCAGCAGGCTGCAATCATAACAATGGGCGCAGTGTAGCAGAGTTTATTTTTAAAATCTGTGACTTTTCTGATGAGGAAATGCTGGATTTGCGGCAGCAGCACTTAGCTAGAGCGGCTGAACAAAATCAGTATAAATCCCCGGTTTAAAAACAGAAAAGCGTAGGGTTTAGCTACGCTTTTCAATCAAAATCATTAAAAGATTCAAGCGGATTAAGGACATACAGCCTTCTGGAAAGTCTTGGTATTTTTGCCGCGCAGACATTGATAGCTCTTTTCAGTTTTCACTTTTTCCCAGTCGCCATCGACCAGTTTAAAACTGTAAATGGTGCGAATCGAGCGTACCGAATCATCCATTAAACCGGTTTCAGTCACTTTAACCTGGGCCGCGGTCGGTGATTCGACATTATTAAAGAATTGACGCAGCTCGACTGTCGCCAGCTGTTTACGTAAATCCGGACGCTCTTTTAACACCTGTGCCAACGGTGTTTCGGCAGACGGTGTCACTTTAGACACAATATTCTGGGTGGTGGCACATCCTGTAACAGCAATCGCCAGTCCTGCCATTGCAGCGAAACGAAACATAACTCTATCCAAACTGATTCAACACTGTAAAAATGATGCCGGCTTTTTGCGCTTAACACTATGCACAGAATGTAATTTGAGCGAGAGTGCACATGATAAGTGCCATAAAAAAAGCGCATCCGGAGATGCGCTTTTTCGTTCTATTGGCCTGATTACAGGTCGAATAATTTACCCGGGTTCATAATCCCATTCGGGTCAAAGACCTGTTTCAAGGCTTTCATATATTCGATTTCTTCAGCAGAACGCGAGTATTCCAGATATGGCTTTTTGGTCATGCCAACACCGTGCTCTGCAGAAATTGAACCGTCATATTTTTTTACGGTATCAAACACATACTTGTTCACCACCTGACATTTGGCAAAGAATTCATCTTTGCTTAAATCGGCAGGTTTCAGGATGTTCAGGTGCAGGTTACCATCCCCAATATGACCGAACCAGCAGATTTCAAAGTCTGGATAGTTCTCGGCCACAATCGCATCAATTTCTTTAATAAATGCCGGCACGTGGGTAATCAGCACTGAAATATCGTTTTTGTATGGAATAAACGGCGCAATCGATTCCGAAATATCTTCACGTAAACGCCATAAGCTTTCGACCTGATCCAGGCTTTGGCTGAGTACGCCGTCCAGCACCCAGCCCTGTTCCATACAGTGCTCAAAAATTTCCATCGCCTTGTCCATAATCGGTTCAAACGGCGCTTCAAATTCAAGCAATACATAGAATGGACATTCGGTTTCAAACGGACGCTGTACATGACCATTGGCCAGTACTTTCTGCATTGCCAGTTCACCAAAGAACTCGAACGCAGTTAAATCAATTTTGGCCTGGAAAGCGTGCAGCACAGGCATGACTGCATCAAAATCCGGTACACCCAGCACCATCACTTGCAGGTCTTGCGGTTGACGCTCCAGCTTGATTTCCGCTTCAGTGACTAGGCCTAAAGTCCCTTCACCACCAATGAATAAGTGTTGCAGTGCATAACCGGTGGCGTTTTTGATCATGCCTTTGTTTAAACGCAGCACATCCCCTTTACCGGTCACCACGGTTAAGCCCAGCACCCAGTTACGGGTCATGCCGTATTTAATGACTTTAATACCACCAGCGTTAGTACCAATGTTACCGCCAATTTGTGATGAACCGGCAGAGGCGAAATCGACCGGATAATACATCCCTTGCTCTTCGGCATAGTTTTGCAGCTGTTCAGTCACCACACCAGCCTGTACCCGTACCATGCGGTCTGCCGGGAAGAATTCCAGAATCTGGTTCATCTTGTCCATGCTGACCACGATTTCACCATTGGCCGCTACCGCACCCGCAGAAAGACCGGTACGACCGCCCGATGGCGTGACTGCCACATTGAACTGATTGGCAAGTTTCACAATCGCTTGCACCTGCTCAGTGCTCGATGGGAAAACGATGACGGATGGGTTTGGATCAAAGTGCTTGGTATGATCTCGACCCCAATTCTGGAGGCTGTCCGCATCAGTTTTAATACGGTTTTCACCTACAATTGCAGTCAATTGGGTCAATAACTCTGGGGTTAAAGCGACTGGAGCATTCATCGTTTGCAGACCTGGCAAGAATTAAACAAGAAGAGATTTATCCGGACTGGCGCTGTACATTTTAAAGTCATGCCAAAGCACAGTAAAAGATAAAAAACGGGCAAGAAACCAACAGCCTGAGCCTGGTTTTTGCCGTCTGGGGCTATTATAAGCGATTTTTCTGTAAAACCTGAGAAAAACCATCATTTTGATAATATAGCTTTGAAAATACAGAGTTAATTCAACCAAAAATGAATCCTGCGTTTATATTTTCTACAGAAATAGCAGACCGATCAGCCATAAATGGAATGTATCTCCTGCCCGCTCCTATGATATGATACTGCCACTAAATTTGGCCTTTGTAGCGGAGCCGTAATGAGCCAACATCTTTCACTACCTAAAGATAAAATTCGTTTCCTGTTGTTAGAGGGCGTTCACCAAAATGCCATCGACACGTTAAATGCTGCCGGATATACCAACATCGACTACCGTAAAACTGCGCTTGAGGGTGAAGCGCTGAAAGAAGCGGTCAAAGATGCACACTTCATTGGTATTCGTTCACGTACGCAATTAACTGAAGAAATCTTTGAAGCTGCGAACAAGCTGATCGCGGTTGGCTGTTTCTGTATCGGAACCAACCAAGTCGATTTAAATGCAGCCATGGTACGTGGTATTCCAGTATTTAACGCACCATATTCAAATACCCGTTCTGTTGCGGAACTGGTCCTTGCTGAACTGATTCTGCTGCTTCGTGGCGTACCAGCCAAATCGGCATCATGTCACCGCGGTGGCTGGGAAAAATCTGCAGCGGGTTCTTTTGAAACACGCGGTAAGACTTTAGGTATTGTGGGTTACGGTTCAATTGGTTCGCAACTGTCTGTGCTTGCTGAAAGCCTGGGTATGCATGTGATCTATTATGATGCAGTGACCAAACTGCCAATGGGTAATGCGCGCCAGGTCGGTTCTTTGGCTGAATTGCTGGCCAATGCAGACGTGGTATCGCTACACGTGCCAGACGTTCCATCAACCCGTAACTTTATGGGCAAAGAACAGTTTGCACAAATGAAAGAAGGCGCGATCTTCCTGAATGCGGCACGTGGTACCTGTGTCATTATTGAAGATCTGGCAGATGCAATTAAATCAGGTCATCTGGCTGGTGCTGCGGTTGACGTATTCCCGAAAGAGCCGAAAGCCAATGGTGAAGAATTCGTTTCTCCACTGCGCGGTCTGGACAATGTGATCCTGACTCCACACGTGGGCGGTTCAACCATGGAAGCGCAAGCCAACATTGGTCTGGAAGTGGCTGAGAAATTTGTGGCTTATTCTGACAAGGGTATGACCCTGTCTGCAGTGAACTTCCCTGAAATTGCCTTGCCATTGACTGAAGGTAAACACCGTTTACTGCACATTCATAAAAACATTCCAGGCGTATTGTCTAAAATCAACAACCTGTTTGCTGAGCAAGGCATCAACATTTCGGGTCAATCTTTAATGACCAAAGGTGATGTCGGTTATCTGGTGATGGATGTGGATGCAACTGCATCTCAAGAAGCACTGGATATGCTGCATGATGTTGAAGGCACTATCCGTGTACGTGTTCTGTTCTAATTTCAATTAGACAGTGACACCCAAAACCACAGCCCTTGTGCTGTGGTTTTTTATTTCCCGCTTTGAAAACAATACGCAATCCTTATTTCATGTTCTTTTGAAATCGTGCATAAGCCCCTAGTTTGTCTGCTGGCCACTTACGCAGCCACGACATGGAAGCGTCATCTGTTCATGCTATGCTAGCGGCTATTGATCTGATGATCGCCCTACTCTCCCCACCAGCCCATTTCAGTTATGTCGATACTTCAAAATGTGCCGCATCTCCGCGCTGTGCTGTTGTTGCTGATTGCCATGCTCAGCCTGCAAAGCAGTGGCTCCATGGCCAAGCTGCTATTTGATCAGTTTCCGATTCTGACCGTTTCAGCCATGCGGCTGCTGCTGAGCGCGCTGGTGCTGATGCTGATTTTTCAGCTCTGGAACATTCAGCCCAAAGCCATACGCTGGCCGGCGATTTTCAGCTACGGCGCAGCACTGGCCGGCATGAACATGCTGTTTTATCTGGCGATTGACCGCCTGCCGCTGGGGATTGCGGTATCGTTTGAGTTTATCGGGCCATTAAGCGTGGCGCTGTTTTATGCCCGGCGCAAATTCGACTTTATTTGGGTCGGCCTCGCCATTGTCGGGCTGGTGCTGCTATTTCCCTTTGATCAGACCGCGCAGCCGCTCGATGGCTTGGGCGTGTTGTTTGCCTTAGGCGCCGGTGCCTGCTGGGCCTTATATATTGTGGCTGGACAAAAACCGTCGGGTGTATCCGGGAATCATACGGTCTGTCTGGGTATGCTAGTCGGTACCCTGATTTTATTACCCATTGCCTTATGGGATGGTCTGCCTGTTAGCGTATTTGAACCAGGCAATTTCATCTATTTTATTGCCTTGGCAGTTCTGGCCAGCGCCTTGCCCTTTAGTCTGGAAATGATTGCACTTCGCAACCTGACTGCACTCAGTTTCGGTACACTGATGAGCATGGAACCGGCCATTGCCGCGCTCTCCGGTTTTGTCTTTTTGGGCGAACAGTTGCTCTGGAATCAATGGCTGGCCTTAAGCACCATTATTGCCGCCTCCATTGGTTGTACCTATACCGTGCAGCAGCGCAAACAGCAGTCCAGTTAAACGGTGCGGATCTGGCCAGACTGAGCTTCCTGCTGTGTAATGCTGGAATTTATTTTGACCGGCTACTCATCAAAATTTAAGCAAATTGCTATAATCAGCAGCATCTCCCCAATATGCTGACACCTTCCGGTGTTGGTGGTGCGCTTATGCAAAATGCTCAACTGCTGTCGGTACTGTTCATGGTGCTGTCCATGACCTCGTACCAGATTAGTGCCTCCTTTGCCAAACAACTGTTTGAGGTGCTCGATCCGCTTACCGTGACCATTTTACGGTTGTGCTTTGCCGCCATTATTATCTGCCTGATGTTCCGTTCCTGGAAGATTATTTCCCGGCTGTCCTTTTTAAAATGGCGGGATCTGCTCTGCTATAGCGCCGCTTTATGTCTGATGAATGTGCTGTTCTATATGTCGCTGGGCAAATTGCCACAAGGGATTGCGGTTGGTCTGGAATTTATTGGCCCGCTGGGACTGGCTCTGCTCTCGATTAAACAGCGCAGTGATTATATCTGGGTGCTTTTAGCCATTTTGGGAATTGCGCTGATGGTGCCTTGGGGACAGGCCAACAGTGACAATTTCTCGGTCTTTGGTGCCCTCTGTGCGCTGGGTGCCGGCTTTTGCTGGGCCCTCTACATTTATTTCGGGCAGCGCGTGGTGCAGCAGAATATTGGCATGCATGCCCTCACCATTGCCATTAGTCTGGCTGCGCTGACCCTGTTACCCATTGGTCTGTATCACAATGCCGCGGCCCTGGTTGATACCCAGTACTGGGGCAAAGCTATCGCCATTGCCATTTTGGCCACCGCCATTCCGTATGCACTGGACCTGAAAGCCTTACAGCATTTAAGCAAGCTCAGTTATGGCACCCTGTCCAGTTTATCGCCGGCACTGGCCGCGCTAACCGGTCTGGTGTTACTCGGTGAACAGATCAGCCTGTTGCAATGGGTCGCTTTATTCTGCGTGATGCTGGCCTCCGTGGGCGTGACTCTAAGAGCCAGCCGCAAAAAAACCATCAGCCCTTAAGCAAAAAGAAAGATCAAACAAGATGAATAAAAAAAGATGGCCAAGAGAGCCATCTTTTTTAAGTCCTGAATTTAGACCAGACTGTCTTTTTGAATGGCTTTATATTTGCCGTATTCATTTAAATACTGTTTGGCCAGCTCGGTTTTCTGGCGCTCTTCCAAAATTTTCCCGGCCTGCTGGAAAAAGCCATGTTCTTCTTCCTGCAAATGATGATGCACTTTTTCAGACAGCTGCTTGGCAATCGCCAGCCAGCCCGGATTGCTAAATTCGGTTTCGGTCAGTTTTTCCAGCAGCTCATCCATTTCATGATGTTCTGCCAGCGCATGCCGGGTAATGTTCAGCCCGGAATCGGTCATCATTAGTGGAATATAAAAATAACGGTCTTCGGCCACAGCATGGGCGAATAATTCATTTTTCAGTTGATCAAACAGCTCGCGGCGTTCTGGTGTATCCCCCGAGGTCTGGATTAAACGCTCGGCCAGATCACGCTGTATTTCATGGCTTTCACGCAGTGCTTCAAAAATATTCATGTTGTTATTACCCTTTCAAATGCCAAAATTTAAACACCCGACAACGGGTTGCATCATTATTGTTAAGCAGACAGGTCAGGCTAAGCATTCACTATACGCCAAGCCCGTGCGACGGTTCCTGCAGCAATTTGTATGGGAAATTTTAATAATGAGAATGATTTACAACCAGAACATCTGATAGGCCATGCGTACAATCAGCACACTAACCAGGATCAGAAATACAATCCGGATAAAGCCGCTGCCATATTTAAAGGCCAGACGTACCCCGACCAGAGAACCGGTAATATTAGCCAGTGCCATCATCGCCCCGACCATAAACAGCACATGCCCCGTGGGAATAAAGAAACTCAGCGCTGCCAGATTGGTCATAAAATTGGCAATTTTCGACAAGGCCGAGGCATGCAAAAAATCGACCTGTAAATAACGAATAAAATAGAAAATAAAAAAGCTGCCCGTGCCGGGGCCAAAAATACCATCATAAAAACCAATCAGCACACTGCCCAACGCCGCCAGGAGCAACATTTTGCGGTTTAAAGTCTGCTGCACATGCAGCTGGCCAAACTGCTTTTTCATGAAGGTGTAGATGGCAATCACGATTAGCATCAGCAGCACAAAGGGCCGCAAAATATCGGTCGGAATCATTGACACGCAGGCTGCGCCAACGAAAGAGCTGAGAAAGGCACATAGCCCGATCACGCCCAGCAATTTCCAGGACAGCTGCACTTTGCGTAAAAAAGAAAAGGCCGCCGAAGCAGTGCCACAAATGGAAGCCAGTTTGTTGGTGCCAAACACCGTGGCCGGCGCCAGTTGCGGCATTGCGCCCATAATCGCCGGAATCTGGATCAGGCCGCCACCACCAACCGCGGCATCAATTGCACCGGCACAGAAGGCAAAAATCACGAGGCTGATGACGATTTCAATATCCATATCGGGGCAATCCTGTGGCCTCAGTGCAGATGAAAATTAGAGATTCAGGACCCGTTTTGGTACCAGACGTTTTTTATCGGTAATTTCCGCCAGCCCTAAACATTTCTCGCCCTCAAATACCAATACCTGAGTTGCCGCCGCATGGTCAATATTACTTTCCATGCCGCGACAAAAATATTCGGCCCGGCCTTCTGGCACCTGTACCTGTGGAAAATGCTCAATCGGGGCATAAACCGGCAGCAACAGCGCTTCACGCTCGGCTTCGCTCAGGCTTTCCAGATAGTCCAGGGTGTAGCTTGGGATCAGATCAAAATGCCCGGTCTGAATACGGTGCAAATAGGTCAGATGCCCATAGCTGCCGAGCGCCTTGGCAATATCTTCACCGAGTACACGAATATAGGTGCCTTTGGAACAAGTCACATCCAGGGTAATGCTATCGTCGGTAAACCCTAACAGCTCCAGCGCATAAATACTGATGGGACGCGCATCCCGTTCAATTTCAATGCCTTTACGGGCCAACTCATATAAGGGACGGCCTTCTTTTTTTAGCGCTGAATACATCGGCGGTACCTGCTGAATATCACCAGTAAATTGCGCCAGGACGGTTAAAATGTTTTCTTCAGTCAATGCCGGTACCGCAGCCTCTAACAGCACTTCACCTTCAACATCACCGGTGGTGGTGCTATGTCCCAGCTGAATGGTGGTCTGGTAACGCTTGGTCGAATCCAAAAGAAAATGCGAAAACTTGGTCGCCTCGCCCAGACAGATTGGCAATAAACCAGAGGCCAACGGATCTAAAGCACCGGTATGTCCGGCTTTTTGCGCACGATACAGCCAGCGCACCTTTTGCAGCGCAGCATTGGAGCTGATACCCAGGGGTTTATTCAATAAAAATACGCCATGCACAGGACGACGCTGAATTTTAGGAGAAGATGCTTTCATGGCAAAAATCGGACAATTCTAAACTGCGCCATGGTAGCAACCTGAGCACAAGCTTTACAACTTTTCTATAAAACAATGTCATTTTTATGGCATATTGAGGCCGAACCGAAAACCTAAAATAAATACAATGGAAAAACAGGTGCATAGGAATGCAAAAACATAAATTATGGCTCTGGTTGGGCCTGATCACCATAGCGGTGGTGGGCATTATTTACTGGTTAATTCCCCATTCGCCACCATCCCCCGGTCATGCACAGGCCGCCACAGCGCGTACATCTGCAACCTCGTCTCTACCCGTGAGCAGTCCAAACAGCTCTGCAACCCTGTCCTTTTTAAGTCCCAGTCAGCAGGATACTGAAATTAACTGCCAGTTACAGCTCGACTCAGGTAACCGGCTGATGGTCACTGAACAGACCCGCAACTGTTTTGAATATTTTATTACCCAATACGGCGAGAAAACCCTGGAGCAGATCCGTCAGGATTTTCAGCGTTATATCGCCCAGACTCATCAGGAACCGGCCTTGGGACAAATTCTGGATTTATGGCAGCGCTATCTGGATTATCGGGAGCGTTTGGGGGAATTGCAGCCGCCGCAACTGGATCCGGACAGTCCGCAATATTACCGCAGCATTTTTACTAGCATGAAAAACCTGCGTCAGCAGTTTTTCTCGGCCTATGAAATTGAGGGTCTGTTTGGGGTGGAAGATGTTTATCATGACTATACCCTGGAGCGCCTGAGCGTGATGGACAATAAACAGCTCTCCGAAGCAGAAAAAGCCCAGAAATTAAAAGCCCTGTTTGAGCAACTACCGGAAGACTGGCAGGCTAACTTGGAACAGCTCAACAAGCTGGAAGATTTAAGAGCACTGACCGCAGAAATTAAAGCCCGCGGTGGCTCCAGTACAGAACTGCGCCAGATGCGCCTGAATCTGGTCGGGCCTGAAGCCACGCAGCGTCTGGAACAGCTGGATGTCGAGCGCAGCCACTGGAAAACCCGTGTCATCCAATATTTAAATGAACGCGATCAGATTCTCAGTGCCGGCCTAAATGATGCCGCCAAACAGCAGGCAGTCGCAGAATTACGTCAACAGTATTTTAATAATCCGCAAGAACAGCTGCGGCTGGATACCTTTGAATCAGTGCACGATCAGGGCGGTAAACTGCCTTTTGCCGAATAACATCCTCTAAAGATGACTCATCCATTATTTTGGTGGATGGGTCTATTTTTATCTTTCTACTAAGCTTCTACCCCCTATTTTTTTATCAATATCTTTGCCATTTCACCTGCACGTCCTCAACCAGTTATCGGCAACTACAAAAAATAACCGAATGGCTAATGACGATTTCAAGAAAACTGTTTATTTATACTAAAAAATGGATTTTAAAATTACTAAGTCATTATAAAAACAGTAATTATTGATAAATTTTGGCCTGAAATGACATATTTGCAGGCAGGCTGCCGGGATGAGTACTCATCATTCCATATAAATCGAAGACATCATCACATTTTTATGCAAAGCACGACAAAGGAGGAATTTTTGACAGGTGGTACTGCATCAATAAAACAAAAAATGAAATGAAGGATCAGTCATGCATCATTTAAAACAAAAAACCACATGGGGTTCAGCCCTGTTACTTGCGACAGCCCTGTTTGGCTTAAGCACACCCGTACAGGCCGAACCGGGCGTCTTGCAGGTTCAGGAACGCGCCATCAGCCATTATGCCCAAACCCGATATCCAATTGTCATGACCCACGGCTGGCTTGGCTGGTCGCGAATTGGCAATGAAACTTTCAATATGGATTACTGGTACCAGATTTTGCCCGATCTGGCGCGTCACGGCGCCACTGTGTTTGCCGCACAGCTATCTCCGGCACATCAGACTGAATTTCGTGGTGAA
Organism: Acinetobacter sp. YH12116; assembly: GCF_013418895.1. NCBI lineage: Bacteria > Pseudomonadati > Pseudomonadota > Gammaproteobacteria > Moraxellales > Moraxellaceae > Acinetobacter > Acinetobacter sp. YH12116. The sequence continues at coordinate 55,087 of NZ_VPBE01000003.1, read as the reverse complement.
CAGCTGATTCACCAGGTGGAAGATGTGCTGGCCATTACGGGCAAAAATAAGGTCAATCTGATTGGCCACTCACATGGCGGCCCGACTGTACGTTATGTGGCGGCGGTCAAACCTGAATATGTGGCCTCAGTCACCGGTATTGGTGGCACGTTCCGCGGCTCTAAAGTGGCCGATGATATTCAGAACAGTACGGCACTGCGTACCGTCTTCAATCTGGTCGGTGATTATATGATTGCCCCGCTCATCAGTTATGCCCAGTTACAGCCAGATATGCCCATCAACTTTGATGCCTCGATGAAATCCCTGACCGAAACCGGTTCTGCGGACTTTAACCGCCGTTTCCCGACCACGGCACTGGCAGCAAACTGTGATCAGGCCGGCGCTGAAGTTGATCGCGGGATCCGCTACTACTCCTGGACCGGTACTGCACAAGCCACCAATCTGCTGGATATTGACACCATCCTGATGCAACTCGGGCCGCTGTCGTATGGCAATAAGGACAATGACGGCATGGTGGCACGTTGCAGCTCGCATATTGGCAAGGTGATTCGGGACAACTACAACCTGAACCATACCGATCTGGCCAATATGATGTTCGGACTGACCGGCCGCTTTGCCCCGGATCCGGTGGCACTGTTCCGTCAGCATGCCAATCGCCTGAAACAGCAGCAGCTCTAGACTTTTAAATTGCCTTGGTGACAAGGCTGAACACCGTACAGATCGTGAGCGGTCTGTACTCACAAGAACAAGACTGAGGATTTAACAATGAAATATGGATATCTCATCGCCGGTCTGGCCGCTACCGTATTGAGCGGCACCACACAGCTGCACGCCTCAAACAGCACCCAGGTCAAAGCACCTTTTGTTAGCTCGCAGTATGCCAAAACCAAATATCCGATTGTATTTAGTCATGGTATGAGTGGCTTTATTACCCTGGGGACCGACAATTTTGGCCTGGATTACTGGTATCAGATTCTGCCAGATCTGGCGCGCCACGGCAGTAATGTCTGGGCCACCCGGGTATCGCCATTTAACTCCAGTGAGGTCCGTGGCGAGCAGCTGGCACAGCAAGTCGAGGAAATTCTCGCTGTGACCGGTGCCGGCAAAGTCAACCTGATTGGCCATTCGCATGGCGGGCCTACCATTCGTTATGTGGCCGGGGTAATGCCAGACCAGGTGGCATCTTTAACTGCGGTGGGTGCACCGAATAAAGGTTCACCGGTGGCCGACCTGATTTTAAAAGCCGAAGGCACACCGGTTGAAGGGCCATTGGTTGGTGCAGTCAATCTGGTGTCCAAAGCCATTACCTGGGCGCAAGGTTTGGACCCGAACAGCTTCCCGCATGATTCTCTTGCTGGCGGCAGCAGTCTGACCCTGGCCGGCTCGGCCAAGTTTAACCAGAAATTCCCACTAGGGATGCCAACCACGGCCTGCGGTGAAGGTGCCTATAAACAGAATGGGGTTGTGAATTATTCCTTTACCGGTATTGGTACGGTCACCAATATTCTGGACCCCGACTCTGCCCTGAAAATCACCAGCTTGCTGATTGATGGCGGCAAAGAAAATGACGGTCTGGTCTCTCGCTGTAGTGCCAAGTTTGGGAAAACCATCCGCGATGACTATAACTGGAACCATTTAGATGAAGTCAATCAGTTTCTGGGTCTGAAAGCGGTATTCGCTCCAGATCCGGTCAGTGTCTACCGCCAACATGCCAACCGTTTAAAACAACAAGACCTGTAAATTTGAGGATGATATGCCCTGCTCTTTTGAGCAGGGTTTTTATTTTTGATGATGAAGCAAAATGGAATTTTATGAAAATAAAAATTTTACTTACGCTTATGACAACTGTACTGTGCTGTGGAACGGCACTGGCACAAGTCAGCCATGTGATTAAAGCCGAAAGCAAACGGGTGACCTCGACTTATGCCCAAACCCAATATCCGATTGTATTTGCCCATGGCATGGTCGGGTTTAACCGCATTGGTACCGATATCTTGGGCATGGACTATTGGTATCAGATTCTACCGGATTTAGCCCGTAACGGCAGCAATGCCTGGGCAGCACGGATGTCACCGTTTAACTCCAGTGAAGTCCGGGGTGAACAATATCTGGCCCAGCTCCAGGAGGTGATGGCCATCACCGGAGCGAAAAAAGTCAACCTGATTGGCCATAGTCATGGGGCACATGCGGTGCGTTATGCCGCAGGTGTAATGCCTGACCAGGTGGCCTCGGTACTGACTGTCGGTGGTGCCAATCAGGGTACCGTGGTGGCCTCCGACGTGATGAAATTTGCCGATCAAACAGGAAGCTCTGACCTGTTAAATGTGCTGATCAGCAGTTTTGGCAAAGTGATTATGTGGGCACAGGGCCTGGACGGCAATGCATTGCCGCATAATGCCTTAGCTGCAGGTCATAGCACCTCAATTGAAGGAACCGCGGAGTTTAATCAGCGTTTTCAGTTGGGCTTATCCTTAACACCCTGTGGTGAAGGCAAATATCAGGATCAGGGTATTGCTTTATATTCAATGACCGGAAATACGCAAGTCACCAATCCACTGGATGTTGGTGATGCTGCTATGAAAGTCCTTGATTTAATCTCGGCCCATAAAGGCGGTGCCAATGATGGCATTGTCTCGGTCTGTAGCGCCAAATTTGGTAAAACCATTCGGGATGATTTTCCATGGAATCATCTCGATGAAGTGAATTTACTGTTCGGTTTAAAAGGTACTTTTGCTCCAGACCCGGTCGCGGTCTATCGCCAGCATGCCAACCGGCTCAAACTGCAAGGTCTATAAACCAGTCTACAGCCATAAAAAAATGCGCCATGGGGCGCATTTTTTCAACGAGATAAAACTGATTAAGCTTCAGTTTTACGCGCTGGTAACTTTTCACGAATACGTGCAGCTTTACCAGACAATTCACGTAGGTAGTAAAGTTTAGCACGACGAACGTCACCACGACGTTTCACTTCGATTTTAGCAACGATTGGTGAGTGAGTTTGGAATACACGCTCAACACCAACACCGCTAGAAATTTTACGTACTGTGAACGCAGAGTTCAAACCACGGTTTTTCTTAGCGATTACAACGCCTTCGAACGCTTGTAGACGTTCACGGTCGCCTTCTTTAACTTTTACAGAAACAACTACTGTGTCACCTGGTGCAAAAGCTGGGATGTCTTGTTTAAGCTGAGCATTTTCTACAGCTTGTACTAAAGGATGCTTACCGCTCATGGGGTATCTCCAATATGTGCGAGTTAGAAGAGGTCTAATCATCGCTGGGGCTAGAGGCTAAAGCGCATAGACCCGATTGACTTTCCCTTTATGCTTGACCGCTTCAATGCATAAAGAGCCTATTTAAGTACTTAATCCGAAGATCAAGCTTTTCATTGTGCGCAGAGCATAAATTAAGCTTTATGTTCTGGCAAATCTTTTAGCCATTTTTTCTGCTGCTTCGTAAGCTCAACTTGTTCAACCAATTCAGGTCGACGTGCAAGTGTACGCTGATAACGCTGCAAAAACCGCCATTTTTCAATATTTGCATGATGACCTGATTTCAGTACCTCAGGCACATCCAAACCTTCAAAATGGTCAGGCTTGGTGTATTGTGGGCAGTCTAACAGACCATCCACAAATGAATCTTGTACATGGGATTGTTCATCAGACATGGCACCCGGAAGTCTCCGGATAATACTGTCTAATAACACCATCGCAGGCAGTTCACCGCCCGATAACACGTAATCCCCAATCGACCATTCCAGATCGACATATTTCTGGATTAAACGTTCATCGACACCTTCATAACGGCCACACAGCACAATTAATCCGTCATATTGGACAAATCCTTGTACAGCGGGTTCATTTAAGGTTTTACCTTGTGGTGACATATACACCACCGGTACGTTGACCGCACCTGCTTCATGAGCAAGTTCTTTGGCACGGCGGATTGCTTTTGCCAGTGGCTCAGCCATCATCACCATACCGGGACCACCACCAAATGGACGTTCATCCACCCGTTTGTAGTTACCCTCAGCATAATCGCGAGGATTGATACAATGAATTTGCATCAGATCACGTTGTGCTGCGCGCCCGCTAATACCGAAACGTGTAATCGCTTCAAACATTTCAGGAAAAAGCGTAATGACTGCAAAAAACATCGCAGACTCCCGTATTTCCAAAAATATTAGTAATCTACGCCCCAATTGACGTAAATACGACCTGTTTCGAGATCAACGCGTTGTACCACATCTTTATGCCATGGAATCATACGCTCTTCGCCATCAATGCTTTCGGCAGTTGCGCGAACCACCATCACATCATTAGCGCCTGTTTCAAACAGTTCGTGGATTTGACCGAGATTGACTTCCTGTTCCTCATCATCCAGACCTAACACGGTTAGACCTTTTAAATCAGACCAGTAATACTCATCCACGCCCGCTTGAGGCAGTTGCGATTTTGAAATCCAGATATTTGCGCCAACCAGACCGTCTGCTGCAGTGCGATCGCTCACACCTTTTAAGCTAACAACCAGGCCTTTGCCATGTGGTTTCCAACGTTTTACATCGACAGTTTGCCAACCTGCTTTGGTCTCAATGTACCAAGGCAGGTAGTCAAACATGTTGCTCATAGGTTCTGTATTGGAATAGACCCAGAGCCACCCATTTAATCCATATGCTGAACGTAGCTGTCCAATCTGAATACGATCTTCGGGTACATTCTGTGTTGGTGTCATGGGCTACCTACTACTTAATTCTTTAAAATTATGCAGCAGCTGCAGCTTTCTTCGCTTGAGCAGCTAAAGAAGCAACACGTTCAGAAGGTTGAGCACCTTGTGCTACCCAGTGAGCAAAACGGTCAGCATCTAAACGAAGTTTTTCTGCTTTACCTTGCGCTGTAGGGTTGAAGAAACCGATACGTTCGATGAAACGACCGTCACGTGGATTGCGGCTATCAGTTACAACGATTTGATAGAATGGACGCTTTTTAGCACCACCGCGAGTAAGACGAATAACTACCATGATACAACCTTATAGTTTTTACGGATTATCCCTGTACCGACCATCGATACATTTCAAACCCCTTTCATAGAGGGCAGTATTTTACGCGAAGTTTGCCCTGAATGAAAGATCAAAAGTTAGTTATCCAAAATTTTGAATTTATTTCTCATCCCAAGATAAACATGTCCCTGATGCATCATCTTTATCTTTGAACCAACATTGCTTGCCTTTAGAATCTAGTGTAATAGCACCATTACCTAATTGAGAGCCTGCAGGTGTTGCTGTTAATGTCCAAGTATGTGTAGGATCTGTAGAAGTATCAGATAAACTCAAATTATAAGTAATCGAACCCGACTTATTAATAACGTTCCCACCGTAAACATTTTGCAAATTTGCCTCATAGAAAGAACCATTAGCTAATTTATAACTTGCTAATTTTTGTCCTATACCTAGTAGTTCCGCTTGTGCTTCTGCACGTTTAGTTCTCTTCACTGAATCTTGATAGGATGGAAACGCTATTGCAGCCAGTATTGCTACAATAGCCACAGCTATCATGAGCTCTATAAGCGTAAAACCTTTATTAGCTACCAATCTTCTGCTCCTTGCCCTGAACATGCTGTAAATGACACATTCTCAGCTTCTTTCGCTTTGCACTTTATACCATGACTGGTTATTAAAAATGTGTAAAGCAATGCGTCACTTGAATTTATAGGAGAAGCTTTCATTGACCATGCTTTACCTAAGCTCGATGTTAGTAAGTCCACTTCCGTTGAATTACTTATATCTTTAATTTCAATTTTATACTTCGAACTTGGTGTAGATACTGCGCCTGGTACATATACAGAACTTAATGCGGTATTCACACCCGCATACATATACTTTGGATCAAAACGTTTATAGGAGAAATTTTTAGCTTTATGGCGTTCTAACTGATCTGCCAATTTCAGCATTTCTTGCTGTACCAGTGCCATATCTTTTTTTCGAACATATTGTTGATAACTAGGTAATGCAATCGCAGCTAAAATAGCCACGATTACAACAACTACCATTAATTCAATCAACGTAAATCCATTCCTAAAGCTAAACATCAACCACCACCCTGAGCATATTGCTCATACCAACGGTTTGGAATGAATTTTAAAGCACCACCATAGTTTTTAATTTGTGTTGTGCCCCCTGTTCCACCAGCACCACCGCCACCTTTTTTATCTTCATTCAAAATAAAGAGCGAGCGTTTGCTATTATCACCATCTCGACCGCCGCCCATAATTGGCTCACCAATACCTGCACCTAAGGCAACAAAAATATTTTCTGAACAAATACCATATGGCATACAGAATCGATGAATACTTGTTTCACCAGCAACACCTGCACTACAACTACCTGTTGTACCCGCCTTAGAAGCATCAAAAACAGGAACATATAAGTCATTTTCAACAGCAATTAGTGGAGCAAAACTTTTTAAAATTTGCTTATCCTTTAAAGGAGATGCTGTCAAATTTTCCTCTTTATCAAATAAGTAGTACCAACCACCATCACCGTTTTGCACATTACTATTTATGACAGGTTTTTTATTCGCTTCTAATCTAGCATCTACTCTTTTTTCCAACAATCTTAACTTGCCATGACCGCCTAACCCAGTTGTCCCTAAAGTGCGTATATTATGTGTATTATTATTTGGATATTTATGACTAAAAACATCATAGTCATAGACAACAAATACACCATCATGCGTATGAGCGGTGGAAGCGGTAGCAGATTTGCCATACATCGGGCTACTTCTATCACCAGATGCGATACTTACAGCAGCGACCTCCTTCTGATGATGAATCGTAAATGTAGGCTGCTCGTAAAATCTACGTTTTGAAGATTTCAAGTCTAAAATTTTAGTGACTTGTGATTCAAATTTTGTATTTGATGGATTAAAATCGACTCGGAAGGCCTGACCTCTCAAATCACCAAAATAGAGATGATCAACTAAACCATCATTATTACGGTCAACTGTTTTAATCGAGCTGACAATACTATAATCCATACCAACACCATTACCGGCTAGCTGGACATTTCTGTCACCAGTTTTAGATGCACTATAGTTCCCACTTACTGACCATAGTAAATCGCCATCATCAGCATCGAACATATACACACCAGCACCAATTTTTTTCTCATCAGCACTGTCTTGATCATAGGTTGGTGACTCATAACCTTCATCATATCCACCGCCAACGATCATGACGAGTTTACGACTTCCATGCCAATTTACATATGCTAATGTTGGTTTTGACCAACTTTGCCCCATATGCGAAAGCTCAGTAATTGTTTTTTCTTTTGTGACTTTATTATCTAAATAGTGAACCTTGCTATTTTCAGGATCAATATGAAATTTAACTTTTGGGGCATCTAGATCAGTAAGGTCTAAAGCATAATAACTACGCCCCCCCATGCGTAGACCTCCATATACCCATTGTTTCCCTTTAAGATTAATTTCCTCTTCTTTATTATCGTCATTTACAATGGTTCGTTTACCACCATCTACACTCAATGTACCATCAGACTTACTTACATAGGTGGTATGAGCAGTCCATTCTCCATCTATACCATAGTGAAGGTTAGATTTACCTCCTCTTGTATCACCACCGTTATATTTAAATGCTTCACTTTGTTTCTTAATCATTTCATAAGGTAGAAAAGCGAATTTTTCTTTACCCGTTTTTGCATCTAAGACATGTAAAAGCCCTTGTGTAGAGCCAAATAAAATATAATCTTTACGGTTAGTTGTATCAATGAGTACTTTACCATCAGCACCTTTTATTACTGTAGGCTTACCTTCTTGAGTTAACAAAATCGGTTTCGAATGTAAAATAGCACCTATTTGTGGTACTTGTTTAGAAATTGCATCCGTAGCTAAATTTTGTAGATTTACCCCTGCTTGAGCATTTTCATATCCTAATAGATTCATTAATGCTTCGCGATAAGGTGCATTTGCAGTCAAGTTATATGATGTCGAAATCGCTTGATAAATGGTTTTACCAGCATCTGCATCATAGGTACTTAAATTTAAGCTTTTTGTCTCAGCTTGATCTTTATAAACAAAATCACTCAGAATCAATCTCTCTTTCGGAGTTGTTGTAGTACGATATCCTCGTATCAACTGACTCAACGCACCATGCATAAATGCCACTTCATTTGAATTAGGAGTGAAATTTGGATTATTCCATTCATCAGCTACATTTTTAATTTCATCCTTCTGCATAACAGGCTGAGTGCCATTTTTTGTGCCATATAAAGAACCATTCACAGCATGATATTTTTTTAGGTTGCCATACCAAGTCTGCTGTAAATCCGTAGGTGCTACTTTTGGTACAAACTGAGGGAAATATCCAAATGGCTGAATGGTACTACTATTGAGTGCATCTACAGGGATAGTAGCTGTACCTGTACTGACACCAGGAATATTCGTTTTCACTTTGCCTAAAAATTTACTAAAACTTTCAACAATATCATCTGTGGACTCGCCTGAATACCATCCACCATTCCCTTTTATCCCCCACTTTGCAGTATTTCTTACGTTCTGACTAATAGAAGTATACGTATCAATTTCACTTTCAGTTTGAGCATTGCTTGGAATTACAGTAAATCCTTTACCAAAACCGATCACAGCCGTAAGTATATCCACTTTGGATTTATTTTTTGTTTTATCTGCTAAATTTTCATTCAATTTAAAAATACAATCCCATCCTTCTTTTGTCCCATCACAAGAGAAAGAACTATTATCAAGCGCTGCTCGAACAAGCCTTCTAGTTCCTGTAGCATCATTACTACTTCCTAAATCATTAGGTTCCCCATCAGTAAGCACATAAATCCCTTGCGCATGACAAGACTTAGCATCATCAGTAAGAGAGACTTGTGATTTAATAGATGCAGGTTGAGTATATCCAGTTGAAGTTCTAGTATCTGTAGAAGAATCAGACCAATCAAAACCTGTATTAGTTAACCCTGAGGTACTCTTACCCAATAAATAAGCTGCCGTTTCAGCATAGGAATTTGCGGTTGGCGTACCTGAAATAGGATTAATAGCCAGTACTTTTTCCAAAATCAGTTGCCGTTGCTTAATGGTTCTTCCACCCACAGTTACATCTGCATCCAACCGTCTAGCTGGTACTACAATTGTTCCTGCATTTCTTGTTGATGTACCATTAACAGCACCTAAAGTAGATAAACCCAGTATAATTTTATTATCTAGTTTTGGAACATCATTATTATTACTATCTTTTCCACCTACCAATAAAAGTACCATAGCATCTTTTAAACGTGTAATACGATCAAATTTCGTTTCTGAGGGCGTCCCGGATAATTTATAATAATAGCTAACATTATCAGATTGATAAACGCCCATTTCTGTCACATCTGGAGCGCTACTTAAACTAGTACTGCCGGTATTATTACCTCCGCAGGAAGCGGTCTTACAAGATCTCCATTTCGTTACCCACTTCCTTCCATCCCATTCATCTGTACTTCTATATAAATAGTTTCCCCGGTTATTGGATGTTCTACAATCAAATCTATCATAACTTATTTTTACGTCACCAATTTTTGCTTCCCCCTGAATAACCTTATAATCATAATAACTTCGAGGATTAGTAAAATCACAAGCATCCATTGCTACTGAAGGCGTTGGATGAGTTACACGCATACTTCCTGAAACATCCAACATCATCATTAAGGTTGTTGTAGAACCACTTGTAGTTGGAGCTGTATATATTTCAATATCACTCGCACTCACACTATTACAAATCAAAGTCGTGATTGATGCCGCCAATATGGTTAACTTCGCCTTGTTTAAGGCAGTTTGTTTTAAATTTTTCTGTATAAATCTCATTTTAATTTCCCCGCCTTAATTCACTTGTCGAAGCTGATATTCCATTTCCTGGGCACTATAAGGAACATTTAAATCAGCTAGACAATCAATAACACTTTTTTGAGTCACTCCATTTACTACCACATTAAAACTTGGGTAATTCATGACACAGGCATCTATCTTTGAATCTTCTGATGTTGATAAATTAGGCAAATAGGAAATCGCACTTACAATAATAGTCCCTATATCTTTTCCACCATAGGTTTCAGAGTCGGATCCATCATACATGTGAGTCCAATCTTTTCTGTTTTCTAAGCTGGACCGAACTCCAACACGGGTTATTACTGCATTTCTGTCCGATATATAATCCTCACTTTTCCCAGTCTTACAGTAACCATCTTGCCCCAAATCATTTTTACGAATGGTAGAACCTTCCCAATACACAATACTAGCTTTACCTAAATTATATTTGTCACCAGATTCAGTTTTGCGTAGACAATAAACTAGTTCTTTACCTTTATTTTCAGGCTTATTCACAAAACCAATCATGCCATTATCAAGCTGCAATTCAGCAATTTTAAGTGCATCATCTGTATAGGCTTCTAATTGAAAAAAAACAGCATCCGAATTTTGTACTAATAAAGATTGAGCCTGCGCATTCGTTGTGATATTAAGTGACGTTATTGCTCCACGAATAGCCCAAGTACCAATAATAGTGATGAGCAAAAGCATGACTAAAACAAAAATTAAAGTATTCCCTGTCTGTTTATTCTTCATCATGCTCACTCCGCCTGATTTTTCACACCAAAACCATTGCGTAAAGCGACAGTTTGGGTAATAACTTGACGTAAATACTTACTTTTATCTGGATCTGTTAATAACTCTTTATTTTCCAAATCTAACACCGTAAATTTGGTCAACTCTGTACCATTCGCTACAGTTTCAGGTGAGCGAACCAAAATACCGAGTTGTATAGATACAATCTGTGGTTTATCTGATAACTTCGCATATTCCAATGGTGAAACATAAAGAAATTCATCCATTACACCATCTTTCGCTTTGGTAACCACTCCAGCTGCATTTTTAATTTCATTATCCCTTGCGATACCCAATAGCACTCGAAAATGCTCTACATTTGGAATCAGCATTTCACCATCCCCCGATAAATTTAAACTTGTAACAGAATCGCCTGTATATACAGTTGCTTTGCAACGCAACGAAAGAGGTCTATACTGATTATCAGCTGCAGGAACTTTTTCTTCCTTTAAAAAGTAGCGTTGTACAACAAATTGATTAGGTAAAACCTTTACACCTTCACAGTTATATTGACTACCAATAGTATTTTTATATTGAATTACAATTTGATCACTCTTAAGGTTTTTAAAATTACTAGGACCAATAGAAGATTTAGTCAACAAAGCATTGACGGCTTCACCATTTGTCATTGTTACTTTACTTATATTTGTATTATTAAAAACAACACCACCATGCAATGTATCTACTGTCATAGCTGCACTATTTGAATCTATGTTCGCACGACGTAAATCTCTAACAATGTAATCCATCCCAAATAATCCACTATTTTGAATATTCGCACTACTTTGTTGAAAGGCTAGACTCTGATTTGCATTAATAAAAACTTGTATTGATGCCGCAACGATAAGTGAACCTAAAACCAAAGCAATCATTAATTCTATTAACGTGAATCCTCTTTGATTATTCATGATCCATATGCCTCCATCACCAAGCATTTAGCACCTGCAACATATACGCCTTCCACCATGCAATTTGCCTGACTAGTTGCAGTAATTGTTGTATCTCCCCAAGCGACATAAACACATTGACGATCCCCTCCTTGGCAATCATTAATAATAACTGTCATATTCTTTTGTTTAGCCACACCTAATATTTGACCAGCATCAAAAATTGCCATCTCAACTTGTGTACACATAGGTGTATTTGTAATAGAAGCATCACTACTATCCGCTCTTATGCAATTTTTAGTAGTCGCATTTCCAGGAGCATTAATTTCAGATTTATATTTACTGAGCTGAGTTCTATTTACGCGAATTTTTTCGGCGAGATCTCTTGCAAGTGTCATTGCTGTGGTTCGATCATTTGCCTCTTGCACAGCATCAAGTGCCCTAAATTGCAAAGCTGCAAAGCCTAAAACAGCTATAGCTAAAATCACAAGAGAAACAAGTACTTCCATCAAACCCACACCCCTTTGATTTTTCATCACTTACAATCCCCAATTAATGGCTTACTTTGCATTCTGTCAATCACGCCACTTTTAAAAATTTTTATAGATTTAATTTCTGTTAACTTTTCATGACAAACTTCAAAGACTAAATCTTCGGTATCATCCCATTCGATAATTTTTTTCGGATTAGTCAATGGATCTTCAGGAATTTCATCGTTAAAATTCGGGTTTAATTTTTCCAATTTACGAATCGATGTTATACGTTTTTGCGCCAAACCTGTTGGTGTAAAAGTAATGCCTTCTGGCACCCCTTTAGCAAGCACATGTATAGTTGGTCTAGTAGTCCACCAATGAAACTTATCACCGATATTTTCTTGATTCTTAAATTCCAAAGAAATATTTTTTCGAAGTGAAACCGCTGTCCCTCTAACATTTGACAGAGTCATCGCCAAATCTCTTGCCTCGGTCTCCAACTGTTTTTTATATATTAATTGCATCATGCTAGGCGCCGCTATCATCGCCACAATCGCCAGTACTGCAATCGTGACCATCAACTCAATTAAGGTAAATCCCTGACTTTTTCGCATGCTCTCCCCCTAGGCAAAAATGTTGGCCCAGTTAAAATCATACTTATTAAAGTTACAAAACCTACACAGAACAGATAAAAGGCATAAAAAAGCAGATGACTGTCATATCACAATCATCTGCTTATTTTTAAAAGAAAAATTAGACTGTTATCTATTTCTCAGTTTAAGCCTGAGTTACAGGAATACGTAACTCTTTCGGTAAACTAAAGGTAATGTTCTCTTCACGACCGGCAAGCTCGGCAGGGGCGGTTGCCCCCCAGTCCTGCAAACGCTGAATCACCTGTTTAATTAAAATTTCTGGAGCAGACGCGCCAGCAGTGACACCAATTTTCGTTTCAGGATTAAACCAGGCCTGATCCAACTGATCGGCATTATCGACCAGATACGCCTGTTTACCCATGCGTTCGGCCAGTTCACGTAAACGGTTCGAATTCGACGAGTTTGGTGACCCGACCACCAGCACCACATCACACTGACTGGCTAAATCACGCACCGCATCCTGACGGTTCTGGGTGGCATAACAGATATCATCTTTACGCGGTCCCTGAATCTGCGGGAATTTCTGGCGCAAGGCATCAATCACTTTGGCGGTATCATCAATCGACAGCGTGGTTTGCGTAACAAATGCGACTTTTTCAGGATGACGCACGCTTAAAGCCGCGACATCTTCTTCATCTTCCACCAGATAAATTTCACCACCATTTTTCTTGTCATATTGACCCATAGTGCCTTCCACTTCAGGATGGCCTTCATGTCCAATTAAAATCGCCTCGACCCCTTCACGGGCATATTTGGTCACTTCAATATGCACCTTGGTCACCAGCGGACAGGTGGCATCAAACACTTTCAGGCCACGGCGTTCCGCTTCCTGCTGAACGGCTTTTGATACGCCATGCGCACTAAAAATCACGATATTATCGTCTGGTACTTCATCCAGCTCATCTACAAAAATCGCACCGCGCTGACGTAAATCATCGACCACAAACTTGTTATGCACCACTTCATGACGCACATAAATTGGTGGATTAAAGCATTCAAGGGCACGATTCACAATCGCAATTGCACGGTCCACACCCGCACAAAAACCACGTGGATTAGCCAATACAATTTCCATAGAACCCTCGATATTCATTTCAACTTTTGCAGACAGATGCGAAATTAATGCAAACAAATAGATGCTTAACTATTTTGTTTAAGCCAGCTCTGCTCTAAAATAGAGAAGATATTTTATCATATCAGGAAAAATATCATGTCGGGTCTCTTGTTTGTCGTTTCTGCAGCTTCAGGAACAGGCAAAACATCCCTTGTTAAAGCCCTGCTTGAACGTGTTAACAATCTGCACGTTTCTGTTTCCCACACGACCCGTGGTCAACGTCCTGGCGAACTGGACGGCGTTCATTACCATTTCACCCAGAAACAGGATTTTATCGACCTGGTGCAACAAGGCGGTTTTATTGAATATGCCGAAGTCTTTGGCAATTATTATGGAACAGCCCAAGCCACGGTCAAAGAGCAACTGGCCAAAGGTCACGATGTCCTGCTGGAAATTGACTGGCAAGGTGCGCAGCAGGTGCGCAAACTTTTTCCTGAATCGAAACAGATTTTTATTTTACCGCCAAGCCAGTTTGACTTGCGTCAACGCCTGTCCAATCGCGGCACCGATGCTGTCGATGTGATTGAACATCGCTTAAGCTGTGCAGTAGAAGATATGCAGCAATATGTCAACTTTGACTATGTGATTATCAATGATGACTTCAATAAAGCGCTGCATGATTTAGAAGCCGTGATTATTGCCAACCGCCTGGTGTTAAGCCAGCAGACCAATCGTCATCAGGAGCTAATCCAGAAGCTGATTACCCCTACAGCACCCTGATTAAAACTTGAGTCTTCAGGCAAAGCACCTTATACTGCACAGTCTGTTTAAATTTACCATTCAAACGAGAACTCTTATGGCACGCGTCACCGTTGAAGATTGTTTAGACCATGTAGACAACCGCTTTGAGCTTGTACTAGTGGCAAGCAAACGCGCGCGTCAATTGGCACGTCAAGGAATTGAACCTACCGTTGAGTGGGACAACGACAAACCTACCGTTGTTGCTTTACGTGAAATTGCAGAAGGCCACGTTTCTAAAGACATTTTGAAACAACGCGATCAGGACTACCAAGCCTCTAGCCTTGACCTTGCACTTTCAGCAAATAACTTGAATTTAGATGGTTTTTCTTTCCAATAAGAAAATACATCCTGAAAAAGCCTAGTTTTTTACTAGGCTTTTTTATTATTTGAACTTTAATATTTGCGCAATAACCGTTATAACATAAGCATCGGAACTCGTAATTACAACGAGCTTTTATTTCGATATTTTCGGTGAAAAAAATTGACAAGTCATGCAATATGTTTTTCATTAGAAGATCAGTTTTTGTGATTGTTACGAGCATTGTAGTTAAAGGTGGTATATGCCAGGCGCAGAGGTCAGCCAAGCCAAACAGCAACTAAATATGATTATCGACGCTTACTTGAGTGAAAGCGATAGCGAGCGCGTGCTTGCGGCCTGTGACTATGCCGATCTGGCGCATGATGGCGTAACCCGTAAAAGCGGCGAGCCTTATATTCTGCATCCGATTGCGGTCAGCTGCATTCTGGCGCATATGCGTCTGGATGCCGAAACCCTGATGGCGGCGCTGCTGCATGATGTGATTGAAGATACCGAATTTAGCAAAGAAGATATTACCGAAAAATTTGGCCGGACCGTGGCCGAACTGGTCGATGGCGTGACCAAACTCAGCCATTCCAGCGATAAAGAATACAATAAAGCCGCGTCCTTCCGTAAAATCCTGCAAGCGACCCTGCAAGACCCGCGTGTGATCATTATTAAACTGGCTGACCGCTATCACAATATGACCACGCTGGATGCCTTGCGTCCAGATAAACGCGCCCGCATTGCCCAGGAAACCTTTGATATTTTTGTGCCGATGGCGCGTATTGTCGGTATGAATGAAATGGCCGACAACCTGGAACATCTATGCTACCAGAATCTTGACCTAGATATGTTCAACAATGTTCAGGCCGCCCTGCTAGAAACCAAGCCGAAACGCTGTGAATATCAGGCCAAATGGGAAAAGAACCTGGCCGAGCTACTGCAATATCATCAAATTAGCGGCCGGATTAAAAAGAAAAATAACAATATCGAACTGCTCCGTTATTTTGTTAAAAACGACATCGACCTGCAAGAGCTGACCCACAGCCACGCCTTTGAAATTATTCTGCAAAGCATTGCCGACTGTGACCGCTTAGCCGATATTTTACGTGAACATTTTCAGGTGCTGCATTTTGCCGATCATATTCGCCGTCCCTTACCAGGTGGCAACCAGTCACTGATGCTGCGCCTGAAAGGTGAAGAAACCACCTTATCCTTAACCATTCAAACCGAGCTGATGCGTAAAGCCGCGCGTTTTGGTGTGGTTCTCGGTGAAAATGCACCACAAGCCTGTCGCTCGGCGATTCAGGCCTCGATGCAAAACCTGAACGTGCTGATTGATGGCGCCTGTGCCAAAACCACCTTTAGCGAGCTGCTGGATTATCTGCATCAGGAAAAAATCTGGGTTTATACTCCGCATGGCCATCTGCATGAATTACCGCAAGGCGCTACCGCAGTTGATTTTGCCTATTCGGCCAGCCTGTTCCTCGGTAACCATGCGGTCGGTGCGAAAATTAATGGAGAAATCAAACCGCTCTCTACTCCGCTGACCAGCGGCCAGGTGGTGGAAGTGATTACCGATGTTTTAGCGACACCAAACCCGGACTGGCTCAGCTTTATTAATACCCAGAAAGCGCGCCGTGCCCTGCAAAACATTCTGCGTGATCAGGATATTGACGAGCAGCGTCTGGTCGGTGAGCAGGCCCTTAACCGTGCCTTAAAACTGTTTAACTGTTCGATTAAAGATTTAACTGAAGACGACTGGATTAACCTGTTGCAATGGCGTCATATCGACAGTAAAGAACGCCTGTTCGAACAGATTGCAGTCGGTGACCTGTTACCACAACTGGTGGCCAACCATCTTTATTCACAGGACAGCAGCTCGGAAGTTTCGGATCGTCTGATTCAGGGCACCGAAGGCATTGATGTTAAATATGCGCATTGCTGTAATCCGGTACTTGGTGATCCGATTCAGGGCCATTTATCCCGCCGGGGTTTAATTGTGCATCGTGCGCGTTGCCATAACCTGCTGCATGAACAGCATCTGCATCCGGAAAATATCATGCCGCTACAGTGGAACTCGGATGACGTCGATGACGTCAGTTTCACCGCCTATTTATGCATTGATATTGAAATGAATGATGAGCAGATTTCTGACCTGATCTATCAATGCCGTAAAGCCAAGACCGGGGTGGAAATGGTCCGTAGCCACGATGCCAAGACCTATGTCAATATTGTGGTAAATAACCGTAAACAGATTGCCCAGATTATTCGCGACCTGCGTATGCATTTCGGTTTCCCGCGGATTATCCGTCTGGAACTGCCACCCAATATTGCCGAAACATCCAAAGCCTGTTAATCATGATACGATAGTCCCGGGCCTGCCCGGCTATCGTTTATGCTGTCCATACTTATAAAAGGAGAAATCGATGTCCCGCCAAGTGATCCATACTGAAAATGCGCCTGCTGCCATTGGTACATACTCTCAAGCCATTTTAGTTGGCAATACCGTGTACCTGTCAGGACAGATTGGCCTTGATCCTTACAGCATGGAACTGGTTGAAGGCATTGAAGCACAAATCCGCCGTGTTTTTGACAACCTGAAAGCCGTTTGTGAAGCCGCAGGTGGCACGCTGGCTGATATTGCCAAACTCAATATCTACCTGACCGATTTATCCAATTTCCAGTTGGTGAACCAGATTATGGGTGAATATTTTGCCCAGCCATATCCAGCACGTGCCGCTTTAGGTGTGGCCAGCCTGCCAAAAGGTGCACTGGTTGAAATGGATGGCGTAGTAATTATTAATCAATAACTTAGCTGTACAAAAAAGATACCATCGATAAGATGGTATTTTTTTATTCAAAAACCCAATCACAACAAATGAATTTTCAAATGATTTTTATTGACAAACGATAATAATTATCAATAATAACACTTATCTTATTTAATTCTTCATGGTTGTATCAATGTACGTTTGCTTGTGCCGTGGTATTACAGATCAAGACATTAAAGACGCCGTAGCGAATGGTGCTGAAAGCTATCGTGAAATTCGTGACCTGCTGGATCTGGGAACCTGCTGTGGCCGCTGTGCCCCTGAAGCACGTGCCATTATTAGCGATGAGGTGGCCGAACTTGCTGGCCGTCTCGCAGTAGCTGCCTAATTCCAATAAGAATAAATCCTTCGGTCCGTGGGCCGACTCTCCTCCCCCGCTTCTGACTCAGGCGGGTTTTTATTGCCTGACCGGGCATTGCTGCCGAATCGCATTGATGACGATTTTCATTTGCCGTTCAATAAATTACTCGCCATCCTGCATCATCTTGTTTAAGATAAAGCTCTAGATTGCCTTAAAACTGTTTAGGGCAGAAATTGTGAGATGGAGTAGTGCAATGAAAGGCAATCGTGAGGTGATTAATCAGCTGAATCAGGTGCTGTATCATCATTTAACCGCTATTAACCAGTATTTTTTACATTCGCGCATGTTTAATGACTGGGGCATTGAGCAACTCGGTTCGGCGGAATATAAAGAATCAATTCGTCAAATGAAACATGCCGATAAAATTATCGAGCGGATTTTATTTCTAGAAGGTCTGCCGAATCTGCAACATTTGGGCAAACTGTATATTGGTCAACACACCGTTGAAGTGCTGAACTGTGATGTCCGTAAAGTCAAAGAAAATATTGAAGCCATTCAGAAAGCCGTCGTTTTGGCTGAACAGGAAATGGATTATGTAACCCGCGATCTGGTTCAGGAAATTCTGGAAAAAGAAGAAGAATATCTGGACTGGGCAACCACGCAACTGGATTTAACTGAATCTGTCGGTATTGAAAACTATATTCAAAGTCAGCTCTAAGCTCAATTAAAAAGATTAACTGCATAAAAAAGACCGGAAGTCCGGTCTTTTTTATGGATTGAGCAATGTGCTTCAAATCCCAAACAGCAGCCTTAAAAATCAGAAGATAATTTACGGCTCTTTGCTGATTTCTGCCCCATCCAGCAGGCTGTCATAATCCACCTCGACCTTGCGCAAAGTCTTTAACAGCTCCAACTGCTGTTTGGCTTCGGCTTCATAGCCATTAAATGCCAGCACCCGGGCATATTTAAGTAGGTCATACTGGGTTGGATAATTCAATACAATCTCATGAATCTGCTGTAATTGCTCCGGGCTTTGCTGGCTATACGGATTCAGACGAATCCAGGCAATGCGGCGGTTAAACTCCTCGAGCAGATAAATCTGATCCTGATTGGTGATTTTTTCCGGTGTCTTTTCATAACGCACCGATTGATTTAGCTTTGGCACCATCACTTCATAATCACGATAAATTAGCAGCAGCAGGACTAAGCCCACGCCAAAGCCAACGCGCATGAATATTGGCGATAACTGCACGCCAGCACCTAGACGTTGTGATTGTACAATCCCCAAGATAAAACCGGTGGGGAGCAGAAAATAAGCATAGTTCTGCGGGAATTCCAGCATGGCATGAATCAGGAAGGCACCGAGCATCAACAGGCCAATCACCGAAATAGTTGAATTCACCTGCCGATGCAGCTGATAACCCCAATAGGCCAGATAAGCCAACAATGGCAGGCCAATCAGCAGACCATTCCAGAGCAGTAGATCGAGTACGACATTGTGGGCGCTACGAATCCATACCGGTCCCTGGAAAAATTCACTAATCGTCGTGTAAGCGACACTAGTCTGATGCCAGCCATAACCAAACCAGGGCTGATGACCTATTGCATGCAGCATTTGCTCCCAGATTGCCAATCGTGACATATCACCGGTAGCGCGCTGTACCACATCACGAGACTGTACCGCTATATCTGTGCTTTGAGAGAGTAGCTGACTTACGGAAGGTGCAATAAAGATTAAACCGACAAAAGTGGCAAACCAGAGCGCGCTATAGAACCATTTCAGGCGGATATAGCCTTGATATTGCTGATAGCCAAGATAAGCCAGAATACACAGCGAGGCGACCCAAGAGGTCCGCGATTGACTTAGCACCACCCCGCTTAAGATGACCAAACCAGTTGCAACCAAAAGTGCTGTTTTCAGTTTCTGTTTTTCATACAGATATAAACAGGCCATTAAGGACATGACCAGAAAGGTCGCCATATTATTTGGCTGGGCAAAGTTGGCATAGGGACGCTGGCCGGTACGAATATCGACCATAAACGGGAAATACTGGTCGATGGTCAGCCATTGGCATATGGCCATAAGACCGGTTAGGGTGCCGACACCTAAAAAGACAAAACTTAAACCTGTAAATATTTTTTCTCGCTGCGCAGCATCTACGGTCAGGTTATAACCCAATACAATCGCCAGCCAAAAACCAAAGATATACAGGCTGCTAAATAGGGCTTTATCAAAAAAGAATAGCAAACCACAAGCCCATTGGATAAATGGGACAGCGGCTAAGGCCAGCAAAGGCAGGCTTATTTTTGGAAGAGTCAGTTTTTCTTTTAGGAAAATAGCCGCCAAAGCGAATAGTGCAAAAAAGGCATAAAGTTCGCCTGTATAGGTAACCCACGGACGGTAGTGAATGGGCAATAGCCATGCTAGGGAGATGAAGATACCGGCTAGAAGCAAGAGGAAGAATTTCATGCTGCAAGAGTTGAGAAAAAGATGAGCTATGATAATCAAAAAAGCAGCTGAGAAAGCCACTATTTAATTATTTAGCGATTGTAATTTTGCAGTGATATTAATATTTCTAATGAACTTCTCCCTTATTCTAGAAACAATAAAAAAACTAAAAAACTGACAATTTACGTCAGTTCCTTACATATATTTACATGAAAAAAATTTTACTCTAATTTATATATAAGCAAAGTATTGATTTCTTGTAGAATAAGTCGCTAACATAGTTTGGCATAGTTTGTGCAAACTATAAATTAGCTTACAAAGCTTATAATTAAATTAACAAAACATTTGTGGAGAATGTTATGAACGCTCAAAAAGGCTTTACATTAATCGAGCTGATGATTGTGGTCGCTATTATCGGTATTTTGGCTGCAATTGCGATTCCTGCTTATCAAAACTACACTAAACGTGCTGTTGATCAATCTTGTCTAACTTCAACTAAAAATTATACAAGCCAATTTATTCTTTGGGAAAATGATCCCGATGAAGTAACAGCGCAACCTGCTGTTGCAAACTTTAATATTGCTGGAAAATGTACAATTAATGAAGCAGCAGCAGGGGCTACAACAATCACAGCAGCTATCAACAAAGGTAATTCTACAGGTGTATCTTGTACAGTTGCTACAGGTAAATGTGTTTTAACTGGTGGTGCAGGTGCAGGTGAAGGTGAAGGTGAAGGTGAAGGTGAAGGTGAAGGTGAATAATCATTAAATTTTTAAAAACGCATCTTTATAGATGCGTTTTTTAAACTTAAAATTCCCTAATAACAGCGAATTACAATTTTTTCATAATCTTTTTTAACTGCTCATAATCATTTTTAACCACTTTAGTTTCATTTTTTGCTTTTTCAACCTAATGTGTAAGTGAAAGGATTTTGCCCTACTTGCTGTGCAGCCTACTCAATCGCTTCTACCAGTGAAATATAACAGCTTTTCTTAATCGAACCACATTTACATCCAGCCTCCAGTACCACTGTATCACTATTAATGGCAAAGACCTTTGCTAAAAGCGCTTCATTTATTGGCTTTTAAGTGCTCTAAAATCGTATACAGTTCACTCGAACACAGTAAATTAATTTATAAAATCACCCCAATATAATCGGTTTATTCCCCAATTCATTCTTTAAATCATCTATTTTGCGATCGTAGTACTGATCTAGTACTTCTCCAATCTGCTTCACACCCTCAATGACACCTTCTTTAAACTTCTGCTGAGCCAGATTTCGAATAACGCTTTGGCAGACTTCATCCCAGACCTGCTGCTCGGTAGCATGCTTAATGCCCCGATCAATCACAATCTCGACTTTACGCTCACACAAGTTTAAATACAGCAGTACACCACTGTTATATTCCGTATCCCAAACACCCAGCTCAGCAAACAGCTGCCGTGCGCGGGTACGCGCATCCTGATAATAAGCCAAACGCGAAGGCAGACAGCCCTCAATCACGACCTGAATTTCGCCAATATGGCCATGCTCGGCTTCTGTGACCGCTTGCGCAATTGCATACTGATCCTGCTGGTTAAAAAAGCGTTTGGTGGCCGGCATATAAAAAAAGTGCTTAAACCAGCGCTTTAAACTGGGTTGGCTCAGCTCCTGAGTTTTCGGCTGGGTAATTATTTCAGTTGTATCTGTTGTGGTTACCATGATCCTGATGCTCCTCCCCCGCCGAAGCCGCCGCCTCCGCCGCTATATCCACCGCCACCACCAAAGCCGCCGCCTCCACCGCCACGACCGGCCGAGGCCAGGAAAATATGAAAAATCGCTTGGGCCAGTGCGGTAATGAGTAAAAAGAAAATCCCAAGTCCCATCAACAGACTGGTAAATATACCCACACCATTGACCAGCCCCGCTACAGTAGCCGCCACCGCAGCGGTTGAGGCGCTGAGACGTTTACCGACAATATAAGAGCCAATCACCCCGGCAATTAAAATAAAAATTACTGTATTAAAAGTTTTTTCCCGTGCCTGCTGCTCACGTAAGGCCTGTTGCTGGCGTTCTTGCAGCTCTTTGGCAGCATTAGCCGCTACTTCCGGGTCCATATTCAAAATACGTTCAATTTCGGCCAGACCGGCTTCAATACCGCTGGCATATTGCGCCTGTTTAAAATATGGCGTGATCTGGTTGTTGATAATCCGGCCCAGCACAATATCGGGTAATACCCCTTCCAAACCATAACCGGTCAGAATCTGAATACGGCGATCATTCACCGCAATTGCAATTAGCAAGCCATTGTCATATTTGGCCGAGCCCAACTGCCAGCGTTCTGCAACGCGCATGGCAAAATCAAAAATATCCTCCTGACCGGTGGTCGGGACAATCACCACCCCAATTTGTGCTTTACCCTGCTGATGCAGCGCTAAAATCCGCTGGCTAATCGCCTGTTTCTGCGCTGCACTCAGTAAATTGGCCTGATCAATTACTGGTTCATTTAAAGTCGGTAAGCCACGGATGGACTCACCTTCTGCCATATCATTGGCAATCACCGGTTGTTCAACACTTGCCTCGGATGCAGCGGTTGCCTGACTCTGATGACGAGCATTGGCCGCACGTTGCTGTTCCTGAATGATACGCGCTGCCGCCAGATCATCTGCCGAACCAGTGGCAGCGGTGTCCGCCAGACTGAGTGAACTGAGCAATAGCGCACAGCACAACAGCAGGCTGTGCAGTATCCACCGGATGAGAGCAGTAATTGAATCAGGCATGATCCGCGGCTCCTTGGGGCGTGGGATTATTCAAACGACACGGTTGGTGCAGTTTGTGCGTTTTGATCGGCACTAAAGTTTGGCTTGGTGTCCATACCAATCACTTTTGCAGTCATCACCTGCGGGAACTGGCGTGAATAGGCATTAAAGTCCTGCACTGTGGTGATATAACGATTACGTGCCACCGCAATACGGTTTTCGGTGCCCTCAAGCTGTACCTGCAAATCCCGGAACTGCTGATTGGCTTTTAAATCCGGATAATTTTCTGATACCGCGATTAAACGCGATAACGCGCCGGTCATTTGCGCTTGCGCTTCCTGATAGCGCTGGAACAGTGCCGGATCTTCCAGCACCGCCTGATCGACTTTTAAGCCGGCCACATTGGCACGTGCCTGGGTCACTTCAGTCAGCACCTGCTCTTCATGCGCGGCATAGCCTTTCACCACATTGACCAGGTTCGGCACCAGATCGGCACGGCGCTGATACTGGTTTTGTACTTCCGACCAGGCAGCGGTCACAGCTTCATCTTTGACCTGCAAGGTGTTATAGCCACAGCCACTCAGGGTCAAGCTGCTGCTGAGTGCCAGCATCAGCAGTGTTTTTTTCATTAAGTTCATGCCTTATCCTCTAATTATTTATTTGTATTTGTTCAATAATTTGATTCTAACGGTATTTTAGCCCAGTTTTGTTAATTTTATTTATCACTTGGAAAACATACACGCATGAAAAAACCAGACACATAATCGGCCTGGTTTCGATTAGTTATCCAACATCTGTTTGAATTAACTGAGTAATTGTGGCTGTTGTTCCTGCTGGAAACCTTCAACCTGATACTGCGTTGCCATGCGCTGCTTCCAGTATCTAAGGCTGCGACTGTAATTGATTTTGGCCGGATGGAAATCTTTCCGGTAATAAGACAGATATTCCGGCAATAGCTGCAGCAGCATTTTCGCCAGCAAATACAGGCCAAACAGATTACCGCAGATTTTCGGCATACTGTTTTTCTTGTCCTGTAAAAACAGCTGTGAAGCGCTATAAAAAGTCAGACTGGCAAAACCGGCAGTCACACTGCGCATGATCATACGGCGCAGGCGATGATCGGCATACACATGCTGATATACCTCAAACGCCACCGCTCGATGTTCAATTTCTTCAATCGCATGCCAGATCCACAGCTTGGCCGCATCATCATCCAGCGTACTCAACACTTCCGGATGACGCAGGATATAACCGCCCAGTAGCGCAGTAAAATGTTCAAAGGCACAGGTAATCGCCAGTTGCACTTTGGGTGGCAGACTTTTGACATGATGATCTTTACGCGCCAGCCAGGCCTGAAAACGATCCAGCTGATAATCATCACGGCGCCAGGCGTTGTTAAATTCACTATGCGCCTTGGAATGCATCGCCTCTTGCCCGATAAATGCAGCAATTTGTGCCTGCAACTGCGGATCCTGAACCTGATCGCGTACATTGCGCACGCTATGCACAAAAAACTGCTCACCAATGGGAAAAGTGGAAGATAAGGCGGTAAGCAGATGCGACATCACCGGCGAATTGGCAAAATAATGCCGGCGGATGGCATGAGGATTAAATTTGAGCCGGCGAACCGTGATCCCAATGGCTTTCGGACGATGAAGATAAGATTTTTCTGCCGTCACTTGCGTCATGGTTACTGACCTTTCTTGTTTTGGAGACGCTCAGTATGTGAACAAAATCACTTTTCCCCTATGGCAAAAAGACCGATTCAATTTGCAAAAAACTTCAAAATGACCTGTTGCATAAAGTGTGTTTACAGCGAATTTGCTAGCAGCCCTTGTCTCTTTTTCATCTTCACCTACCGATTCTAAAACCAAAGTGATTAAAAAACCCGCTCTAAAAGCGGGCTTCTTGAATGAATTCAGCGTGAATCAGACATCCAGATAATCCAGAATGCCTTCTGCTGCCTGACGACCTTCCCAGATTGCAGTCACGACTAAATCAGAGCCACGCACCATATCACCACCGGCGAAAATTTTCGGGTTTGAAGTCTGGAATTTAAATTCCTGCTGTTCTGCAGCCACGACACGACCTGAACCATCCAGGTTGATGTTCACATCGGCAAACCAGTCGGCTGGGCTGGTACGGAAACCAAAGGCCAACAATACTGCATCTGCCGGCAGAATTTCTTCTGAACCCGGAATTGGTTCAGGGCTGCGACGGCCACGGCTGTCTGGTTCACCCAGTTGAGTGGTCACCACTTTTACCCCCGTAACTTTGCCATTTTCACCCACAATTTCAATTGGCTGACGGTTAAACTGGAATTCCACGCCTTCTTCACGCGCATTGGTCACTTCACGACGTGAACCCGGCATATTGGCTTCATCACGGCGATAGGCACAGGTCACCGACTCGGCACCCTGACGGATTGAGGTGCGGTTACAGTCCATCGCGGTATCACCACCACCCAGGACAATCACTTTTTTGCCTTCGACTGAGATGTATTCCGATGGATCTTTTTCCCAACCCTGACAACGGTTGACGTTGGCAATCAGGAAATCCAGTGCATCATACACACCATCTAGGTCTTCACCGGCAAAACCACCTTTCATATAGGTATAAGTACCCATGCCCATGAAGACAGCATCATAATCAGCCAGTAACTGGTCAATGGTGACATCTGTACCAATTTCGGTATTTAAACGGAATTCTACGCCCATACCGGTGAAAATTTCACGGCGGCGTTTCATCACATCTTTTTCCATCTTGAATTCTGGAATACCAAAAGTCAGCAGACCACCAATTTCCGGACGCTTGTCAAACACCACCGGTTTTACACCATTACGCACCAGAATATCGGCACAACCCAGACCTGCCGGGCCCGCACCAATAATCGCGACTTTTTTATCGGTCCATTTGACATGCGACATGTCT
The DNA here is from genome assembly GCF_013418895.1 of Acinetobacter sp. YH12116. NCBI lineage: Bacteria > Pseudomonadati > Pseudomonadota > Gammaproteobacteria > Moraxellales > Moraxellaceae > Acinetobacter > Acinetobacter sp. YH12116. The sequence goes on along the minus strand of NZ_VPBE01000003.1, from coordinate 28,995 downwards.
GGACGCCAGCCCAGCGCAAATGCAGTATCATTGATGTATTTTTCTGCATTTCCGATGGTCACGGCACCAAAGCCATCATTTAAGGTACAGGCACCTTCACACAAACGGTCTTGCGGACAAACGCGGCCACAGACTTCTGGCAAGGTATTGGTCTGATGGCACAGTTCTGCCGCCTGGAAAATACGGCCTTCTGAAACCAGTTTTAACCAGTTTGGAATGTAGTTATGTACCGGACACTTCCATTCACAGTACGGGTTACCACAGCCTAAACAGCGATGGGTCTGGTTGGTCGCCACTTCTGCGGTAAATGGCTTATAAATTTCCACAAACTCAGATTTGCGGACGTCAATCTCTTTTTTCTCTGGGTCTTGGCGTGCAACATCCAGGAATTGAAAGTCATTACTTAGGCGTTCTGCCATGTCTTTACTCCGTGGCTAGATGCAAGGGATTCACAGTTGCCTTGCATCTGGCTTCATTTCTGCAGTCGTGGAATTATTGAGGATCAGCTTGAGTTGTCTTTAACAAAGTCAGCAAGTTGGCTGCTTTTGGTTTTACCAGCCAGAACTTGCGGCTGTAGTAATCAAACTCATGGCGGATCTTGTACGCCCAGGCACTACCCGTTTCTTGAATATGCTCATCTAAGATACGTGACAAGAACTCTTTGTGTTCTTCCATCGACTCTGTAGAAATACGGTTTAACTCGATCAGCTCATGGTTGTAATGGTCAACGAAGTCATTGTCCAAATCAAGTACATAAGCAAAACCACCTGTCATCCCGGCACCAAAGTTGTGTCCGACTTTACCCAGCACGGTCACGATACCACCGGTCATGTATTCACAGCAGTGATCGCCTGCGCCTTCAATCACAGCAAAGGCACCCGAGTTACGCACCGCGAAACGCTCACCTGCAGTTCCGGCTGCAAACAGTTTACCGCCAGTGGCACCGTACAGACAGGTGTTCCCAATAATCGCGGTATTCTGAGTCTGGAACGGCGAACCTTTTGGCGGGAAGATCGACAGACGACCACCAGCCATACCTTTACCGACGTAATCGTTGGCATCGCCTTCCAGCTTGATGTGTAAACCACCAGCATTCCAGACACCCAGCGATTGACCTGCGGTACCGGTCAGGTTCATTTTCACCGGATGGGCTTCCATACCGAGGTTGCCATAACGGCGGGCAATTTCACCGGAAATACGCGCACCGATTGAACGGTCACAGTTGCCAATGGTGTAATTAAATTCACCACCGGTACCGGCTTCAATGGCTGGCAGCATCTCGCTAACCATCTGCTCAGCCAATACGCCTTTATCGAACGGCTCATTGCCCTGTACTTCACAGTACTGCGCCTTCCCTTCCGCGGCAGGATGCGATTCCAGCAAGGCACTTAAATCCAGATGGGCATGCTTGTCGGTTTCACCCGGCAGGATTTCCAGCAAGTCTGTACGACCAATCAGGTCTTTCAGACTGGATACACCCAGCGCCGCCAGCCATTCACGGGTTTCTTCAGCAATAAAGGTGAAGAAGTTGATCAGCATTTGCGGTTCACCAATATAGTGTTCCTGACGCAAGTGATCCTGCTGCGTCGCTACACCGGTCGCACAGTTGTTCAGGTGACAGATGCGCAGGTATTTACAACCTAAAGCAATCATTGGGGTAGAACCAAAACCGAAGCTTTCAGCACCGAGGATGGCCGCTTTCACCACGTCCAGACCGGTTTTTAAACCACCATCGGTTTGTACGCGAACTTTACCACGCAGGTCATTCACACGCAGTGCCTGATGTGCTTCAGACAGACCGAGCTCCCACGGAGAACCGGCATGGTGAATAGAAGAAAGTGGCGAAGCCGCTGTACCGCCATCATAACCAGAAATGGTAATGAAATCGGCATACGCTTTCGCAACACCGGCCGCAATCGTGCCGACACCTGGCTCAGAAACAAGTTTCACCGACACCATCGCCTGTGGGTTCACCTGTTTTAAATCGAAGATCAACTGTGATAAATCTTCAATCGAGTAAATGTCGTGATGCGGCGGCGGCGAAATTAAGGTTACGCCCGGTACAGAGTAACGTAAACGTGCAATGAGTCCGTTGACTTTACCGCCCGGCAACTGGCCACCTTCACCTGGTTTTGCACCTTGCGCGACTTTAATCTGGAGGACTTCTGCTGAAGTTAAGTAAGCAGGCGTCACACCAAAACGGCCCGATGCAATTTGTTTGATTTTCGAGTTACGGATGGTGCCGTAACGCGCTGGATCTTCACCGCCCTCACCCGAGTTCGAACGACCACCAATCGTGTTCATGGCAATCGCAATTGCTTCGTGCGCTTCAGGTGATAACGCCCCTAAAGACATCCCGGCAGAGTCGAAGCGCGGTAAAATCTCTTCAACCGATTCCACCTGTTCCAGTGGAATCGAATTGTCTGTTTTCAGTTTGAATAAATCACGAATGGTCGCGATTGGACGGTTATTCACAATCTCGGCGTATTCTTTGAAATCGGCATAATTGCCTGAACGTACCGCCTTGTGTAAGGAGTTGATCACATCCGGGTTAAAGGCATGATATTCCTTGCCAAATACGAATTTCAGCAAACCGCCCTGATCAATTGGCTTACGCGCTTTCCACGCGGTATCGGCCAGTTTTTTCTGGTCATTTTCCAGATCAACAAAAGTCGCGCCCTGAATACGGCTTGGTACACCGCTAAAGCAGGTATTCACTACTTCGGCAGATAAACCGACCGCTTCAAACAGCTGACCGCCACGATACGAAGCAACGGTTGAAATACCCATTTTTGACAGGACTTTCAGCAGGCCTTTTTCAATCCCTTTACGGAAGTTCGATTGTGCATAGACCGGATCACCGAGCAATTCACCTTTAGCGACCAGATCATTGATCACATCATAAGCCAGATATGGATAGATCGCGGTTGCACCAAAACCAAGCAACACTGCAAATTGATGCGGATCACGGGCAAAACCGGTTTCCACAATCAGGTTGGCATCGGTACGCAAACCGGTATTAATCAGGTGGTGATGCACCGCACCAGTCACCATCACTGCATTGGCCGGCAGATAGCCTTCACGGATTTTCTTGTCGGAAAGCACCAGCAAGGTTTTGCCATCACGAATCGCTTGCGCAGACTGCTCGCAAATACGCGTGATTGCCGCTTCCAGACCTTCTGTTTCAGCATAGTTCAGGTCGATATCGGCAATTTCATAGCCTTTACGTCCTAAAGTACGAATCTGGTGCATTTTCGAGTTTGACAGCACCGGGCTGGAAATGATCAGACGATCAGCATGTTCCGGTCCCTGTTCAAATACGTTTTGCTCACGGCCCAGACAGGTTTCCAGTGACATCACAATTGATTCACGTAACGGGTCGATTGGCGGGTTAGTGACCTGCGCAAACTGCTGACGGAAATAGTCCGATACATGACGCACCTGACGCGACAACACGGCCATTGGGGTATCATCGCCCATCGAGCCAACGGCTTCCTGACCGCTTTCTGCAATTGGACGCAGCAACTGGTCACGCTCTTCAAAAGTGACCATAAACATTTTCTGTGCCGCTTTCAGGCCATCGCCTTTTAAGCCCTGATCACATAAATATTCTTCTAATTCCGGGCTGCCTTGAACGCGAATTGAATTTTCACGTAACCATTCACGATAAGGACGCATTTTTTTCAGATGCTGGTTTACATTACTGGTGTCCAGCACTTTGCCGGTCATGGTATCGACCACCAGAATCTGACCCGGACCGACACGGCCTTTCGACACCACCTCTTCCGGTTCATAACCCCAAACCCCAATTTCAGAAGCCAAGGTGATGTAACCATTTTTGGTGATGACCCAGCGTGCCGGACGTAAACCGTTACGGTCCAACATACAGATGGCATGACGACCATCCTGAATCACCAGACCTGCCGGACCATCCCAGGCTTCCATGTGTTTCGAGTTAAATTCATAGAAGGCACGCAGGTCTGCATCCAGGGTTTCCACGTTCTGCCAGGCTGGTGGTACCAGCATACGCAGCGCACGGAACAGATCCATACCGCCACCCACCAGAATTTCCAGCATATTGTCCAGGCTGGATGAATCTGAACCGGTACGGTTCACAATTGGATTCAGCTCGGTTAAGCCCGGCAACAACGGGTTTTCAAATTTAGGGGTACGTGCCAGCGCCCAGTTACGGTTTGCAGTAATGGTGTTAATTTCACCATTGTGCGCCAGATAACGGAATGGCTGCGCCAGCGGCCAGCGCGGCAAGGTATTGGTCGAGAAACGCTGGTGGAATACCACAATATGGGACGCTAAACGCTCATCAGCCAGGTCGGTATAGAAGTCAGCAATCGCAGCTGGCATCATCAGACCTTTATAGCTGATCACAGTTGAACATAAAGTGGTCACATAGAAATACGGATCATTGCTGAGTTGCTGCTCGGCACGGCGACGCGCCAAAAATAATTTACGGTTAAATTCAACTTCAGTCACGCCAATCGGGCAGTTCACGATGACCTGTTCAAAGGCAGGCAAAGACTGCATGGCAATTGAGCCTAAGGCATCGTTATTGGTTGGCACTACACGCCAGGCAATGACTTTACAGCCTTCTGCTTCAATTTCTTTGGTCAATGTCTGTTTGGCATGCGCAGCTAAGGCCGGATCGAGGCTCAGGAAAATGGTGCCCACAGCAAACACTTCACTTAAGGTAATGTCACTTAAGCGTTTGGCTTCTTCACGGAAGAACTGCTTTGGCATGGCAAGCAATAGACCGCAACCATCGCCCGTCTTGCCATCTGCGGCAATACCACCACGGTGGGTCATACAACTCAAACTATGAATGGCGGTCTTGACGAGATCATGGCTTGCATCACCCTGCATATGGGCGATTAAACCGAAACCACAGTTATCTTTAAACTCATCCGGTTGGTATAAACCTTGAGCGGGAGCTACAGTATTAGGCGATGGCATGTGCATAGCGTACCCTTCTTTCAACGCGCCCTTGCTGGGCATTAACAATCTACTTTCTTTTGCGACCTGGTCCGACTGACTTAGCTTAAGATCCATGTTGAGCAAGTTCATTTCTCCTGGCTCTGATCTTGAGTGATCAAGATGACAAGCTGAGGAAAACCGTGACTGCCTTTACGCACTTAAATCAAGCATAAACATTTGACGATTTCGCACAATCATTGAATCTTTCTTGCTCCAAAATAGGGACATTAACTCAATTGATGCACCAATAATGCAAAAATGATGCCAACTTTATTGTGCTATTTTTAAATGACTTAATTTGGGCAAGTTTCAGTGAGAGCGGTGCGCTTTCAGGGAAGTTTCGCTTATTTTATACGCACTGTTTTTGTGCATATCTTTATTTTTATACACCAGCCTGCGCTATTTTAGAACGGCAGTTTAATTGAAAGGATCGCTAATTTCTTGTTCTGTGGTGGTGTTATTCGATGCTGGTGCAGGTGGAGCGACACCGCTTTGTGATTTTTGCACATCCACTACGTTTCCGTCCTGATCACGGCGGGTTACGGTGGTGGTTGTGGTGGAGCGTTGCGGACTGGTTGCGCTCTGTTTTGGTGCAGCCAGCAGACTTTCATCAATTTTCGGCAGCGCAGCCGGCTTTAAAGCCACTTCATAAAGTTTATTGTTCAGGCCCACTTCCTCTGCACCCAGGTCATTCACAAACGGTAGATAGTCCATAAAGCTGGTTACCACCGGTTTGACCGATGCAGGCAATTGCAGCGCCAGCTGTTCTAAAGCGCTTCGCGCCTGACTGGTATTTTTATAATTGCCATACAGCAACACATATTGCTCGGCGCGGTTTTCACCACTCAAGCGAATATAAAGAAAATTCTGGCGATCAGCCTGTTTTTTCAGAAAGCCCTTGATAATGTCTTCTTCGCTCACACGAAACAGTTCAATGGTCTGGTGCTTTCGCTGCTCGGAGATAAACTTGGTGCCACGAAATTCAGGCTCATGCAGCCCCGAAGCGGTTAACCGCTTAGTTTGTTCCAGCGGTTTGACCTCATCAATCAAGGCACCCAAATGCGCGGTTGCCGCGACTTTTGCTGGCTGAATCTGCAATTCAACTTCTGATTCCGGGGCTTTTTCGACTTCAACCAGCTCATCACGATCGGTAATGGCCCAGAAGATAATCGCCAGCAGCAGACACAGCGCACCACACACCAACCAGATGGAATTCTGAACACGTTGTTTGACGCTTTGTGATGCTGCTGCCATGGGATCCCTTATTTATGCTGCCTGATGCGCAAGAATAGACTGTTTCATTAATTCCGGATCAAATTCCCGGGTAATGATGGCCTGTCCCAGACGCTGCATTAATACCAGTCGCAACTGGCCATTCAGCACTTTTTTGTCATGGGCCATAAAACCGAGAAAATCATCCAACGGAATTTTAGGACATACTATCGGCAATTGGGCACGAGAAATGATTCTTTTTGTACGCTCAACATCGTCTGCGGAAATCCAGCCCATCCGATACGATAAATCGGCGGCCATCACCATGCCGGTCGCAACCGCTTCACCATGCAGCCATTCGCCATAGCCGAGATAAGACTCGATAGCATGACCAAAGGTATGGCCTAAATTCAGCAATGCGCGTTCGCCCTGCTCTTTTTCATCATTGGCGACAATACGGGCTTTGTGCGCACAAGAACGGTACACCGCTTCTGCCAGTAAAACCGGATCACGCGCCACCAAGGCATCCATGTGCTGTTCTAACCAGTTCAGAAACTCAATATCACCCAGCAGTGCATATTTAATCACTTCGGCCAGACCGGCAGACAGTTCACGATCGGGCAAGGTTTTTAGCTGTGACATATCGGCCAGCACCACTTGCGGTTGCTGGAAGGCACCAATCATGTTTTTACCTAGCGGATGGTTAATCCCGGTTTTCCCACCCACACTGGAGTCGACCTGAGACAGCAAGGTGGTCGGTACCTGAATAAAATACACGCCGCGCTGGAAACAGGCTGAGGCAAAACCGGCCATATCGCCAATCACACCGCCGCCGAGTGCCAGCACGGTACAATCGCGGTTAAACCCGGCCTCCAGCAGGGCATCAAAAATCAGATTGAGATGCTGAATATCCTTGTATTTTTCACCATCGGGCAAAATACATGTTGCCACCTGTTTACCCAGTGCTTCTATGGCAGTTTGATAGTGCTCTAAATACAAAGGCGCCACGGTACTGTTGCTCACAATCATGACTTGCTTGCCTTGAATATAAGGTTCCAGTAAGGTCTGAGGATTTAAATCACTGCCAATAAAAATCGGGTAACGGCGATCGCCGAGTTCAACATATAAGGTTTGCATGGTTTTAAAACACTGTACTCAATTAAATTGATTTCTTCGCCACGATCACATTCAGGATTTTTTGCGCCAGATCACGGGCTGCCCCCTGATTGGTTTCAATAATATGATGCGCCACCTCACGATATAATGGATCGCGTACTGCAAGCAAATCTTTCAGTTTCTGTTCAGGATTTTCAACTTGAAGGAGAGGACGGTTTTTATCGCGGTAGGTACGTTGCAACTGGATTTCCACCGGAGTATACAGATACACCACAATACCACGCTGTTTGAGGAATTCACGGTTTGGGGCCTGGGTGACTGCACCACCGCCGGTGGCAAGAACCAGTTGAGTACGAGAGGTCAGCTCGTCAATGACGGTGGTTTCACGGCTACGGAAACCGCTTTCCCCTTCTTTTTCAAAAATCCAGGGAATGGTGGCCCCGGTACGACGCTCGATTTCATGATCGCTGTCCAGGAACTCGCGTCCGAGCAGCTCTGCCAAATGTCGCCCTACCGTGGTTTTTCCGGCCCCCATCGGCCCCACCAAATAGATATTTGGCAGGGCGTTAAACTCTTTGCTTGGCAAGGAGTCACCTATTTATTTTGTTAAATTGAAAATATATTAATGATTTCTTGAAACACTGTCATTAACAATTCGTGGTGTCACAAAAATCAGCAACTCACGTTTATTGTCCGATTTAATATCTTTACGGAATAAACGGCCTAAATACGGAATATCCCCCAGGAATGGCACTTTGGTTTGCTGATTGGCTGTCTGCTGCTCAAAAATACCACCGAGTACGACGGTTTCACCATTATCGACCAGTACATTGGTATTGATCGAGTTTTTGTTAATGGTCAGCTGACCGGTTGGGGTCGGTGTTCCTGGACTATCACTGGTGATATTCAGGTTCATCTGTACTTTACCATCCGGGGTAATGCTTGGTGTAACGTCCAGACTGAGCGTGGCATCAATAAACTCTGTGGTGGACACCGCATTGGCACCACCTCCTTCAGCAGACTGATATGGAATCTGCGTACCTGAAGCCACTTTGGCCTGTTGCTTGTCAGCAGTCAGCACTTTCGGGGTCGAAATTACTTCACCATAGCCATCAGCTTGTAAGGCAGACAGTTCTAAATCCAGCATAAAGTCAGACAGGCTGATAAGACCAAAGGCAATCCGACTTGCGCCTGGGCTGGTGACCCCCAAATCGACGTTCAAGTTTTGTGGACGTTCAATTTCATAGGTATAACCGCCAAGCTCTTCATCAAGCTCTGGCTCACGTAAATTCCACAGTGTGGTATCACTACCACCAACCAAAAGATGGTTATTATTCGTGATCCCTTGTGACAGGATACCCCACTTGACCCCCATCTCTTTAGTAAAGTCGGTGGTGGCACGCACAATACGCGCTTCAATCATCACCTGTTTCACCGACACATCCAGCAAGTCAATCATGCTGCGAATCTGGTCAATCTTTTGCGCGGTATCATTAATAATCAGGGTATTGGTTCGTGGATCAACTGACACCGTACCACGTGGACTGAGCAGACTACCGACGCTATCACCAAGTGGATCAGTATTGGCTGTACTGTTACTTGTGCCACTACGGGAATTAGACGCATTTTTACCTTCGGTAATCAGTTTTTCAATATCAGCAGCCTTGGCATAATTTAACTGAATATATTCGGTTTGCAGCGGCGCCAGCTTGACGCTTTGTGCAATCGCTTTGGCTTCTTCTTCTTCGGCCTTGATCAGCTCTGCGACGGGTGCAATCCAGATCACATTGCCATTACGGCGTTTATCCAGATTTTTGGTTTTTAAAATAATATCTAGTGCCTGATCCCACGGCACATCTTTGAGACGTAAGGTGATATTGCCTTGTACCGTATCGGCGGCAACCATGTTAATTCCGGTAAAATCAGCCAGTAACTGCAGCACACGACGCACTTCAATATCCTGAAAATCTAAAGAAATCTTTTTGCCGGTATAGCTTTGTGCTGCACGCGGTTTGAATGGGTTCTTATCTACCGGACGTTTCAGACTGATGGTCAGTTTATTTTCTGCCTGATACGCCATATATTCATAGCTTCCCGCAGACTGAATAGTAATTATCCCATTGCCACCATCATTTTGCGCATCAATGGTAGATACCGGGGTGGCAAAATCATTGACGTTTAAACGGCGCGCCAGATGTGCAGGAATTTTATTACCCAAGGTACGGACAATAATTTTACTGCCTTGCTGTTGTACATCGACCGGGGTGTTGCTGCCTGCCAGGTCAATTACTACCTGACCTTCCCCTTCTGCACCGCGCTGAAAGCCGATATTCGATACGCCTTGAGCCGTCTGCTGTACAGCTACTGGTGTTACGGCTGCCTGAGTGCTGTTAATTTTAAGAATAAAAGTATTGCCTTCAACACGGGTAGTAAAAGCACCCGCTTCAGCCAGATTAACCGTTAAACGTGCACGCTGGGCATCGGAACTGACATCAACCGAGCTGGCTTCCCGAGTCGCAACCGGAATGCTGGCCTGTTTTAAGGTCTGCTGGGCTTTATCAAAATCCAGCACCAAACGTGATGGCTGCTCAAGCTGATAGGCTGCAGGCTGAGGTGGCAAGCCATTGAACATGACACGAATTTCAGTACCTTGTCCTGGAATTTGCATTGGTACAATATTGGTAATGCTGACCTGCGCATTGGCCACTTGCATGACGGCCATCGCAACAGCGCCCATTGAAAACTGACGGAACAAATTGTTCATTGTAATGCCATCCCCAAAAATAAAATCTTTCACAGTATTATTCATTTTTATTCCTTTAATTTATGGCGCCGGCCCAATCAGTACTAGACTTCTTGGACGTTCAACATACCCTTCGCGACCATCTGGAATAATCTCAATTAAGTCAATTTGTGTCGGCGTAATATTGATGACCCGACCATGATTCAAGCCCATATAGCTGCCGCGCTGAATCCGTTCAATTTCCCCATCTGGAGTTTGAATCAGGGCCAGAATCTCGCCGCGTTGCCCGCGCATGCTACCTTTCATACTTAAAGTTTCCAGTGCATAGCTTTCTAAAGGCTGCAACTGGCGCGACAGGTTTGGATAAACCCGTTTACCCGCCATAATTTTCAGCTCGGCCGCCAGAGAACTTGGCATAAACGGGCTTTTCAGCTGATGCGCTGCATAGTTAAATACAGGTGCCGGCTCAAAAGTCGGTGCCGGCTCAATCGGCAACGGCGGCTGATTACGGATTTCTGCCATTTGTGCATTCACGGCATCAATACGTGAATCACAGCCTGCAGCCAGTAGGCCCAACACCAGAACCAACGAAAGTTTTTCAAATTTCATCATTGTGCTGCTCCTGTGGCTGGAGTCGTACTATTACCGGCCTGTGCATCGGTATTCCCGACATAGCGATAGGTCTTGGCTTTCGCGACATAGGTAATTTGTGGAATATCGGTTTTCTTTTCCTTGTTTTCACCGGCAGTAATAGTGAAATCATGCATGGTCACAATTCGCGGTAAAGCGGCTGTACCGCTCACAAAAGAACCAAAAGCATGATAATCACCGGTGGCTTCAATCGAAATTGGCTGCTCGATAAAGAACTCTTGCTTGATTTCATTTTCCAGACGGATATTTTTAAATCTTAAGCCTGAATTCACGCCCGTAACGTTGACATCTTCAACCAGACCTGGAATTTCGGTTTCTTTTGGCAACTGTTGTAGCTGCTGGTTAAAGTTGGCTTCCATTTCCTGTAACTGCGCCTGATATTGCTGCAAGTTACGCAGTTTGGAATCTTTTTCACGAAACTCATTCAGCAGGTTCTGCTCTTGTGCACGCGCATTGGAAATTGCATCCAGCTTCGGCTTGATGGCCAGGAAATAGCCCAGGAAGGCAATTAAAATAATGATAAAGATCCAGATGGTCAGCTTGACGGAAAACGGCCAGCTGCCATAGTTATTCGGATCTAAGGTATTCCATTGCTGCAGGAATTTATCAAGCGTCATTTTTTTCTTTGGCGCAGCAACAGGATCCTGATTCATTTCTTCATATTGATCGAGACTCATTGTACTGCCCCCGCTGTTGCTTGAGTACCAGACGCAGGTGCTGTGCCTGGAAGTGCAATTTCATCCAAATCTGCCGTTACCACGAAGCTGCCATAGCTTTCTTCTACCCGTGGAACAACCGAACTTGGTGCCTTGTTTTTATTTTCTTCAACGGCCAAGAAAGAATTCATGAAGGCGTTACGATACCATGGCGATGCTTCCAGATTACGCAGGAACTCTGCTACCGTGTTTGGACTTTCGGCCTTGCCTTCAAAGGTAAATTTATTGCCAATACGGGCCACTTTGGTCAAATACATGCTACTTGGGGTAACGCGGACCAGCTCATCGACCAAACGTACCGCGACCGGACGCTGACTTTGCAGACCCTGAATCAGCTTCATGCGCTCGACAATGGCATTACGCTGCTCTTGCAGACCTTCCAGCGACTTTAACTGTACATCCAGATTTTGGTTGGTACTGATCACCAGCTGATTGGCCTGTTCCTGATCCTGCAGTTTATGATTGTAATAGAACCATGCCAGCGTCACGGCCAGCACCCCAATTAATGCAGCCCCAATACAAACCGCAATAAATTCTTTTTTTCGTTTTTCTCTTAGCTCATCACGCCAAGGGAGTAAGTTAATTTTTGCCATTAATCAAAACTCCTCAATGCCAAGCCACATGCCACCATCAATGAAGAGGCATCGCTTTCAATTCTTTTAATATCAATTTTGGAGGAGAAACCCATCTGTAAAAACGGATTGGCAATGGTGACGCGGTAACCCAGTTTTTGCTGTAGTAGCTTGGCCAGGCCTGGAATATTGGCATTCCCACCGGCCAGCAGAATATGGTCAATTTCATTAAACTGCGATGAGGAGAAGAAGAACTGCAGCGAACGTGCCGCCTGCTGCACCACCGCCTCAAGGAATGGCTCCAACACTTCAATATCATAATCATCTGGCAAGGTACGGCTTTTCTTGGCGCGGCCGGCTTCTTCAAAGGACAGACCATAACGGTTCTGGATTTCCTGGGTCAGCTGCTTGCCACCAAAGACCTGCTCGCGGGTATAGATAATTTTATTGTCTTTGAGTACCGACAGCGTGGTCATAGTATGACCAATGTCTAACACACCAATGGTATTTACCCCCATCGGCAAGGTATCGGCGAAGACTTTAAAGGCATTTTCAATGGCAAAGCTTTCGACATCTGCCACTTTTGGGGTTAAACCGGCCAGTTCAATCGCTTCACAGCGACTCTCGACATTTTCCAGTCGTGTCGCCACCAGCAAAACATTGACCCGGTTTGGATTGGCCAGACGATCAGGCAGCACCTCAAAGTCCAGGCTAACTTCATCTAATGGGAAAGGAATATATTGCTCTGCATCCATCCGGATTTGAACTTCACGTTCGTCATCCGTCATATCGGCATCCATCTCAATGGTCTTGCTAATTACCATTGAGGTTGGAATCGCTAAAGCGGCAGCTGTTGTCGGTGTATTGGCCAAATTAAAGGCACGCTCGAGCGCATCCCCTACAGCTTCAGGATTCAGAATATTTTTCTCAACCACACTGCCCTCTGGGAGCGGTACCAAGGCGTAACTTTCCACCCAGTAACGATCATTCTTTACAGAGAGCTCCAATAACTTAACAGAAGTAGAACTAATATCTACACCTATTAACCCCTTACTCGGTTTACGATATAACCTGCGCACAATAAGTTTTTCCTATTATTTTTTTATCCCCAAAAAAAATGCCATTCACTAAGTTGCTTTGTGGTCTATATTTTTGTACGGATACAATAACTCATCTAACAATCCGTATGGGTAAAGGCTATACTGACCAGCAATTAGTTTGCCATTAGCTCTTATTAAAACTTACTTGTTATGAAAAAGCTATCTTGTTCGGGCCGTGTTCATCCATTTTTTTTGCTCATAATTATTGTGTTAGTTTCCATTCCGATGGGTTTTTATGGCATGTATCTCTATATTGCCCCATCTTTGCCGGAAATGACCACTCTAAAAAAAGCGCCTCTTTTGAAGCCTTTACAAGTTTATAGCACGGATAATCAGTTAATTGCAGAGTATGGTGGCAAACTTTCTGTACCTGTCGAGTACAACCAGATTCCCGAAAAGTTTATCTATGCCTTTTTAGCGGCTGAAGATTCGGCCTTTTTCGAACATAGCGGCATCAGCTTTAAAGGCCTAGGCCGTGCGGTGAGTGAAGCGGTGACCGGTTCTAATGTGCAAACCGGTGGCTCGACCATTACCATGCAGGTGGCCAAGAACTATTATTTAAGCCCGGAACGCACTTTAAGACGCAAACTGACTGAAATTTTTCTAGCCCGAAAAATTGAACAGAACCTGTCCAAAGAAGAAATTCTGACCCTGTATGTCAATAAAATCTTTCTCGGTAAAAATGCTTACGGGATCGCGGCAGCAGCCAAAATTTACTATAACAAAAGCTTGGAAGAACTGAGTATTGCGCAAATGGCGATGATTGCTGGTCTGCCAAAAGCGCCATCACGTTACAATCCAGTGGTCAATCCGGAACGTGCCTTAGAACGTCGCAACTGGATTCTGGGCCGGATGCTGCAACTCGGTTATATCAACCAGAATGAATATCAGGGTGGGATTGCCGAGCCAATTAACCTGGATATGCCGGATCGCAGTATCAGTAATATTCACCCCTATGTTGGGGAAATGGTCCGAGCTGAACTGGTCAAAAAATTCGGCAAGCAGGCGGTTGATTCTGGTTATAAGGTTTACACCACCATTGACAGTAAACGTCAGGCCTATGCCGAACAGGCGGTGCAAAATGGTCTAGAAGCATATGACCGCCGTCATGGCTGGCGCGGTGCCGAAGCGCATGACCAGCCACTGAGTGACTTTCGTGCCTTTGCCAACACCTATCCCGCACAAGTCACCAAAGTCCTGAACAATTCTTTTGAAGCTCTGATGCAGGATGGTTCTACCGTCACTGTCCCGTGGTCTGGCATGTCCTGGGCGCGTCCCTATCGCAATGCCAATAGTGTTGGCGCAGCACCAAACCGGGCAGCTCAAATTGTCAAAGTTAACGATATTGTCCGTTTACGCCCCACCCAGAACAAAAGTTCCTGGTCACTGGTGCAAGTTCCCAAAGTTCAGGGGCAGCTGATTGCAATTAACCCAAACAATGGCGCGATTGAAGCCATTGTCGGCGGTTATAACTTTTATCAATCGACCTTTAACCGTGCCTTGCAAGGCTGGCGCCAGCCAGGCTCAATTATCAAACCCTTTGTTTATGCGATGGCGCTGGAACGCGGCATGACCCCGCATACCATGCTGAATGACAGCCCAATTACCATTGGCAAATGGTCACCACGTAACTCGGATGGCCGTTATCTGGGCATGATTCCTTTACGCCGTGCGCTGTATTTATCTCGAAATACCGTTTCAGTCCGCTTACTTCAAACCGTCGGTCTGGACCGTACCCGCCAACTATTTATGGATTTTGGCTTGCAGGAAGACCAGATTCCGCGTAACTACACCATCGCCTTAGGTACGCCACAGGTGCTGCCGGTGCAAATGGCCACCGGCTATGCCACCTTTGCCAATGGCGGTTATCGGGTACAACCGCATTTTATTCAGCGTATTGAAGATGCGTATGGCAAAACCATCTATCAGGCCAATCCTGAATATGCCTGCATTGCCTGTATCAGTGAAGATGAAAAAAATCCTGAAACAGCTGAAGTAAAAACGCCAGATGATGAAGTGATTGAAGTCACCAATCAGTCAATCCAAACTGCAGATGCAGCGCCAGCCAACAAGATTGAACGCAGCCAGTATCGTCAGGCACAGCGTATTTTAAAATCCAGCTCGGCCTATGATATGGCCAATATTCTACGTGATGTGATTCAGTACGGTACCGGACGCGCTGCCCTGCGTATTGGCCGTAATGATATTGGTGGAAAAACCGGAACCACCAACGATGCCAAAGATGCCTGGTTCGCCGGCTTTAATGGTAAACTGGTGACCATTTCCTGGGTCGGTTTTGACCAGCCAACGACTTTGGGTCGTCGTGAATATGGCGGTGTCGCAGCCCTGCCGATCTGGACCGAGTTTATGGGTAAAGCCCTGCAAGGTACACCGGAAGCCTGGGTCAGTCTGGACCGTAAAGGCAACCAGCTAAGCCGCGATAGTGCCAGCAATGACAGCATGGAGCAGGAGTTGCAGCAGCGCTATCGTTCATCACCGCCATTGGCCCGTCCGCTGTATCGTCCTGCGCCGGCACCGGTCACGCCTGCACCGCAGCATGATTTTGATGATTTGCCGGGTGAGGAAATCCTGATTCCGGATGAGGCGACTCCACCACCAATGCAGCCTCAGCCACAGCAACCGGCACAGCCGCAACAACCAGCGCAAAATCAGCAGCAGAATTCTCGCCCTGATGCGATTGAAAACCTGATTGATGAAGTCTTATAAACGCACAACAAAAAGCCCTCAACTGAGGGCTTTTTTTTAGGACTAAACACTTACTTTTTCTGAAACAGATACATCTGGTATTGCGCATTCAGCGGGAACTGATCTTGCTGCTCCAGCGCCTGACGGCGTTCCGGTTTGGCCTTATAGGCATATGGCGTCATCGCAATCAGATGTTTTAAATCGCTCTGATTTAAGCACATTGCTGCATCAACCACATCTTCACTGACCAAGTCAAACGCATCTTTTAGCTGTTCCACAAACTTCTGCGGCTCATGCGCTTTAACTTCTTCAAACAAGGCTTCGCGCATCGCAAACAGATGCTGCGGTCCCGGGGTTACCACCATCAGATAAGCTTCCGGTTTCAACACCCGCAGAATTTCCTCTTTCGGAATTGGGCTAAATAGACTGGTACACAGATCAATTGATTTATCCAAAACCGGCAAAGTCGCACCGGTTCCCACCACCCAGGTCACGCCTTTATTCAGCTTGGCCGCCACCTGTACTGCATTTTTGGCAATGTCGACGCCCACACATTGCAGCACTTCAGCCTGCATGGCGTTGGTGTAATAGCCTTCCCCACAGCCAATATCGAGCAGGTTTTCAATACGCAGGCTGCGAATTTTCTCTACCACCGCCTGCTGCAGCGGCGCATAGTGTCCTGCACTTAAAAATGCCCGGCGCGCCTGTACAGACTCCGGGGTATCGCCCGGATTTTTACTGTGCTTATGTTGCACCACATGCAAATTGACATAGCCCTGTTTGGCCACATCATAACTGTGCTTGTTGTCACAGCGCCATGTTCGGTCGGTCAGGCTTAAGGGCTGACGACAGACAGGACACATCAGCAGGTTCATGTTTTTCTCCCAAGCTTGCTGCCATAAAAAAAGCCGGCAAGCGCCGACTTTTCAGTTCAATTTGCTTAGCGCAATTTTAAGGTCATTAAGCCTAAAACCACCAGCATAATTGTAATAATCCAGAAACGAATCACCACCTGGGTTTCACGCCAGCCTTTCTTTTCATAGTGATGATGCAGCGGCGCCATTAAGAACACGCGTTTATTACGCATCCGCAGTGAGCCGATTTGCAGGAAGACCGATATCGCCTCAACCACAAACACGCCACCCATAATCGCAAAGACGATTTCCTGACGCACCATCACCGCAATTGTGCCGAGCATCGCGCCTAACGATAAAGCGCCGACATCACCCATAAAGACTTGCGCCGGATGCGCGTTGTACCAGAGGAAGGCCAGACCGGCACCAATCATGGCGGCACAGATCACCACCAGTTCAGAGGCGTATTTGACATAAGGAATATGCAGATAATCGGCAAAGCGCACATCACCGGCCAGATAGGCAAATACACCTAAACCGGCCGCAACCAGTACAATTGGCATGATCGCCAGACCATCCAGACCATCAGTCAGGTTCACCGCATTGGAAGCACCATTAATCACCAGATAGGTGAAAATAATAAAGCCAATACCCAGTGGAATCATGGATAACGGAATGCTGAAATCTTTAAAGAACGGAATTAAGACATCCAGCATATCGGCGGTTTGCGCCGGGTTCGGCTGCTGTGTGGCAATATAGTACAGCGCAATACCTGCGCCCAAAGAGGCCACCGAAGTCCAGAAGAACTTCTTGCGTGCCGGTAGTCCGGCATTGTCTTTATAGCGGATTTTAATCCAGTCATCGGCCCAGCCAACCGCACCGAAGATCACCATAACCGCCAGCACAATCCAGACATAGGGGTTGGAAAGATCAGCCCAGAGCAGGGTCGAAATCCCAATCGACAGTAAAATCAGCACACCGCCCATGGTCGGAGTACCCATCTTTTTCGCATGTCCTTCTGGCGCAAACGAGCTGACTGCCTGACCGTATTTTAATGCCTGTAACTTACGAATCATCACTGGTCCAAGCAAAAGACCAATCCCGAGCGCTGTCAGGACACTCAGCAATGAACGTAATGTTAAATAACGAACCACCTGAAACGAGCTGTGATAGCCCGCAAGCTGTTCAAACAACCATAACAGCATTTAAAGTTTCTCCATCAATGCAGTCATCAACGTTTCCATATGGGTATAACGAGAACCTTTGAACAGGAAACTCATGGACTGAGGTTGATGTGTTTCGACTAGACTAATTAAAAATGGCAAGGCCTGTTCCTGATTCAAAAAGGCCTGGAGTTTTTTGCCGTATTGGGTACTGCGTGCCCCTTCCTGGCTGGCCGGAGCAAACTCGCCCACCGCCACCACAAAGTTCAGGCCTTTGAGCGACACCAGATCGCGGCCGAGCTTATAATGCTCAATTGCCGCCGATGCACCCAGCTCGCCAATATCACCGATGACCATGACCCGAAT
Organism: Acinetobacter sp. YH12116; assembly: GCF_013418895.1. NCBI lineage: Bacteria > Pseudomonadati > Pseudomonadota > Gammaproteobacteria > Moraxellales > Moraxellaceae > Acinetobacter > Acinetobacter sp. YH12116. Next base: position 10,807 of record NZ_VPBE01000003.1, on the reverse strand, counting down.
CCCCTCCTGCTGCGCCAGCACTTCACCGGCCGCCCGCATTGAGGTCGGGTTGGCATTATAGGTATCATCAATCAACAGATGCGCACCGTGCTGAATAAAATTCAGACGACCTTTGGCACCTTGGGCCTGTTCCAGTCCGACAACAATATCATCCAGACCAATGCCAATCGCCAGCGCAAACGCCGCTGCGGCTGTAGCATTCTGGATATTATGTTCACCAGCAAACGGTAAATCGACTGCACGCACGCCTTGCGGGGTATGCAACTGGAAACGGGCCGATTGGGGTTGGAGTTGAATGTCGGTGGCAAACACATCACCGCCATTACCAAAGCTGAGGCACTGTTCAGTGCGAACCGCCTGACGGATCGAGTCAGCAAAATCATCTGCGGCCGGTACAATCGAACATCCATCTGCCACAATATGCGCATAAATTTCAGATTTGGCCCGGCAAATACCCTCACGACCACCAAACTCGCCCAGATGTGCGGTGCCGATATTAATGATCCCCGCTACCTGTGGCTGTACCAGCTGTGAGGTATAATCAATTTCACCCTGATGGCTGGCCCCAAGCTCCATCACCGCATATTGATGTTCCGGACGCAGCTCCAGCAACATCATCGGTACGCCTAAATCATTATTCAGGTTACCGCGGGTAATTAAGGTCGGCGCCAGACGCGATAAAATACTGCCCAGCATTTCCTTGGTGGTGGTCTTACCGCTGCTACCGGTCAAGGCAATTACTTTCAGATCGGGATATTGAGCACGACGATAAGCACCCAAATGACCCAGTGCCAAGCGGGTATCCGGCACCACCAACTGAAAAATATCGGCATCGACCGGCTGGCTGACAAGCGCCACCTGACAGCCGCTGGCTGCCACCTGTGCCACAAAATCGTGGGCATCAAAACGCTCACCTTTCAGTGCTAGAAAAGCATCGCCGGCTTCGGCATGACGGGAGTCGGTTAAAATCCGCTTAATTTCAGTGTTTGGCGCACGACCATTCAGCCAATAACCCTGGGTAGCCTGTTGTAACTGCGCTGCGCTCCACGGCGTTAGGACCGCAGTACTGGTGGTTGAAGTATGCATAAAAATTCCTGATTAGGCGGGATAAGCAGAGCTGGTAGCATGATGCTGGGCATCAATTGCAGCCTGTACTTCAACGACATCATCAAACCAGTGTCGCACCCCATCAATTTCCTGATAATTTTCGTGACCTTTACCGGCAATCACCACGATATCGCCCGGCTGGGCCTGCTTCACCGCAAACTTGATCGCTTCACGACGATCACGGATTTCATGATAGCTGTGGCCGCTAAAATCAATGCCCTGCTGCATGTCAGCAAAAATCTGGTCAGGCGATTCAGTCCGTGGATTATCCGAAGTGAGCAAGGCGATATCGGCCTGTTCTAGTGCAGCTTGGGTCATTAACGGCCGTTTGCCGCGATCACGATCGCCGCCACAGCCAAAGACAGCCCAGAGCTGCTGCGATACATGCCGTTTCAGGGTAATTAACACCTGTTTCAAGGCATCTGGTGTATGCGCATAATCGACCACAAACAGACGTTCGCCATCACGAATCACCTGCATCCGTCCCGGTGCACCTTGCAGCTGTGGCGCGCTGGCAATTAGATCCGACAAGTCAAATCCGGCCTGCTCAACGGCAATCAGACTGGCCACCAGATTTTCCACATTAAAATGGCCCAGTAACGGACTGTGTACACGATAACGCTGCTGGGCGCTGATCAGTTCAAACTGCGCACCAGCCAGACTGTATTCGATATTCTGCACCTGATAATCCGCCGCTTGCGTGGTGGAATAAGTCAGGATTTTTGGTTGTGCCGGATTCTGACGCGCGGCGGCCAGCATAACTTCAGCAAAGGCATCATCCAGGTTAATGACCGCCACTTTTAAGCTGGCAAAACGGAACAGCGCGGCTTTGGCTTCAGCATAGGCCTCCAGCGTACCATGATAATCCAGATGGTCACGGCTTAAGTTGCTGTACACGGCAATTTCAATGCTACAGCCATTTAAACGACCCTGTTCCAGTCCGTGTGAACTGGCTTCAATTGCCGCAAATTCAGCGCCTTGCTGGGCATAGCTGTGCAGGGCCTGCTGGAGCTGTAAGGCATCTAGCGTGGTATGCGAAGAGGCTTCCAGATTCGGCAAAATGCCATTGCCGGTGGTGCCCATCACCGCACACGGTTTGCGCTGTAACATCAGCAGTTCTGCCATCAGACGGGCGATGGTGGTTTTGCCATTGGTACCGGTAACCGCCAGAATACGTGCAGCCTGCAGCGGCTGCGTGGCATGCAGATACTGTTTTTGCCACTGCCCCATTAAGTGACGTACCTCCGGTACGATCAGCTGATTCGGCAGACCCAAATCGGTTTCTGCAATAATGGCCAACGCGCCACGTGCCAACGCTGCTTCGGCAAACTGGACGGTTTTTTCAGGCTGCGAAAAACTGGTCAGGGCAATAAAAATTTGCCCTGCTGTAACTTTGCGGCTGTCTAAGCTGAAGCCTGCAAAGGGTTGTGACCTCCATCCAGCAACATGCTCAACGGTGTAAAGATCTTGAAATGTAATGGACATTCATCACCTATTTACTGGATTTGTGCTGTATCTAAAGGTTTATCTAAAGGTACATTCATTAAACGTAAGGATTCCTGCATCACACGGGCAAACACCGGTGCAGAGACTGTACCGCCGTAGTAGGTACCTTGCGGATTTTCAACCACGACAATCATCGCAATACGCGGATCGCTCACAGGTGCCACCCCGGCGAACAAGGCACGGTATTCACTTTGCGAATAACCTTTACGGTCGGCGCGCAGCTTATGCGCGGTACCGGTTTTACCGGCCACGCGATATCCCTGTACAGCAGCACGGGTCGCGGTTCCACCCGGCAAGGTGGCTGCTTCCATCATCAGCAGTACCTGATCGGCAATTTTTGGATCAATCATCTGTTCGCCTTGTGGCTGCTCTTCCAGCTTGAACAGGCTGAGCGGCATCTTGACGCCTTTATTGGCCAGCATGGCGTAGGCATCGGCTAGCTGCAGCACGGTTGCATTCAGGCCATAACCATAGGACATGGTTGCGACTTCAGAGACATTCCACTTACTCGGCGGCAGAATCAGACCGGCACTTTCACCCGGGAATTTCACAGCCGAACGCTGGCCAAAGCCCAAGCGTTTATAGAAGGTGGGCAAGGTTGGATAGGGCAAAGACAGGGCAATTTTCGCCACGCCGACGTTAGACGATTTCTGGATAATGCCAGCCAGGGTCAAATTGCCATAATTGCGGGTATCACGGATGGTATGGTTACCAACACGCATCGAACCACCCCCTAAATTGACCACAGTATTGGCCGAATATTTACCACTTTCCAGCGCCATGGCCACGGTAAATGGCTTCATGGTCGAGCCCGGCTCAAAGGAATCGACTGCCCCGCGGTTACGCATGGCATCTTTGTTCTCCAGGCCCTTTTTGTCATTCGGGTTATACGATGGCCAGCTGGTCATGGCTAGAATTTCACCGGTTTTCACATCGACTGCAATGGCTGTGGCAGAACGGGCATTATTGGCCACGCCGGCAGCGGTCAGTTCACGATACATGATGTATTGCAGGCGCGAGTCGATACTTAAAGTGATATTTTCACCGTGCTCGACTTCTTTAATCACTTCCGGATCTTTAACCCGGTTACCACGTTTATCACGGATAATTTGCTGTTCGCCATCGACCCCAGCCAGACGGCTGTTCAGCTGCATTTCCAGACCTTCAATCCCGGTGCCTTCACTATTGGTCAGGCCAATAATCTGGGCATTCGGCTGTGGCTGCGGATAATAACGCTTATAGTTTTTCTCGGTATAGACACCCTGGAAGTTGCGCTTCAGGATCAGCTCCGCCTGCTGTGGCGGTACTTCTTTTTGCAGCACCAGATAACGCGAACGCGGACGCTCATGCATTTTCTGATGCAATTCCTGACGGTCCATGCCCACCGCATCGGCCAGTTCATCCAGATTCAGGTTTTTATTGGGCAGTTGACGCTTGAGTTTGCGGTTATTCGGGTCTTTGGCCAGCTCGGCCATGGTGTCGTCATACAGCTCTTTGGCCTCAAAATAATCACGCGGATCAATCACCACTTTCATGATGGGGGTACTAATCGCCAAAGGCACGCCATGCCGGTCGTAAATCACGCCGCGCATGGCTTTGAGTTTTTCAGTTCTTAGAATATTGGCATTGGCCTTATTCTGCAGAAAATCATGATTGATAATCTGCACATAAAAGGCCCGGCAGACCAGCGCCACAAAGACCAGCAGCACCGTTCCCCACATCAGGTAGAAGCGCCACATATCGACATTTAAACTGCTTTTTTGGGTAACAGACTGCTGTTTTTTACCTGTTTGCTTCTTACGCGAATTTACCATGTACAGCCAGCCCTATTGTTTCTGTTCTGAAGTCGTCGGCAATGAAATCACCACAGTTTGTGCGGTGGGTGGTGAATACATGCGTAACTGGGTTACGGCACGTGTCCCGATCTGGGCGGTGGCACCAAAGGTCTGCTGTTCAATCAGCAGACGGCCCCACTCGGCATTGAGATCATCGCGCTCACGCATAAAAGAACTGAGCTGACGATAATCATGTCGATATTCAAACACCTGAAAGACCACCATGAGCGCACTGATAAACACCAGGGCCAACAAAATCAAATAGACGACCATTTTTTTCAGTCGTGACTGTTCTGTATTGTTTTCAACTGCTTTGGTTTTCATTCTTCGCCTGTTCAAGCTAACTTTTCAGCCACACGCAGCCACGCACTGCGTGAACGCGGATTGGCTTTGACTTCCTCTTCACTCGCACGGATACGAGCAATCTTTTTTAAACGGCGGGTATCTTGTTGTACTTGCGGCAGCCCCCAACCGGTATCTTCTGCCAAGCTTGATTCTTTTTGAATAAACTGTTTAATCAAACGGTCCTCTAAAGAGTGGAAGCTAATGACCGCCAGACGGCCTTCAGGCTTCAGCACTTCCACGGCCTGAGGCAAGAAAATATCAATATCTTCTAATTCTTTATTAATAGCAATACGAATGGCCTGAAATGTTCGCGTTGCCGGATGTTTATGCTTTTCCCATTTTGGATGGGCAGTTTTTACAATTTCGGCCAGCTGGCCGGTGGTTTCAATCAAACCGGCGTTTTTAATGGCTTTAGCTATACGGCGGCTATAACGTTCTTCGCCATATTTAAAAATAATATTGGCCAGTGCTTCTTCTTCAATCTGCAGCAGCCACTCTGCCGCGGTTTCACCTTGCGAGTTGTCCATACGCATATCCAGCGGGCCATCCTGCATAAAGCTAAAACCGCGTTCAGCCTGATCCAACTGCGGAGACGATACGCCCAGGTCGGCCATCACGCCATCGACCTGTTCAATACCACGTGCGGCCAGTTCCTGCTTTAAATCGGCAAAGCTGGCATGAATAATTTTAAACCGCGGATCTTGCTGTTCCAGTTCTGCTGCAACCGCTAAGGCTTGTGGGTCTTTATCAAAGGCATACACACGCGCATGTTCATCTAATTTGGACAGCAATAAACGGGTATGCCCGCCGCGGCCAAAGGTGCCATCGACATAAATTCCTGTATTGCGTTCTGCCAGCAAGGCATCAACAGTTTCGTGGAGTAATACAGAAATATGCGACATAGGGATTCAATCAATACAGCCAAAATTTAACTGCACATTATTACCTTGTTTTGACAAAGCTCCAAACGACTTTTTGTACAGAAATATTACTTTTCATAGAGAAAACCGTTTTGTGATTTTGCCAAATATTCAAAAAGCCTCACAAGGAGGCTGTTTGAATTTATTTTTTAACCAGTCCGCAGATGATTAACGCTTGCTGCTATAAATCAGGTCGAAGATGGCGCCGTTCGCAAAGTGGGTTTGCTGCGCTTTGGCCCAGCCACCAAATACTTCATCAATGGTGAAGGTTTTCAGTTTCGGGAACTGATGCGCATACTTGGCCAGTACCTTTTCATTGCGTGGACGATAGAAATGTTTGGCTGCCATTTCCTGACCCAGCGGTGAATATAAATAGTTGATATAACCGGTTGCCAGCCACTTGTTGCCATTGCGCTCTACGGTACGGTCAACAATCGCCACTGAAGGCTCGGTTAAAATCGACATCGATGGATAAACAATATCAAACTTGTCTTTACCCAGTGTTTTCAGGGTCACCAGCGCTTCGTTTTCCCAGGTCAGCAGTACATCGCCAATGCCGCGTTCTGCGAAAGTGGTCATTGAGGCACGTGCTGCAGAGTCCATCACTTTAACGTTGTGATACATCTTGCTGACAAAATCTTTGGCTTTGGCTTCATTGCCGCCCGGCTGTTTCAATGCATAGCCCCATGCAGACAGGTATACCCAACGTGGCAGACCACCGGTTTTCGGGTTTGGGGTAATAATCTGTACACCCGGTTTGGTTAAATCGGTCCAGTCTTTGATGTGCTTTGGATTGCCCTTACGCACCATAAATACGATGGTTGAGGTATATGGTGCCGAGTTATGCGGGAACTCTTTTTGCCAACCCGGCTGGATTTGACCCGATCTGACGATTTCTTCAATATCGTTGGCCAGTGCCAAAGTCACCACATCACCTTTCAGGCCATCGACCACTGAACGCGCCTGTTTGCCTGAACCGCCATGAGACTGCTTGAAATTCACGCTTAAACCGGTGCGCTTTTTCCAGTAATCACCAAACGAGGCATTAAATTCATCATAGAATTCGCGTGTCGCATCATAAGACACGTTCAGAAATTGACGATCCGCTGCCTGGGCAGAATTGACTGTTGCCGCAAGGCCGGTTGCCAGCAAAGCCGCTGAAAATAAAGCTTTAATTTGAGATTTCATGACAGCACAAATAGGTTATCTACATTAATGCTAACTATATGAAATAAAATCATAAATCGCAATTCAGAAAAATTTTTACTTTCGTTTTAAGATGGGCAATTTTTTCTTTTAATCATTTGTTTTTCTTTTAAAAAGCAGCATAACCGATGGGCCAAAATCAGGTTATAGCTTTTTATGGAATAGATATTCAAAAATATGAATAAACCCGGCTTTCAGACGCTTGGCAAACCGTGCTGATTTAAAGCAAGATTAAGATGAGATAGCCCGCACTTGATCCATTCACCAAAACACCCAGTTACATATCAATAAAATGCGAAACTTGCATAATTATATATAAAAAAATATGATATAAGATAAGTTTTGTTGCTGATCTTCACTTTCTCTTCACAGTTATTTGCTAAAACATATACTCAACAGCGAAATGTGAATAGAAGTAACCAGCAGCCTGACATTTTTTATATTTTTGTAAAAAGTGTGATGCAGTTCTTACTTTTTGCATTTTATCTGTGGTTATATAGTAGCCACAACGTAAAAAAATTAAATCCAAAACCAGTTTGGGGGAGTATCAGGATGAAACAGTCAGTCTATGTACTGTGTTTAAGTTTAGGATTGGGCCTGATGGCACAAACCAGCCATACGGCAGTGGTTAAAAATACCCATACTGCGGTGAAAATGACGCCAGCAAAACCTTCCCTCATTGAAAAAGCCCTGTTGCAGCAAAAAGAACAGTTAGGCACCACCAAAACAGACAAGCTGCAAGCCGATAATGACCTGAAAATGATGACGTCAATTAAAGCAGCGCCGACCCAGAATTTCTTTGCTTCACAAAACCAGCGTTTTAGCCGTTTTGTACAATCCTTCTTCAGCTCAAACCAGTCTTAATTGACCGGATTGAACTGAACCTGCGCGTGGCTGACTCCCCCCTCAAGCCGCGTGCTGTTGCAGCCTGATCATCGAATGCAGAATAAAGCATTAAGTGATCAGGCTTTTTCGTTATAATAGATTCCAATTTACATTCTGACTCATTACTGATTATGACTGTTCGTACCCGTATTGCTCCTTCTCCTACCGGTTTTCCGCATGTAGGCACTGCATATATTGCCTTGTTTAACCTGTGCTTTGCCAAACAGCATGGCGGCGAGTTTATTTTGCGTATTGAAGATACCGACCAGCTGCGCTCAACCCCTGAATCTGAAAAAATGATTCTTGATTCTTTGCGCTGGTTAGGCCTGAACTGGTCAGAAGGTCCAGATGTGGGTGGCCCACATGCGCCATACCGTCAATCGGAGCGTATGGACATCTATAAACAGTATGCACTGGAACTGGTTGAAAAAGGTCATGCCTTCTACTGCTTCGCAACTGCAGAAGAACTGGACCAGATGCGTGCTGAACAGCAAGCACGTGGCGAATCTCCACGTTATGACGGTCGCGGTTTACAGCTTTCCGCTGAAGAAGTTCAGCGTCGTCTGGCGGCAGGCGAACCACACGTAATCCGCATGAAAATTCCAACCGAAGGCATCTGCAAATTTAACGACATGCTGCGCGGTGAAGTGGAAATTCCTTGGGCGCAAGTCGACATGCAGATTCTGCTAAAAACCGATGGCCTGCCAACTTATCATTTAGCCAACGTGGTCGATGACCATTTAATGCAAATTACCCATGTCATTCGTGGTGAAGAATGGATCCCATCAGCACCAAAACATCAGTTGCTGTATCAATACTTTGGCTGGAACATGCCGGTACTGTGCCACATGCCGCTGCTGCGTAACCCGGACAAATCCAAACTGTCAAAACGCAAGAACCCGACTTCAATCAACTACTATAAAGACATTGGCGTACTGCCAGAAGCCTTGCTGAACTATTTGGGCCGCATGGGCTGGTCAATGCCGGATGAGCGTGAAAAATTCACCCTGGCGGAAATGATTGAACACTTTGACATCAACCGTGTGTCTTTGGGCGGTCCAATCTTTGATGTGGAAAAACTGAACTGGCTCAACGGTCAGTGGATTAAAGCCCTTTCTCCGGCTGAACTGCTGGATACCTTGTTGGCCTGGAAAGCCAATCGCGCCAAGCTGGAAGAGATTGCTGCCGCGATTCAGCCACGTATCAACTTATTATCTGAAGCCGTGAACTGGTCTGCGCACTATTTCAACCATTTCCCGACACTTTCAAAAGAACAGTTTGAAAGCAAAAAACTGTCTGAAGAACAGGTGCGTCAAAGCTTGCAGTTTGCCATCTGGCGTCTGGAAAGTCTGTTCACCTGGAACAATGACACCGTGAGCCAGACCTTAATGGACCTGGCCGCACAAATGGAAATTAAACTGCGCGACTTTATGCCAGCGTTCTTTATTGCCATTGCCGGTTCAACTGCATCTACCCCAGTCATGCAGACCATGGTCACTATTGGTCCGGATTTAACTTTTGCCCGTCTGCGTCATGCACTGGAAATTGTGGGCGGACCAAGCAAAAAAGAGCTAAAAGCCTGGGAAAAACTCAATGAAAGCTTAAAATTGCCGAAAAATGATGCAGTTGATGCAATTTAATGCAGTTTTTTGTTGACGTGTGAGCATTATCTTCATAATATAGCGCTCACACAGACTGGGGCCATAGCTCAGTTGGTAGAGCGCTACAATGGCATTGTAGAGGTCAGCGGTTCGATCCCGCTTGGCTCCACCATGGTTTCATAATTGTGTTGCCTCAATAAGTCCCTATCGTCTAGAGGCCTAGGACATCGCCCTTTCACGGCGGTAACCGGGGTTCGAATCCCCGTAGGGACGCCATATTTAAGCTCACGTTTAAAGTGATCTGATAAAAAACCCAAGCATTATGACTTGGGTTTTTTATTGCCTGTTGTTTTATTTTGCTGTGCTTTTTTGCTTTCTGATGTATTCCGATTAAAATAAACCACAGATTAGAATTTTGGAGTTGTAATGCAATACCGTTGCCCGAAGTGTCAAAGCCCGAAAATCATGCCTGTTGCGCAAGCAGGCCAAGCAGCTCCACGTCCGGTGGTGCCAAAAAGCCTGGTATTTCTGATTCCAGCTATTTTTATTTTATTGCTGCTGGTGCTGATTAGTATTGCCATGTGGATTTTTGGGGATGGTGCGGGCACCACCCTGCAAACAGCAACCGTAATTGTCTTTGTGATCTGTTTAATTGCCGGCTTCATGTTCTATCGTGATTTGCCAGATTTTAAAATTTCAATGCAGGCTTTTATGCAAAACCAGAAGAAATGGAAATGCCGCGAATGCAACCATGAGTGGGAAATCTGATTTTTCTCATTGATTCAAACAAAGCTGCATCTGGCGTTGATCAGGATAGCTCCCAACGCCAGCCCATGATTATAAAAAGATAAAAATCATCTCCTTCAATGAAGTGCTAAAAGTATTGCACCACTTCCTGCGATCGCTACACGCCTTCCTTCTATATCTATATAGCGCGACCAGGATAATGCTCACCTCTTTATAGCTCTCTATTCAAACTACATAAAAAAACCAGCCCGAATGATCTGCACCCCGAAATTTGGACACTCTTAGTCCAATTTGAAGGGTGCTTTTCTATGGCTAAATATTCTCAACAGTTTAAACTTGAAGTTGTTCAAAATTATTTATCAAATAAAAATGATGATGGGTTTAGAAAAACAGCTAATAAATATAAATTAGACAGAGCTACTATTCGACAATGGGTTGCTATATACCAGACTCTTGGCGAAGACGGCTTGAAACCTCAATCTCATCGCATAACCTACTCTACAGAGTTCAAACTTAAAGTTGTTCTTAAAATATTGAATGATGGCTTGTCACTTATCGATGCTTTAAGATTTTTTAAATTAAAAGAAGTTGGAACTCTTTCTACATGGTTGCGCAAATATCAGGCACACGGTATAGATGGCTTAAAATCTAAGCC